>URJM01000001.1 GCA_900548225.1 uncultured bacterium
GGCGATGATAGTGCGTTCAAGAGCGCGTGAAAGCAGCGCGGCGCGAACCTTTTTTTTCAACGCAGAACCCCCTTGCGGACAATGCCGCAAGGGGGTTTTGCGTTGAAAAAGAGAACAGGGAGAAGAGGGTAGAAAGCAGTGCTTGGCCACTATGCAGTGGGCTTCCAAAGTAGGGAACATGGAGAAGAGGGTAGAAAGCAGTGCGTGGCCACTTTGCAGTGGGCTTCCGATGAGCGCGGCGGAATGCCGCGCAGGTAAGATTCATATAAGCTCGCACGGCTGAATGGCCGTGCGGGTAGAGTACAGGGAAAAGATTCACACAGGGACGCACGGCAGAATTGCCGTGCGGGCGCGCCCAAGCGCGCCAGCCACGCACTACTTTCTTCTCCCTCCTCTCTCCTCCCTACTTAATAGGGTTTATATTCTGGGTTTCGACGGCTTTAGGCGTTTTCCCGTCCTTGTCCATTTGTGTCATAACTACCTTGTTTTCAATTACTTATGAGTATTGTCTATCGTGTGTTTGTTGAAAAGCGTCCTGGTTTTGACGTTGAGGCACGCAATCTTTTGTCGGACTTGCGCGAGACTTTGTCGCTTCCGCAGCTTTCCGGGTTGCGTCTCTTCAAGCGCTACGATTTATCTGGTCTTACGGAAGCGGAGTTCCGTGCCGCGCGTGAGTCTGTATTATCCGAGCCGAACTGCGACGACGTGCATGTGGACTTTCATCCTGAGCTGGATGGTGCGTTTTGGTTTGCGGTGGAGCCTTTGCCTGGCCAGTATGATGTCCGTGCGGATTCTGCGGCCCAGTGCATCCAGCTTTTGACCCAGAAGGAGCGTCCCCTGGTTCGGACTGCCACCCTGTACGCCCTTTTCGGGGATCTGTCCGGCGATGACTTGGAGCGTGTGAAGCGTTACATCATCAACCCTGTTGAGAGTCGCGAGGCTGTCATGGGTGTCAAGCCTGCGAGTCTGGAGATGGTTTCATCGGTTCCCGAGGACGTCCGTGTGATGAATGGGTTCCTTGAGTTGTCCCAGAGTGGGATTGAGGACATGGACAAGGCCCTGGGGCTTGCGATGAGTGCCGAGGATCTTGCCTTTGTCCAGCAGTATTTCCGTGAGAGCGAGCGTCGTGAGCCGACATTTACCGAGATCAAGGTGATTGACACATACTGGTCGGACCACTGCCGCCACACCACCTTTCATACGAGCCTTGACAAGATTTCCTTCCCTGAAGGCGACGTGCTGTCGGCTCCGATTCAGAGTGCCTTCCAGAAATACCTTGAGATACGCAAGGAGCTTGGGCGTGAGGACAGGACCCTTTGCCTGATGGACATTGGCACAATTGGCGCGAAGGAGTTGAAGCGCCAGGGGAAGCTTGACGACTTGGATGCCTCCGAGGAGATCAACGCCTGTTCGATTGAGGTTGAGGCCGAGATTGACGGCAAGCCCGAGAAGTGGCTTGTCATGTTCAAGAACGAGACCCACAACCACCCGACCGAGATCGAGCCCTTCGGTGGTGCGGCGACCTGTCTTGGCGGCGCGATTCGCGACCCGCTCTCCGGCCGCTCATACGTCTACCAGGCGATGCGCATCACCGGGGCAGGGGATCCCAGGACGCCTGTCAGCGAGACCCTGCCTGGCAAGCTCCCGCAGCGCAAGATTACGCGGACTGCGGCGGCGGGATACTCCTCCTACGGCAACCAGATTGGTCTTGCCGCGGGCAAGATCCAGGAATACTACCATCCCGGCTTTGTGGCGAAGCGTCTGGAATTGGGCGCCGTCATTGCGGCTGCCCCCAAGGAGAATGTGGTTCGCATGAGACCCTCCCCCGGCGATGTCATCCTTCTGATTGGCGGGCGCACCGGGCGTGACGGATGCGGCGGCGCGACCGGGTCATCCAAGGCTCACAGCCACGAGTCGTTGCAGACCTGCGGCGCTGAGGTGCAGAAGGGCAACCCACTGACCGAGCGCAACATCCAGCGACTCTTCCGCCGCGGTGAATTCTCGCGTCTTGTGAAGCGTTGCAACGACTTTGGCGCGGGCGGCGTCTCCGTGGCCATTGGCGAACTGGCTCCTGGCCTGAAGATTGACCTGGACTCGGTTCCGAAGAAATACGATGGGCTTGACGGGACCGAGCTTGCGATATCCGAGTCCCAGGAGCGCATGGCCGTGGTGGTGGCTCCCGGGGATGCCGCGAAGGCGATGGAACTTGCCTCCCAGGAGAACCTCGAGGCGACCCAGGTTGCCGTCGTGACTGCGGAGCCCCGCCTTGAGATGAAGTGGCGTGGCAAGCCGATTGTCTCCCTTTCCCGGGAGTTCCTTGACACCAACGGTGTCACCCAGCATGTCCAGGTAGTGGTGGGCTCTCCCGACGCAGGGGCGAATCCCTTTTCCGCGAAGCATGTCGAGGATCTGCTGCCGGCGTGGATGGATGCGCTGCAGGATTTGAATGTCTGCTCCCAGAAGGGTCTTGTCGAGCGTTTTGACGGCACGATTGGCGCAGCCACGATTCTGGAACCCTACGGTGGCAAGATGCGGCTGACTCCCAACGAGGCGATGGCGGCGAAGCTTCCGACGCCTGGCCGCACGGAGTGCTGCACCCTTATGAGCCATGGCTACGACCCGTATCTGTGTTCGTGGAGCCCCTTCCACGGCGCAATCTACTCCGTGGTCGAGGCGTTGGCGAAACTTGCGGCCGCCGGTGGCGACTCCTCCCGTGCGCGCCTTTCCTTCCAGGAGTATTTCGAGCGTCTTGGCTTTGTCCCCGAGCGTTGGGGCAAGCCCCTTTCGGCGGTGCTTGGCGGTCTTCGTGCGCAGTTGGAGTTCGGAACTGCGGCCATTGGCGGCAAGGACTCCATGTCCGGCACCTTCGAGAACCTCACCGTGCCTCCGTCGCTGGTATGCTTTGCTGTGGTTGCCGGCGATGCCCGCAACGTGGTCAGCCCTGAATTCAAGGCGGGCGGGCATGTCGTCTCGCTTCTGCCTGTCAGACGCCTTCCCGACGGCACCCCGGACTTCGAAGTGCTGCGGAAGAACTTCGGCGCGCTTCACGGCTTCATCCGCGAAGGGAAGATTCTTGCGGCGCAGACGGTCGGCCGTGGCGGAATCGCGATGGCGCTTTCGAAGATGTGCTTCGGCAACCTGGTGGGCTTCAAGGGCGACGCGCCGGAGGAGCTGGGGGACCTCTTCACGCCGGAATACGGCGTGATCATCGTCGAGAGTGTTGACGGGCTTCCCGGATATCCTGTGATTGGGCACACCACCTCGGATGGTGCGATTACGATTGGCGACAAGATGCGGTATGCGCTCTACGAGGCGATTCCGACCTGGGAGCGTCCGCTTGAGAAGGTCTTTCCGACCAAGGCCGGGGATGTCCCCGTCGCCACCTGGGAGCCCTATTCCAGGCGTGGCGGATTGAAGCCGGCTGTCAGGGTCGCGCGTCCTCGCGTCCTCATCCCCGTCTTTCCGGGGACCAATTGCGAGGTGGACACAGCCCGTGCCTTCGAGGAGGCGGGTGCGATTCCCGAGCTTGTTCTGATACGCAACCTATCCGCGGCGGACATCGAGGACTCAGTATCGAAGCTTGTGAAGGCGATTGGGAACGCACAGATCGTGGCCTTCCCCGGTGGCTTCTCCGGTGGTGACGAGCCGGATGGCTCTGGCAAGTTCATTGCGACCACCTTCAGGAATCCCCGTGTCAGGGACGCGATGGAGGAGCTTCTTCACAGGCGTGACGGCCTGATGCTTGGCATCTGCAATGGCTTCCAGGCTCTCATCAAGCTGGGGCTTGTTCCATACGGCGAGATTCTTCCCGCGCTGGACCACGATGCCCCGACGCTCACCTTCAACACACTGGGGCGTCACGTCGCCACGATGGTGAACACCGTGGTCTCGTCAGTCAAGTCCCCGTGGCTTTCGAGGGCGTCGGTGGGGGACGTCCACTGCGTTGCGATTTCCCATGGTGAGGGTCGTTTCCACGCGACTCCTGAGCAGGTTTCCTCCCTTGTGGCGAATGGTCAGGTTGCCTTCCAGTATGCGGACCTCCAGGGTCGTCCGGCCAACCAGATGCCCTGGAACCCGAATGGGTCTGTCAACGCGATTGAGGGAATCACCTCTCCCGACGGGCGTGTCCTTGGCAAGATGGGGCATTCCGAGCGCACCTGGGAGTCTGGTCTTGGGCGCAACGTTCCCGGCGTCAAGGATCAGGGCATCTTTGCGAGCGGGGTCGAGTACTTCCTGTAGGGAGTTGGCGCCGTCCGTGCCGTAGCCTCGGGGGCGTGCGTCCATAATCGGCTGTCTGCCATGTTGCCTGCTGTCCTGCGGGCGCATGGTTCCAGGCTATATTCAATCCAGCGCCGGGGTGCGGATGGCGAGAGCCGTCCTGCTGAGAAAAGACCCGTGAACCTGAGCTGTGGTAATGCCAGCGGAGGAAGTCGCAGATGCCGTCTCCCCTCCACTGGAATCTTTTTTGGAGGATTCGAATATGAACGAGTGGAAGTGGAGCGGTCTTTTGAGGAACGTCCGTGACCGCAGGCCCCTTGTCGAGTGCCTGACGAACAATATCACCGTGAACGACGTGGCGAATGTCATATTGGCATCCGGCGCGTCCCCCGTGATGGCGTCCGACCCCCGCGAACTGGAGGATTTTGTCAGGCTGGCCCAGTCCGTCCTGCTGAATGTCGGGTCGATGGCTCCTGAGATGGACGAGTCGTTCCGTCTTGCGATGGAGCTTTCCGGGCGTCTTGGCAAGCCCGTCGTCCTTGACCCGGTTGGTGCTGGTGCGGCGAAGTGCCGCACGGAGATGCTCATGGGATTCCTTGCGAAGTATCCCGTGGCCGTAATCCGGGGGAATGCGTCGGAGATCCGCGCCTTGACCGGCGAGGCCGGCCAGACGGTTGGAGTGGATGCCGCCGCCGGTGACGCAGTCACGGAGGAGACATTGCCCGCGCGCACGGAGATGGCCGCCTCGCTTGCAAGGAGGCACAATTGCGTGGTGGCGATGTCTGGCGCGATGGACATTGTCACGGACGGGTCGCGCAGCCTGGTGTGCCGCCATGGCGTCCCCCAGATGTCCCAGATTACGGGGACAGGCTGCATGCTGACCGGTCTGACGGCGGCCTTTGTCGGCGCCAATCCAGGCAACATCCTCGAGGCTGCATACGCGGCCACCGAACTGATGTGCCTCTGCGGCGAAGAAGCCTGGGCGAAGACGCGTCAGACGGGCGCAGGTCTGGCGACCATGAGGACGAATCTGATTGACGGGATTTCGCTTGCCTAGGAGGTGAGTCAATGAAGAAGGAATTCAATCTGCATCTCTACGCAGTGACCGACAGGCACTGGCTTCGCGGCAGGACCCTTGCGTCGCAGGTCAGGGAAGTGCTTGAGGGCGGGGCGACAATCGTCCAGATTCGCGAAAAGCACCTTGGGGACGTGGATTTCCTTGAGGAGGCGCGTGAGATACAGTCGATTTGCGGCGAGTTCAATGTTCCCCTGATCATCAACGACAATGTGGAGGTGGCGCGGGCAATCGGCGCAGGGCTCCATGTGGGGCAGGGCGACACGGCATGCCGCGACGCACGGGGCGCACTCGGCCCCGATGCAATCATCGGGGTCTCATGCTCGAATGTCGAAGAAGCACAGGCCGCCGAAAGGGACGGGGCGGACTATCTGGGAGTCGGGGCGGTCTTCCCGACCAGCACGAAGGCGGATGCATCCTGGGTCGATGAAAAGACGCTCCGGGAAATCTGCAGGTCCGTCACCATCCCCGTTGTCGCAATCGGCGGCATCACAATTGGGAACGCGCCATCGCTCGCTGGAACCGGCATTGCCGGCGTGGCGGTAGTCTCCGCGCTCTTTGCCTCCGACGACCCGCGTTCCGCAGCGCGTGAATTCTCTTCAATGTCGTTCTAACTGCTTGAAAATAAGATACTTATGAAAAAAGTCCTTTCAATTGCCGGCTCTGACTGCAGTGGCGGCGCCGGAATCCAGGCCGATCTCAAGACCTTTGCCGCCCACCATGTCTACGGAATGAGCGTGATTACCGCGCTGACTGCGCAGAACACCCTTGGCGTGCAGGCAATCCATGACGCCCCCGTTGACTTTGTGGGCCAGGAGCTTGAGAGCGTCTTCACCGACATCATGCCCGACGCCGTGAAGATAGGTATGGTCTCCTCTGCGGAATTGATTTGCGTGATAGCCGAGAAGCTCCGCAAGTACAAGCCGTCGAAGATAGTTGTGGACCCCGTGATGGTTGCGACCTCCGGGAGCCGCCTGCTGGTTCCCGAGGCCCAGGAGGCCCTGGAGAGGGAGCTTCTGCCCCTGGCGACCGTCATCACCCCGAATGTCCCCGAGGCGGAGGCACTTACGGGAATGTCAATCCACTCCCCCGAAGGGATGGAGGCGGCTGGACTTGTCCTCGACGGACGCATTCCCGGCGCGGTGCTTGTCAAGGGCGGCCACGCAATCAATGACGCAAATGACCTGCTGGTGGCAAACGGTGCGAAGACCTGGTTCATGGGTGAAAGGGTCCAGACGGAAAACACCCACGGCACCGGATGCACTCTCTCCTCCGCGATAGCATCGAACCTCGCCCTGGGATTCCCCCTCACAGAGGCTATCGAAAACGCCAAGAAATATCTCACCGGGGCTCTAAGGCACGACCCGCATATCGGACACGGACACGGCCCCCTCGATCAGATGTGGGAAGTAGGGAAGGGAGAGTAGGGAGAAGAGGGGAGTGCGTGGCTGGCGCGCTTGGGCGCGCCCGCGCGGCGCTTCCGCCGCGCGTCCTATGAAGGAAGTAGGGAGGAGAGAGTAGGGAGGAGAGGGTAGTGCGTGGCTGGCGCGCTTGGGCGCGCCTTTGATAAAGTAGGGAGAGTAGGGAGAAGAGGGTAGGGAGTAGTGCGTGGCTGGCGCGCCTTTCCTTTCTCAATATGATCTGCCAGGCGGTGAGGCGCGTGGCGGTGGCAGGATATTAGCCGTGGAGTGGTGCGAATACGCAAGCCACGGGATTTGTTGCGCCGACAGGGAAAATGGGGAGCCGGGGGACAATTATACGTCACTCCCGGCTCTTCTTCAGGTTCTTCCCTGGAATTAGAAGCACATATTGATGAACGGGAAGAAGGGTAGGGTGGATCTGGTTGCGATATTGACCAGTCCGATTTGGACTCCTTCGAGGAATTCCGTGTAGTTGACGAGTCCGACGGCAAGTCCCCTGAACTCGAGGGATGTGTTAATCAGTCCGAATTCGATTCCGCTGCATCTTGTGGTTGCGGAGTTGACGAGTCCGAAGATGATTCCGTTCGAGGTGTCGGAGAGGTTGACGAGTCCCGCCTGGATGCCCGAGAAGGAGCCGCTGGTGCTGTTGAAGAGGTTGAGCTGGAGCGCGGCGACCCTGGCTTCGAGTTCGGTTCCCTGGTCGTTCGAGATGGAGACCAGGCCGATGTCAAGGCCGGTGATTTGGCAGTTGCTTCCGTACGGGAGGTTGATTTTGACTCCCGTGATGGAGATTTCAGGTGGGACGAGCTGGACATTCGGGGCCCAGATTCCGAGCTGCAGCGCGGTGGTGTCGAATGCGGAGACGATGCCCGTGGTAAGAGCCAGGATTGCGAGTACGAGAAGCGACTTTTTCATAGTAGCGAGTGGACTTCGTTGTTATCGGAAGAGTTGGTTTTCGGGCAGCGTATGACTTCCGCCCGTTTGTCGGAATCATCGAACACGGAGTAAAGTTAATTCCCTTTCATGAGTTTGCCCGAAGAGTCCCCATTTTTTCGGGGGATGTCTTGTTGTCGGCCAGTGCTCCTCCTGGCGGCCTGTTGGCAAAACAGCGTAGAGGCTTTACATTTTGCCGATTTCCTCACCCGTACAAACAGCCAATTCACACCTCAATTCTGGAGGTTCATTCTCTTATGTCAGGTCACAATAAATGGTCGTCCATCAAGCACAAGAAGGGCGCCGCCGACGCGAAGCGCGGCGCGATCTTCTCGCGCGTCTCCAAGGAAATCATCCAGGCTGCACGCGAAGGCGGCGGCGACCCCAACCTGAACGCGCGTCTTCGCGCCGCGATTGCGGCGGCCAAGGCAGCCAACATGCCCAACGACAACATCGACCGCGCCATCAAGAAGGGCACCGGCGAACTCGGCGGGGCTGCGATTGAAGAATTCACCTATGAAGGCTATGCCGCGGGCGGCGTGTCGGTCATCATCAACTGCATGTCCGACAACAAGAACCGCTGCGCCAGCGACATCCGTTCCTTCTTCACCCGGCACAACTGCAAAATGGCGGGCTCAGGCGCCGTCTCCTACAAGTTCAAGCGCAAGAGCCGCTTTGTCATCGAAGGCGAGTGGGCGGACGAAGACAAGCTGATGGAGCTTTTGATGGATGCCGACGTTGACGACATCCAGGTTGACGACGGCACCGCCGAGATTCTGGCCGCGCCCGACGCCTTTGCGAAGATCCTGGCGATTTTCGAGGCCAACGGGATTGTCGCGACCGAGTCGACCCTGGCGATGATTCCGGATTCGACGACGATGGTCTCCGACCTTGGCACCGCCAAGAGCGTCCAGAAGTTCGTCGATGCGCTTGAGGACTACGACGACTGCCAGGCGGTCTACCACGACATGGAGCTTTCCGACGATGTCGCGGAGGCGCTGGCCGAAGAGGAGTAGTTGATTCGCGCCGCGGCTCCAGCCCGTTTCATCTGGGGGCGCGCATTCTAGTTAAGGAGGCCACGCTGCAGGACGATTTCCCTCGGCGTGGCCTTTTTTCAGTCATCCACAATCCAATCAAGAGGACTTACAGCCATGTCAATCAGGATCGGCACCATCATCGCCATGCATGCGGACTTTGACTGCAGCCACATCTTTGACCGCCTTTCATCATTTGGCCTTTCCACCTGCCAGATCAACAACTGGCACACCTCCCTTTACGAGGACAAGGCGAAGACAGCCGAGTGCGCGCGCGTGATTCGCGAGCAGATGGAGCTGAAGGGCGTCCGTCCTTCGGCGCTTTGGGCTGGCTACAGCGGCCACGTCTACTGGAATTTCACGGAGGGGCCGGTGTCGATGGGGCTTGTCCCCCCGATGTACCGCAGCCAGCGCATTGCCGATTTGCGCCATGGGGCGGACTTCTGCAAGTCCCTTGGGCTTCAGGCGATAATCACCCATTGCGGATTCATTCCCGAAAACATGACCGACCCGGAGTTCCTGCCGACGGTCATGGCGATTGGCGAGGTGGCGGAATACTGCAAGTCCCTTGGACTGGGATTCTGGTTTGAGACCGGGCAGGAGACGCCCGTCACCCTGCTGAGGACAATCCAGAAGCTGGAATCCCTTGGCATTGACAACCTTGGCATCAACCTCGACCCGTCAAACCTCCTGCTCTACGGCAAGGGCAACCCCATTGACGCGCTGGATGTCTTCGGGAAGTATGTGCGCAACATCCATGTCAAGGACGGATGCGTCCCGACCAATGGCCAGAACCTTGGCGAGGAGAAGCAGGTTGGCAAGGGCATGGTCGACTTCCCGAGGTTTGTGAAGAGGCTTCTTGAGATTGGCTTCGACGGCGAATTCATCATCGAGCGTGAGATCGAGGAGAGCGAGGAGCAGGCACGGGACATCCGGGAGACAATCAGCAACCTCAGGAAGTGGGCGGGGGAGGCGTAGCCCTCGGCCAGGCGGCTCATGCGGGTGCCCCTCCCAGAACCACTCTACCTTGACAACCATGTGCTTGTCCTGGACAAGCCCTGGGGGCTTTTGACGCAGCCGTCAGGGCAGGGGGAGGATGTGGACTCCCTGGAGTCGCGGGGCAAGTTCCTGGTCAGGGAGCGTTTCGGCAAGCCTGGGAATGTCTTTCTCGAGGCCGTCCACAGAATCGACCAGGTTGTCGGCGGCGTCGTGCTCTTTGCCCGGACGAGCAAGGGGCTTTCGCGGCTGAATGCGTCCCAGCGCGGGAAGGAGTTCAGGAAGCGCTACCTGGCGCTTGTCTGCGGCGACCTTCCCGACGGGGCGGGGCGCCTGGAGGATTATCTTCTGCATCTTCCAGGCGAGCGGCATTCCCGCATTGTCCCTGCGGGGACTCCCGGCGCGTTGCGCTGTCTTCTCAGTTATCGCCTGCTCCGCCGTCTGCCAGGCGCATCCCTGGTCGAAGTCGAGCTGGAGACTGGGCGCCATCATCAGATACGCGCCCAGCTTTCGCATTCAGGGCATCCGATATGCGGCGACTTGAAATATGGCGCGTCCGAGGCGAGCAGGAGCCTTGCGCCGGAGGGTGGCATTGCGCTTCTCTCCTGGAAGCTCGACTTCCCCCACCCTGTGACGCGCGAGACGATCTCCGTGCAGTCGGGGCTCTCCCTGGTTCCCCGCTGAGAGGAGCCTGTCTTTTTTTTATAAAAAAGTTCCGTTTCAAGGCAATAATCCCCTTGAAAGGGAGTTTATGCTCGTGTTACTGAAAACGAGAAAAGGCAATCATCGCTTCACATACCGCATTACGACATCAAGACAATGAATCTCAGGATACAAATCAACCGTGGGTTGCTGGCGGCGCTTGCCGTGTCATGCATCGTTCTCCTTCCAGGGTGCACAACAGTCCGTGAGGCACGGAAAGTCCAGCGTGATGAAGTGCCGAGGCTTCCAGGCGAATACACCATGCCCGCCATTGACGCTGGAATCGAGGCTGGAGCGGTTCTCTCCCTCTCCCAGCTTGAGGAGATTGCGCTGAAGTGCAGCCCGTCGATGCTCCAGTCCTCGCTGGCCGTGGAGCAGGCCCGCATTTCGCTTGCGAATGCGAAGGCCGGCTACCTTCCGACCCTCTCCTCCTCCGTCGGGCACTCCCGTGCCACCCGCAACACCGACCGCCACAGCGGAACCACCCACAATAACGGGGCATACAACGGCGGGTTGAACATGAGCCTCACCCTCTATGACTTCGGGCGCACCAGCGCCAGGGTGCGCCAGGCGCAGGATTCCCTTGCCGCCGCCCTCAAGGAGTATGACCAGCGCCGTTCCGCAATCGTCTACGGCGTCCGCCAGGCGTATTTTGAACTTCGCCGTGCGATTGAGCTTCATGCGGTGGCCGTCGAGTCCGTCGGGCAGTACAGCGACCACCTTGAGCAGATGAAGGTGAAGCGTGAGATAGGCGAGTCCATTGAATACGATGTTCTCAAGGCCGAGGTGGACTACCAGAGTGCCCGTCTCGAGGAGATTTCCACCGCGAACTCCGTCTCTACCGGCTGGGCGAACCTGAATCTGGCGTTGGGCCTTGCGGAGACTCCTGAATACAAGCTTGGGGACTGCAATGTGCGCGAATACCAGCAGGATGCGGATGAGCTGATGGCGACCGCCCGTGAGCGCGAGCCCTCCCTGGCTGCGTTGCGCTACAACGTGAACGTGGCATCCGGCGCCCTTGACGAGTCCATTGCCGACCTCTATCCCGACCTGACATTCTCCCTGGGCGGCAGCGTTTCCGGCCGCAATCCCGCCCTCCCGTGGCTGTGGAACCTTTCAAGCGGGATTTCGCTTGGCGAGAACATCTTCAATGGCGGCAGGACATGCAATGCGATCAGGCAGGCGACGATTTCGCTCCAGATTGCCCGTAGCCGTTATGCGGCGGCTGAGCAGACCATGTACCGTGACATCCGGAGTGCGGTTCTCAACAGCAGCCGTGCGAAGCAGTCCCAGGAGGTTGCAAACCTTAAGGCGAAGAGTGCCGAGCGCAACCTCGAGATTACCAACGAGAAGTTCCGCAACGGCAAGGCGACCAGCGTCGACCGCACCGATGCCCAGGTCTCCCTTTCATCCGCGAAGGCGCAGGCAGTCAACGCATACTTTGACTACCTTGAGGCCCAGGCCACGATAGCGAAGCTGATTGGCGAGTAGTCCTGCGCAGTCCGAAGGAGCCAACACCGAACCGCCCATACACCGCATCATGAAGAAACTACTGAAAGCAATCCTGGTCTGCCTGGTTCTCGGAGCTGTGTTTTTCGGATACAGGTGGTACAAGAACCGTCCCAGGGCTCCGGAGCCGACCTACTATCGTAGCCAGACGGTCGGCCGTGGTTCCGTCACCCAGGAGGTTACTGCGACTGGCACGATCGGACCGATCAGGGAGGTGTCCGTCACCACCCAGGTCACCGGCAAGATCGTTTCCCTTTTTGCCGACTACAATTCCCGCATCACCGAGAACCAGGTGATAGCCTTGATTGACCCCGACACCTACGAATCTGCCCTTGCCAGCGCCCGTGCCCAGCTCAAGAGCAACGAGGCGACTCTTGAGCGCACCAGGAGCCAGCTTTGGCTTGCGGAGCGGGAGCTTTCGCGCCAGAAGAGGCTTTACGAGAGGGAGATGACGACCGAGAGCGACCTTGACAACGCCCAGGCGAGCTACGACCAGTTGACTGCGACCGTCAAGAGCAACGAGGCCGCCATCGAGCAGTCGAAGGCCAGCGTCGCCACTGCCGAGAAGAACCTTGCCGACTGCACGATCACCTCGCCGGTCACTGGCATTGTCATCGACAGGTCAGTCGAGGAGGGTCAGACCGTGGTTTCCTCGATGAGCGCGTCGGGTCTTTTCACTGTTGCCACCGAGCTTACCCGTGTCCAGGTCGAGGCGTCGATCCCCGAGGCTGACATAGGGGAGATTGAGGTAGGCCAGGATGTGGTCTTCACGGTTGACGCCTACAAGAAGAAGAGATTCACAGGCAAGGTCACCCAGATTCGCCTGGCGAGTGTCACCACCTCCAACGTAGTCACCTATCCAGTCATCATCGAAGCCGATAATCCCGACGAGCGCCTTTTCCCGAGCATGACCGCGAACCTCTCCGTGATTGTCAGAGAGGACAAGGACAAGGTAATCCTCCCGAATGCCGCCACCCGTTTCACACCGGCCGCGGGGGAGGTCCCCCCCGACATGGCGGCGGCGGAGTCCGAGGATGAATCCGGCGACTGGGATGTGGTCTGGGTTGCGGACTCTATGACTTCGATTCATCCTGTGCGTGTCCGCCTTGGCATCACCGACAGCATCAACACCGTAGTCGAGGAGAGCAGCGAGGATTTGGTCGGGAAGCAGATCGTGGTCGGTCGCCAGAGTGCGGCCGCAGTCCAGGAGTCTGGCACCAACAACCCCTTCATGCCGAAGCGTCCCAACAGAAGGAGGGGCGGCGGCCCTCCCGGACCTCCTCCGAGATGATCTCCTGAGGGTGGCGTTGCGTGCGCCGTCCATCCGTCTGCGAGTTTTCCCCCAACCATCACATTTCATTCCGAATGCTGATAGAAATCAAGGACATGTTCAAGACCTACACCCTGGGCGACAGCGTTGTGAACGCCCTGGGCGGTGTGTCGCTGTCGGTTGACTACGGGGAATTCGTTGCCATCATGGGGCATTCCGGCTCTGGCAAGAGCACGATGCTGAACATACTTGGCGCATTGGACACGCCCACCAGCGGGAGCTACAAGCTGGACGGGCGCGAGGTCTCCACGATGTCGCGCAACGAGCTGGCGCTTTTCCGCAACCAGAAGCTCGGCTTCGTCTTCCAGAACTTCAATCTTCTTCCCCGCACGAGTGCGGTGGAGCAGGTGGAGCTTCCGGCCTTCTATGGCGGTTCGTCTCTCTCCGCGAGGGATCGCCGCAGGCGTGCAATCGAGCTTCTGGAGCTTGTGGGGCTTGGAGGCCGCCTCTACCATACGCCGGCGCAGCTTTCCGGCGGCCAGCAGCAGAGGGTCGCCATCGCCCGGGCGCTGATGAACAACCCGCCAGTCATCCTGGCTGACGAGCCAACGGGTAATCTTGACACCAAGTCATCGATTGAAATCATCACCTTCCTGCAGCAACTGAACTCCCAGGGAATAACGATTGTGATGGTCACCCATGAGGACGACATAGCCGCCTACGCGAAGCGGAGGATTGTCATGAGGGACGGAGTGATTGTCCGTGAGGACGACCCATCCAAGGGAGGCAAGGGGGAGATATGAGCCTGCTAATGATATTCAGGGTTGCGTTGCGTGCGATTTGGCGCAACAAGGTGCGCAGTCTTCTGACGGCGCTGGGCATCATCGTCGGCATCGCGGCCGTGATTGCGGTCATTGCCATCGGCACAGGCGCCGGCGAGCAGATGAAGAGTTCCATCAACTCCATGGGAAACAACCTTGTCATGATTTTCCCGAACTTCATGCGCTCCAGCGGAGTCAGCCTCGGCGCAGGCGCCGCCAACACGCTTACCGCCGCCGACGGCGAGCAGATCGAGAAGGACTTCCCGAATCTCGTCGCGGGGCAGACTCCCATGGTCCGAAAGGGCAACGCCCAGGTAATCTACGAGGAGAACAACTGGGCGACCAGCATTTCCGGGGTGGGCACTGGGTTTCCGGTTGTCCGCGGATGGAATGTGGGTGAGGGCACGTTCTTCAGCGAGGACGACGTGAGCGCGGGTCGCCGGGTCCTCATCCTGGGGCAGACGGTGGTCGACAACCTCTTCCCCAATGGCGACTCCCCCGTCGGCAAGAACATCCGCGTGATGAACATGTCCTTCAAGGTCATAGGCGTCATGGAGAAGAAGGGCTCCAATTCGATGGGGCAGGACCAGGATGACGCAATTCTCATGCCCTACACGACTGTCAAGCGTGCAATCCAGCGGTCCACCTTCAACAATGTCAACCAAATCCTGATTTCACTCAGGGACATGGGGGATTTGGAGGAGGCGAAGACTGAGTTCACCGCGCTTCTCAGGCAACGGCACCGCCTTGCCGACGGCAAGGAGGACGACTTCGTAATCCGCGACATGACCGAAATCACCGAGATGATGACATCGATTACTTCGACAATCACGCTGCTGCTCGGCGCAGTCGCGTCAATCTCGCTCCTGGTGGGAGGCATCGGAATCATGAACATCATGCTGGTCTCCGTCACCGAAAGAACGAAGGAAATCGGACTCAGGATGGCAATAGGCGCAAGGCCCTGGGACATTCTTCTCCAGTTTCTGCTGGAGGCCATGACGCTCGCGTGCGTCGGAGGACTCATCGGGACAATCCTCGGAGTGGTCGGGGCACGGGCCATCGGAAACATCCAGAACTGGCCAATTACAATCACCGAAAGCTCAATCATCGGGGCATTCGCATTCTCCGCAGTCGTGGGAATCTTCTTCGGATTCTATCCCGCCTACCGGGCAAGCAAGCTAAATCCAATAGACTGCCTGAGATACGAATGACGATGGGGGCGGTGTCGGGGGTAGGGCGTTTGTGTCTTTATAACTCCTTGGTTATAAAGTAGTTATGACTATATAAGACTAGACGTGCCGTATTCGTCCCCTGCCGTGAGTTGCGCCTTTCCTCCATCCACGGCTCATATCCTGCCACGCTTTGTTGTTCGCCATGGCGCCTGGCTCTCACGGGGGCGTCTTTTTCCTGAAAAACAGTCTTGTTTTTTTCTGTGAATTGCAGGTTTGAGGGGGAGGGGAAAACCTGGTTGTGTATACATTATGAAATGTGCCGATTGGGGGGATTCCGAGGGGGAGTCTCTGCATTGAAACAGTCGGTTGTTCCAGGGGACTCTCAAATATTATTGGAGGTGCGCCATGACACGTGGGGCGAGGGCGTTTGTCGCCGTTCTCGTTTTGTTTTTGCTGGTTTCTGTTGTTGGAAATGCGGTTTTGCTGAAGAGGGGGGGCTCGTGCGGTGTCGTTTCCGCCGGGCGTATTGAAGTCTCCGGCGGGGCGGTGGCTGATGAAGCATATTTGCCAGGGGAGGCGTTGACGGAGCAAAAGGCTGATGAGGAGGCACCTGCGGTTGTTGCACCGACTCCTGCTCCCGTCCCTGCTCCTGCTCCTGCTCCCGTCCCTGCTCCTGCTCCTGCTCCTGCTCCGGTCGAGGTGCCTGCTCTGGTCGAGGTGCCCTTTTTGATTTCCAGTGCCTCGATGAACAGCAGTTCATGGCTGGTCATTCGTTTCACAAAGCCTTCTCCCGTGCCATTGGGCAGGGAGAACGTCTCGATTGAGCCAGCCGTTGGGAACCTCGACGTCTACTGCTATGGTTCGGTGATGAATGTCGAAGGCGACTTCGAGCCGGGGGTTGCCTACGCTGTGACAGTATCTGCATCCGGTGAGAAGCTCACTGCGATTGTGGTGCCTCCAGACCGTCCTTCACGCGTGCGTTTCTCCTCCTCGGGGCGCCTTTTCCCGTTGTCCAACAAGTATTGGAACCTGCCTGTCCAGGCTGAGAACATTGACGGCAAGCTGAAGGTTGACGTCCGCGAGGTCTATCCCTCGTTGCTGTTGCAGTTTCTTGGCAACCAGGATGCCAGCCAGAACACCCATTTGGTTGCCTCCAGCGAACTTCCCGTCTGGAAGCTCCGCAACAAGCGCCAGAAGCTCTCCCTGGAGTTGTCCGAGGTTGGCATTGAGCGCCGTCCCGGAGTCTACCGCATTGGACTCTACGATTCCGAGCACTTCTGGAATTCCTCCAGCGAGACAGTCATCGTGACCGACCTTGGAGTCAGCGCGACCGTTTCCCCGGAGGCGGTCGCCGTCTCCGTCAGATCCCTCAGGGACAATGAGGCTGTGGCTGGCGCGGAGGTCTCCGTCTACACGAGAAAAATCCAGCTTGCCGGCAAAGGGGAGACCGGGGATGACGGATGCGTCGTCGTGCCGTTCAAGCTGCTGGACGACAAGGAGGACGGCCTGGCGTATCTGGTTGTCAGGAAGGGGGACGACATCTCCTACTGCACCGTGATGGGCGTGGAGAAATCTCCTGTCCACGAGAAGGCGGCGCTCTTCTTCGAGCGTGGCGTGATGCGGCCTGGGGAGAGCGTCCGCTGCTATGCGTCCTTGCGGGACGAGTCATTGACGGCGAAGGGCGGCGTCCCGGCGCAGTTCACCCTTCGGAATTCCCTTGGGGACGACATTGCCCAGAAGACCGTCGTCGGGGACGCCCTGGGCGTCTACGAGGTTGAGTGGAGCCTTCCGAAGAGCTGTCCCACCGGCATGTACAGCGTCCGCATGTCTATTCCTGGCGACGGTGGCTTTGTCTATGGCAGCGGCGAGGTGTTGGTCAGCGAATACGTGCCCGACCAACTGAAGGCGAGCCTGGAGGCGGAGGTCTCCCAGGACGGCGGGCGCCTTGTGCTGGGCGGAGACGTGCGGTATTACTTCGGCGCCCCCCTCAAGGATGGCAGGATTGACATTTCCCTGGCCGCGATGCCTGTTCCATTCTCTCCGAAGGGATACGAGGGATTCACCTTTGGTCCTTCTTTGGAGGATAATGGCACTGTGCACCTTATGGACAGAGTCCGCAGCGACGGCGCCGGCAGGTACTCCGGCACGCTGGAGATTCCCGGGAGCGTGCGTGCGTCCGGGCTTCCAGTCAACTTCTGTGTGGAGGCGACCTGCAACTCCCCTGTTGGCGGCCGCCCTGTCACATCGAGGGTGGAGGTTCTGCGGCATTACCAGGAAGGCTATCTTGGTGGCTACAAGGACGACGGCGACTCCTCCAGATGCGCGGTCAAGCTGGTCTGGCTCACTGCGGATGGGAAGGAGCGCGCCTTCGATGCGTCCAGGCTGACCTACAAGCTGAACCGCCTCAGCTGGGAGTATCTTCTCAAGACAAGGACCGACGGCCGCATGGAGCGCATCTGGGAGTGCGTCGAATCGGCTGTCCACTCCGCGCCGGTCACATTGTCGGACGACGGGTGGCTTCTCCTGCCCGAGGGGATAGGCCGCGGCAGGTTCAAGCTGCTAGTCTACGAGGGCGAAACCCAGCGTCTCCAGATGGAGTTCTGGCATTGGGGCGGCGAGAGCGGCAGCCGTCTCAAGGATCCCCGCAGCCTTGACTTTGAGCTGGACAAGGAGTCCTATCTTCCCGGTGACCGTGCGGTCGTCTCCTTCGAGAGTCCGGTTGCGGGCACGGGA
This sequence comes from uncultured bacterium, assembly GCA_900548225.1. Classification (GTDB taxonomy): domain Bacteria; phylum Verrucomicrobiota; class Lentisphaeria; order Oligosphaerales; family Oligosphaeraceae; genus UBA1724. The sequence continues at coordinate 17,885 of URJM01000001.1, forward strand.
GTGGTTGTTTCCGGCCTTTCCGGGATATCGGGGCAGAGTTCCTTCCCCGTCGTTGTGGGCAGGAACACCTTCGAGCTGTCCATTCCCCCGGAGCTGAGCTACGGGCGTTGGTTCGCGACGGTCTCCGTGGCGTCGCGCGAGGACGACGCATCCGACCCGATTCATCTTTCGGGCGAGGTGGAGCTCAAGGTGAAGCAGGATGTGCACAGGATGAAGGTGGCCATCGACATGGCGTCCGAGGGGCGCCCCGGCTCTGACCAGAAGGTTCGCGTGGCACTGTCGACCCATGATGGCAAGCCGGTTCCGGGCAAGGTGGTGGTCTGGGGAATGCAGGCCGGCGTGCTCTCGCTGACTGGCTACAAGACCCCGGATCTCTTCGAACACTTCTTCGGAAGGGTCTATTCACCCTTCAGCGCATACGACAACTACTGGATGTTCTACCCCGTGTTGAATGCGGGAACCGAGAAGATTGGCGGCGACTTCCGCATGATGGACGCGATGAAGGCGGCGTATGCCGGAGGCATCACTGAAAACCGCGAGGCGCCAGCCGCATTCACATTGGGAATCGTGGACGTGGACGACTCCGGCGTCGCCGAGCTCACGGCGAGGCTTCCCGAACACACGGGAATGCTTCGCGTGATGGCAGTCGCCCTTGACAAGGAACGGACGGGCTCCGCGGAGGCGGAGGTTGTCCTGCGTCGGGAAGTGACTGTGGTCGCCCACACGCCGCGGGTCGTGGCGCCTGGAGACGATTTCCAGGTCGGCATGGAGTTCTTCGGCAAGGCGGAGTTTGCTGGCAAGGAGGCCCAGTGGTCTGTCGAGTGCGACGGCGGTGACATTCAGGGCGCCGCATCGGGTTCCGTCGCCTTCATCGAAGGGCAGGCCGGATGCTCCGCCTCTGCAAGGACGCTTGTCCATGCAGGGTCTCCCGATTCCGGGCATCTTGCATTGACAATCCGCCTCAAGTCCGGTGAGTTCGAGGCGATTGAGAGGGCGGATGTGGTCGTCCGTCCCGCGCTTCCTTCAGTGGAGACCCAGGTTTCGACGACCCTTGCGCCAGGAGGGCAGGGCGACTTCGCGGTGGCTCGTTTTGGCAGCATCGAGGCCGGCACCCCCGCGCTGGCGATTGCCGGCAGCCTCAAGTGGCTTTCGGAGTATCCATACGGGTGCCTTGAACAGGTGACTTCCGCCGCATTCCCGCTGCTCTCAGTGCCGCGTCTGGTTTCCGCAGGGATTCTTCCGGAGGCCTACGGCGAGTCTGCCCGTCAGCGCGTCGAGCTGGCGATTCTGGAACTTGCCTCCCGCCGCCGGTCTTCCTCAGACGCCATGCTTTCCATGTGGCCAGGCGGCAGCACCTATTGGCTTGATGGCTCCGTCTTCGCCTATCTCTTCCTCTTCGAGGCGGAGCGTTGCGGCTTCAAGATTCAGGATAGCTTCCGCAGTGCGATTGCCCGCGAGCTTCGCCAGAACCTGAACAAGACCGACCTCCCTGCCGAGTCGCGGAGCATGATGCTGCTTGTCCTGGCATACGTCGAGCCCAAGATGGTCCCCGCGTATGCAAGGCTCCTGGACGACTCCAAGTGCGACGGCTTCACCAGGCTCCTGAAATACATGGCGTTTGTGAAGGCCGGGTATCCGCTGGAAGTCTCCCGTGAACTCGACTCGCTGCTTAAGACCGACTTCCTGGCGGACCATTCCGTGCTTGCGGGCTTTGACTCGATTGTGCGCCGCATGGGCATGTCGCTCTGGCTCATTGGCGAGACACTCCCGACCCATCCTGCAATCCAGAGGATTCAGGAGGGGCTCCTGGCGCTTCGGAACTCCGAGGGACACTGGGGAACCACCCAGGACAACGCCTGGGCGGCGATGGGGCTTGCGGCCGTCATCCCGCCGTCCGCTGGCGAAGAACTCTCCTTTGAAATGGTGAAGGACGGCGGCGAGCGGTCGGTCTTCAGCAACCAGTCCATCCGCGTCGAGGGGCCTGTGTCCCTGCATCTGGTGAACAAGGGCGACGCGCCCGTCACGGTGATGAGCCGTGACCGGACCGTGCCAGCCGAGGCAGTCGCGGCCTCGAATGGAATCCAGGTTCGCCGCGAGTATCTTGGCCTGGACGGGAAGCCCGTCAAGGAGTTCAGGCAGGGGGACCTGCTTCAGGTCGCCATCAGGATTGCCATCACCAGTGGCGAAGTGGGCGACTTCGTCGTCTGCGACCTGTTGCCAGGCTGCTTTGAGATTGAGGACGAGCTGTTGATGACCCGTGCGCGGAACATCTCCCCGGCGGAGCATGAGCGTCTCTCCATCTTCCTCAGCCGCATGGAGAAGCTCTACGACAGATTCCTGGGCTTCGGCAATTCGCGTTGGCTTGACATAGGCAAGGAGTACAGCGTCATCTACAAGGTGCGCGTCGTTTCCCCTGGGGAGTACACAGTGCCTCCTGTTTCTGTCGAGTCGATGTACCATCCGGAACTGCGGGCTCTCCAGCCTGCGCCGGAGCCGCGGATCCTGGTGAAGTAGAGGTTGTTGCCCGCGATATTCCAGGATGAGGGTCTTTTCGTCAAGGCTCACGTTGCCGCCGTTGCTGCGAAGTCGCCGACTTTGGGTGGTGCTCGCGGTGGCGGCGTGCTTCGCCCTGGCGGTTCGCGTGGCATTTGAGGTGGCTGTGCGGAATGTCTCCCTGCCTCCGTCCACGATAGACCGTCTGACTCCGTCGGTGCGTTTCCATGATTCCACTGGCGCTCTCATCCATGTGAGCCGTGGGTATGACTACCGCTGGAACTTCCCCGTCAAGTATTCTGACCTGCCTCCTGATTTGATACGCTATTTCATTGCGGTGGAGGACAGTGGCTTTTTCGACCATCATGGCGTGGACTGGCTTGCCGGCGGGCGCGCCTTCTGGCAGATGCTGGCCAGCGGGCGCATCGTCTCCGGTGCGTCGACCATCACGATGCAGGTGATGACGATGTTCACGGGGCGGGAACGCACCCTCCGCTACAAGATTCGACAGATTCTGCTGGCCTGCAATTGGGAGAAGAACCACACCAAGGAGGAAATCCTCGAATACTACTTCAACAACCTCCCCTTCGGAGGAAAACTCTATGGCGTCGAAGCGGCGGCGCAATACTATTTCGGACGGCATGTAGGCGACCTCAACCGGGCCGAAATGGCACTGCTGGCGGGGCTTCCGCAAAGCCCAAGCAGATACCGGCCAGACAGGCATCCCGCCAGGGGAATCCAACGGCGTGATGTCGTGCTGCATCTCCTCGTCAAAAACGGTGTTCTCTCAAATGAGGAGGCGGACGAGATTCGCCACGAAACACTACGCTACAGGAGGTTTGAGACGAGGCTCTGGCCACAGGTCGAGGATACGCACTATCTCCAGCTGGCGCTGGCGGCAAACCCCGGACGGAGGGAATACAGGCTCGCCCTTGATACGCAACTCCAGGCGCAGGTCGCCTTCGCCCTCAAAAATGGAATCGCATCCCTCCAGAATGTCAAGGACGGCGCCGCCGTCGTCGTCGAAAATGCCACTGGGCACGTGCGGGCATGCGTCGGCACCCTTGACTTCCAGGACGAGGTCGACGGAAAGGTGAATCAGGTAGTCGCATGGCGTTCCCCGGGGTCCACCCTGAAGCCCTTTATCTACGGCGAGGCAATCAGTGCCGGAATGATTGTCCAGGAGACTATCCTCAAAGACGAAAAGCTCCTGCTGAAGGACTATCGCCCGGCAAACTTCGACGGTGCGTACAGGGGTTGCATTCCCGCATGGGAGGCGCTTTCCGATTCCCTGAACACCCCTGCGGTCCGGCTTCTCCAGCAGGTTGGCGTGGAGCGGACGCTGGAGCTGCTTCGGGGGCTTGGCGTCGTGCGGGGCGGCGTCTACAGCGCCACGGAGCGTGTCGGTCTCTCGCTGGCGATTGGCGGCGCCGAGACAAATCTTCTGGCGCTGGCCGGTGCGTATTCACGGATTGCAGGCGGGGTTCCGCGCCTCTCCTTTCTTGAGGACGCAGATGCGCAGGGCAATGTCTCCGATGGCGCGCTCTGGTCTCCTGGCGTGCGCCAGATGCTTCTCTGGATGCTGCGCAGGAAGTCCCTCCCTGGCGCAGGAGGGCTGGATGTCGCGTGGAAGACAGGCACCTCCAATGGCAACCGTGACGCGTGGTGCGTTGCAGTGACTCCAAAGTGGACCGTCGCCGTCTGGTATGGCAACAAGAGCGGCGCCTCCTCCCCGTCGCTGGTGGGGGTGACGGCGGCCGCGCCAGTCGCGGGCGCGATCATGCAGAGTCTTCATCTGGATGGATTGCCCCTCTGGAAGGAGGACCAGTCGTTTGTGGCGGAGACGAGGCTTTGCGCGAAGACGGGGCTCGCAGCGACTTCCGGGTGTGTTGACACGAAGGTCGGCCGCACCGTGGCGGGGATTCCGCTGCGGCCATGCGGGGAGTGCCGCAGGAACGGGGGTGTGGCGGAGAAGACATGCCGCATTGTCGCCCCGCAGCCAGGCTCATATCATCCTCGGGTGCCTGGCGAGAATCTGTTGATTCGCCTTGAGACCACGCCGTCGGAGGCGCACCTCTATGTGGACGGCGGCTACCGGGGGCTCCACAAGTCCGGTGGCAGAATCGAGCTTGCGGCTGGCGTCCACGAAATATCAATCTGGGGTGGGGATGGATATGGTTCAGACCGGATTCGCGTTGTCGTCGAGTAGGTTTTCCTCCTGTTGCAGGAGTCCGTTTTTCCTTTTGGCCAGTTCCTGGGTTTTGCGCAGCAGTGCCGCCAGGTCTTCGCCCTTGTCCAGTTTTTTCACGATATTCTGCTGCTCCTTCTCCAGACGCAGCCTTTCGAGCCTGGTCATGCAGTCGTTGACAGCCTGTTCGAGGGAGGCGCACAGCCTGCCATCATCCGTGACGGTGAAGCTTTCGAAGGGTGAGTTGGTGAGGATTGCGCTGACGGCCGAGTCGGTGCCCAGATCACCCTGGGCGACCTCGTTTACGGAGATGCCCCAGTCGCCTTCGGCCGTGGCCGCAAGAATGGCGTTGATTGCGCGGACGACCGGGGAGTCGGTTGGCAGGACATCCGAGACGTCCAGGTCGACCCATTGCTGGGCGACCTGTTCGAAGTGGATGCAGAGATCGAGCATGGTCTGGGCGAGTGCGTCCACGCCCGCCAGGTTGTGGAAGAGCGCCTGTGGCGCGACTGCCGCGGGTCGTGGAGCGTTGGCGGCCTGGTCCGCCCTCTGGAATTGCGCGCTGCGAGTCGCGGCCTCGATCTCCTCGCGCTTGTATTTGGCAAGCTGGTCGGCGACGATGTGTTCCGGAATCGAGAGCCACCCCGCCAGTTCCTGGCAGTGGCCGTAGGAGGCTACCTGGTTCGGAATCGCCGCCAGCAGTTGAATCATCTCAGAGACGATCAGGCTCTTTGCCTCGGGGGTGCCCTCCGGGTGCGTCCGGGAGATTGCATTGAATGCGAATTCGATTGCCGGGGTGGCGCCCTCCATGACCTGGTTGAGGGATTTGGCGCCGCCCTTGCGGAAGATGCTGTCTGGGTCGGCGCCCTCCGGGAGTGTGATTACCTGGACTGCGAGTCCGGCGGCCAGCAGCAGCCGCGTCGTGCGGATGGTCGCCTTGAGTCCTGCGGAGTCTCCGTCGAAGGCGAGGCGTGCCTCCTTGACGCCTGTGCGTGCCAGCATTCTGGCGTGGTCTTCGGTGAAGGCCGTGCCCTGTGCGGCGACTGCCTGCCCAAGCCCTGCGTTATGGCACGCGATGACGTCGAGCTGGCCTTCGCAGATGAGCGCCCACCCCGAGTGCTTGAACTCCTGTCGCGCAAAGTTGAATCCGTAGAGAATCCTTCCCTTGTGGAAGAATTCGGATTCGGGGCTGTTGACGTATTTGCCGCCTGGGAGCGGGCTCTCCTTGTAGATTCTGCCCGAGAATCCCACGACCCTGGAGAGTTCGTCGCAGATTGGGAAGATGATTCTGTCGCGCCATCGGTCGTGGAGTGCGTTCCGCCCTTCCTTTTCGATGGCGATGCCAGTCTTGACGAGGAGTTCCCGCGAGAATCCCCGTTTCAGCGCCCAACCGTGGGTGGCGTCCATGGAGTCGGGGGCGTATCCGATGCGGTACTTCTGGATTGTTTCGGGGGTGATTCCTCTTGATGCGAGGTATTCCCTTGCCTGCGCCCCCATGGGGCCGGAGAGATTGCTCTGGAAGAACCCCGCCGTGTCCTCGAGAAGCCGCATCCCTGTCTCCCTGAATTTGCGGCTCTCGGCATACTCCTGGGGCGTGCCCGAGAAGCTGTCTTCGGGGATGTCGACATGATATCTGTCGCCAAGCCAGCGTATTGCGCCGATGAAGTCAGTGTTCACCAGCCCTTGGACAAGCTTGACGACGCCTCCTCCGACGCCGCATCCGAAGCAGTGGTAGACCTGCTTGGAGGTATTGATAGTGAAGGAGGGCGTACGCTCGTTGTGGAATGGGCAGCACGCCTTGTATCTGTTGTCGCCTGACCTCTTCAGTTCGACATGGAAGGCCCGCAGGACATCCATGATGTCGGCCTTGTGCAGGATTTCATCGATTGTATTTTCCGGGATGCGCATCTCTTTGCTATGGTCGTTTGGCGAGTCTTCTCAGGCGGTTTGAGATGCGTCTGCAGCCATCCGTGTCCCCCATTTCGTTCTTTTGCTTGAGGCATTTGACGTATGTCTTTCGGGCGAGGGCGGCGTCGTTCTTGTAGAGGTCGTATGTGACTGCAAGATTCTGGAGGAGGATCGGATTCTCGGGTTCGAGTTCAAGCCCCTGCTTGAAGAACCCGATTGCGGCGTCGATGCTTTGGCGTTGCAGCGCCAGCATTCCCAGGCAGTTGTAGAGTTCCGGCCATGTGTTGTACGGTTTTCTGGCGCGCAGTGGTTGGAGTATTTGCAACGCTTTGGACTGCAAGTTGTTAGTAACATAGCACTTTCCAAGCATCACCTGGATTTTAGCTCTATGCGGTGAATCCTTTGGAGCCATGGCGAAGGCCTTTTCCAGTGGCGGGATTGCGTCTCGGATTTCGCCGTTTTCCACGAGTGCCCAGCCGTAGAAGAGCCAGGAGTCGTAGCGTTCCGGGTGGAGTTTCGTGGCCTTTGAGAGATTATAAAGTGCCTGCCGTCTTGCGCTCTCCCTGTTTTCCGAGAGGAACGACGCATAGTTGAAGAGAATCATGGCATCAGGCCTGTCCTGGACGAGATCCAGGCACTTTTCCGCGTGTTTCGCCGCCTCGGAATACTGTTGCCGCCTTGCCGCATCCACCGCCAACGACATCTCCTGCTGGACATTCGTCTGCGAGCAGGAGGCCGCGGAGAACGCCAGGGCTATGGTAAGAATGATTGGCAGTGCGCGTTGCATTCTTTTGGGTGTCTATTTTCTTGTGGCGTGTGGTGTTGCGCCTCCGGCTGTGCGGAGCATTTCGCGGGCGTGCGCGAGTGCGGTGGCGTCGGATGAATCCGCACCCAGCATTCGCGTGATTTCAGCGACTCGTTCCGCCTCGGCGAGTTCCTTCATCGTTGTGACCGTGCGGTCTCCGTCGAGCTGTTTTTCCACGAGGTACTGCCTGTCTCCTGCGGCTGCGATAAGCGGCAGGTGGGTTATTGAGAAGACCTGGTGGATTCTTCCCAGGGAGTGGAGTTCCTCGGCCACTGCCCCGGCAGTCTTGCCGCCGATATTGGCGTCGATTTCATCGAAAACGAGGATTGGCAGGTCGTCGACTTCGGAGAGGACGGTTTTGATTGCGAGCATGACCCGCGCCACCTCTCCTGACGATGCAATCTGCCGGAGTGGCGCGATGGGCTCCCCCTGGTTTGGCGCGAAGAGGAAGTCCAGTGCGTCCGCGCCGCCGGGGCCTGCCTGCGCGTCTTCGATTTTCACCTGGAAGACCGCCTTCTGGAATCCTAGCTTCTGGAGCTGGGCGGTGATGGCGTCGGCCAGCCGTGTGGAGGCCTTCCGACGGATTTCGGAGAGCCTCCTGCATGCGTCGGTGTGTTCCCTGGCGGCAGACGCGCTTCTTTCCGTCAGTTCCTTGAGGAGACCTTCCCTTTCGGAGGCCTTTTCAAGGCGTTGCCTGATGCGGCTGCCGGTCTCGATGACATCCTCAAGCGTGGGGCCGTAGCGCCTCTTGAACTTCTGGATGAGGTCGATTCGCGCCTCCATTTCCTGAAGCGACTCCATGTCGAGGTCGAGGCCCTCGCCGTAGTCGTTCAGGTCGCCCGAGAGTTCCATCAAGTCGTTGGATGCGGCGTTGATGCGCTCGAGGAACTTTTCGGCGGCGGGATCCAGCTGGGCAAGTTCCTCTGCCTGGCGGACAAGTGGGACCAGCGCGTCGGTGACGGAGGAGTCTGCGCCCCCAAGCGCGTATGAAATCGATTCGGAAAGCTCCCTGAGGCGCGCGCCGTTGGAGGCTACGCGGTGGTCCGCAAGCAGCTTCTCTTCCTCTCCCGGGCTGAAGCCGGCGCCCTCGATTTGCGAGAGCTGGTGGCGGAGAAGCTCCTGCTCTTCCGGCGCGAGCCCTTCGTTCCTGAGTTCATCAAGGGACTTGCGGCACGAGGACAGGGACGACCAGGCGGCGCGGACGCACTCCAGCTGCTTCTGGTCGCCGCAGTAGAGATCCAGAAGCCTGAGCTGGCGCGAGGGTGAAAGCAGCGAATGGCTTTCATTGGGGCCGTGGATGTCGACGAGCATGTCGCCGAATTCCTTGAGGATGGCGGCAGTGACGGGGGAGCCGTTCACAAATGCCCTGGAACCGCTTTCGGAGACGACCCGGCGCAGCAGGAGGCGCTCTTCCTCCCGTGGCGGGAGCGCCAGTTCCTCCAGCTTTTCGTCGATTTCGGCGGCGACTGCCGCATGGCATCCGTCAACCAGGAACGCCCCCGCCACTTCGCAGCTTTTTGCCCCGTGCCGGATGAGCGAGGCATTTGCCCGTGCCCCTCCAAGGAGCCTCAATGCCCCCAGGATTAGCGACTTTCCCGCGCCTGTCTCTCCCGTTACGGTCAGGAACCCTTTTCCGAAGGAGAGTTGCAGTTCTGGGACGAGAACAAGATTTCGGATGAATAGGGATTCAAGCATCTCTTATGTAGAAGACCCCGAGTCCAGGGATGCGCATGCCTAGTGAGGCTTGCCTGCGCCTGGATTCGGGATCCCGTGTGGTCCTTCCGCATCTGCCGAATGGGTGGACTGCCCGCCGAGCAGTTCGCAGGTGGATCTGAGCTCGATCCACCCTCCGAGGCCGCCGGACCTAATGCCGCCAACACTTGCTTTTTTTACAAGTGGTTGTGAATGAAGTAGTTACAACTTACAAAAGAGAGTGCGGCTACGCGTCGTCGCGCAGAAGCTCCATCATGTAGTTGTAGCTCTCCTCCAGCGCCTTCCACATTTCGACGGAGCAGTAGTCCAGTTCGACGATGATCGCCTCGACGTGCTTCGGTGTCGCCTTGATGAGTTCCGGAATCGGCAGGGTTCCCGTGCCCAGGGGCAGCAGGTCGATGGGCTGGTCGAGAAGCCCCGCCTTGTATTCGGTCTCGCCCTCGGCCTTCTGCTGGCGGCAGATTCCGTCCTTCATGTGCAGGAGGATTGTGCGGTCGCCGAATTTCTTGAGGTTTTCTACGGGGTCTTCCGTGCCGTAGTTGGTGGACCAGAAGCAGTCGAGCTGGAACTTGACTCCCTTTGGAATCATGTCGCAGTAGATGTCGTATGCGAGGCGTCCGTCGATGCGTCCGAATTCGAACCAGTGGTTGTGCTGGAAGAGTTCATAGCCGTTGCGTTCGAGGACTTCATACATTTCGGTGGTGTTTTCGGCGGTGCGCTTGATTGCATCCAGGTCCTTGAAGTCGTCGGGGCCATATCCGCAGACGATTCGCTTCATTCCAATCTCGTCCGCGATGTCCATGCATTCGCCGATGTTGCCGAGGCCGCGCGCCCATGGGCTGTGGCTGGAGACCATGTCCATCCCAAGGTCGTTGATGACCTTCCTGAAATCGCGGGGGCGAATGTCGAAGAAACCTGCAGGCTCGACATACTTGTAGCCGATGTCGGCGATGCGCTTCAAAAGCGTGGCGTACTTCTTGACGCTGGGAAAGGACTCGCGAACCGAGTAGAGCTGAACCCCTAATGGAAATTTCATGGATGGATTCTCCGAGTTGCTTGAATGGAAAGGACAGGATAACGCCGGTCTAGATATAGACAGTGCAGGTAATGTGACACTCCAAAGGAGTTTTTCACGCAGAAAACAGATGAAAAGCTCCCCCCCATGGGGTAGGGGAAGGAGAATCCGGCAGGGCCCCGTTCATGGGCAGTCATAAGGCGAACAGGGGCATCTCATTCTCTTCACTTCCTCCATTGCCTGCCTTACTGGGGAGCATGGCGAAAAACAAGGAAGACTCCGCTTAATGAGTCAGTGGTCGGCAGCCTGGCATCGCCAGCGTATTCTCCTGATGTCCTTTCTTCCCCAGAGGCGTTTTTTGCGGGAGTCTACAAACCATCCGTGCAGATGTAGTTTCAACCAGTATTTTGCCTTTTTCCAGAATCCGATGGGCGTATCCAGCGCACAGAGGCAGAAAGTGTATCCGTAGGGGTGGTGGAAGCTCTTCCAGAAAAGCCATGGCTTGTGGTGGCCTGTAAAGTGGACGATTCCAGGATTCCGGATGGCGTCCTGCACTTCCTCGTCGGTGTACATCCCGGAGACGGCGGGGTTGCGGTAGACTGAGTTTATGATATTCCAATTCTGGGGGAGCATGGTGTAGTTCCTGCCGAAATACGCATTCAGCAGCCCCTGGTCCGCGAAATGCATCCAGGAGCGGTTGTCATGCCAGAACTTCGCCAGCTTTTCCACATGGCCTTCCATGCGCCATTGGTCCAAATCCAGCAGCATCACGCCGGAATTGAACATGATGTGGTCAGGGCAGTAGCATTTTCGCTTTTCCTGGAGGCCGGCCCTGTCGCCAACCCCGGCGAGGGGCTTTCCCTGCAAATCCATATTCCAGAGTTTTTCGATGTCATCCAGAACAACCACATCACAGTCGAGATAGATGATGCGAGCCAAATCAGGCAGGAAATTCGCATACTCCAGACGGTAGTACATCGGTTTGGCGGTGCCCCAGCGGGCATGGAATGCTGTCGTGTCTACGGGGATTTCCTTGATTTCCACCTGAGAGGAGGAATAGCGTGAGAAGCGTTTGCGTTGTCCTTCACTTAGGCCATTGGTAAAGATGTGAAACACAAGTGGCTTCCCATTTTGCGGATGGAAACGTGCCACGGAACGGATGACAATCATGGCAAAGTCGACATAATTGTCGTCCGTTGAGAGTCCGATGTGGATTTTGTTGTCCATGGAAGGTTCCTTGAAATGCTCCTGTGGGAGGTTGCGGGCGTATGTGAACTGGATTCACCAGAGCTCCAGCGTAGATTCCATAGCTGAGCGACTTGCCTTTCCGGAGGACGACTGGACGGGGGCGATGGCACATCCGCCCTGAATGCCTCTTTCAGGATAGGCACATCCTGCGCCGTGCCACGCATCATTGCCAGCGTGGACAGGCGACATGGCGCCAGGTCGTCGGACAATGGATTGCCTGCATGATGATAAGGCGTGAATCCTGAATTGTGCAGAATACTGCGATGGGGATGCGATTCCCAATTGCAATTCCTTATGCCAGGATTCAGTTGCGTGGGTTGTCGGGAGGCTGGGAATCCGCACTGGAATGTGAAACAAGCTTGGACCGTGCGATTTTTTCCAGTTCATCGACAGCGACTCTGGAGCGCCCTGTGAAATCCTGGTGCTTTGCGTATTCCCTCGTACTTTGCTTCAGGGCTGGCAGGTCATTGATGGCGTGAAGTACCATCTGGTTCAGGGTTTCCTGGGAAAATGGCTCCGGCACAACCGTGCCTGTGGCCTCCCGGACGAAATTCTCAAAGCCGCAGGCCTGTGAGCAGACTACGGGAAGCCCCGAGGCTATAGCCTCAATCAGCACGGTCCCCGTCCCTTCCTCGCGGGCAGGATGAATCATTAGATCCATAGCCTGCATTAGGTCAGGGACGTCATCTCGCGCTCCCAGGAAGCAAAAGCGCTCATCTGGCACTCCGAGTTTCTCCACCATGCGGCGGACCTTCGTGGGATTCTCCTTCCCCGCCAGGAAGAATCGAACATCCAGGTTTTCGGGAAGAGCTTTCACGGCCGCAAGCACACGGTCGACTCCCTTGCGGAGGAGGTTTGTCCCCGCCAGGAAGAAAGCCAGCGTACCATCTCCGAGGCCGAGTTGTGCTCTCTTCCGCCGCCGCACATCGTCATTTTCCTGCAGGCGGCAGCGTTCGTCCATTCCCGGCGGGAGGTAGACGAAGCGTTCTTCAGGGAGGGAATACCACTGGGCATATTCCCTGTGCTGGGACTCCGCGATGTAGAACAATTTCGTATGCGCGTTTGGAGAGCATAGCGACTCCTCATGCCGCAGGTAGGTCCGGTATCTGGGGTGACACGCAAGGACCAGGGGGCTATGCTGGCTTCTCATCCACTTGCCCATGCAGGAGTCGGCGACAAAGTAGGCGTCGCAACCTGGAATCCGGTTCATGGCGAGTGAGACGTCGACGTCATGTGTCTGCAGATAATCTGCAACTGCCTTTCGAAAGCATTCCATGGCTCCATAGTTTGTCCAGGCATGGATTGGCTGGGCGAGCACGCTGATCCCTTCGGGCTTGTCGCCCTGCCATGAGGAGCAAAAAATCGTCACATTGTGCCCCCGCCGGGCGGCCTCCTGGGCAAAGCGCAACGTGTCCTTTTGGAGCCCCCCTTGTGGGAAATACTTGAAAAGAGCCAACAGGATATTCATGACAGCAGACCTCGCTTTTTTTACCAGAAAACAAGGGAACTTGAAATGCCGTGGCGAATGAGTGACCAGACAATCCTGTGCTTGAAGCCCCCGAATTGTCGGATGGAACTGTCCAGGAGGGCAAGCAAATCCCTGTCGTTCATCGTGCGCTCAAGGAACTCTTGCCTGCGGATGCCTCCGAACTTCTTGATGGTCCATACATATTCCAGGGATTTTCTGAGGAGCATACGCCGCATGGCGGATGGGAGTATCCTGTCTAGTTCCATAAGGAAGCGTTTCAGTGAATCCAACCGCATGGGGATTTCCATGGAGACGCTGCAGGATGTGTCCTGTAGGAGATATGTGTATCCGCAATAATCTGGAAGAACCACGATTCGCCTGGCGAAGATGGCGGCGGTGCAGGAGAACAGTGTGTCTTCCGCAAATCGTAACTCCTTGTCAAAGAGTATGTTATGACTTTCAAGCAAGGAACGTCTAAAGAGCTTTGCGCAACTGATGTCGAGAAAGTGGAGCACGTCGTAGAAGCGGATGTCGTTTTCCGGGCAGACGGAAACGGGGCGGCGTAGCCTCTCCGTCCGGAATTGTTTTCTGCGTCTGCCATCTGGTGTGTGCAAATCCACATTTCCGCAGACGATGTCGACATCCTCCTCCTTTGCGGCTGCTTCGAGGAGTGTCTTGCAGAAATCGCAGTCCAGGACATCATCGCAGTCCAGGAAGGAGACGAAGGTTCCTTTTGCCATGGCCAGGCCATCGTTTCTGCTTTTTGAGACGCCCTGATTAATATCGTGGCAAACAATGCGGGCGTCCATGGAACGGTGGTTTTGCAGGTATTTCTCCATTACTGCCCTTGTGCCGTCCTGCGATGCGTCGTCTACGAGGATGACTTCGAAATCCTGGCATGACTGCCTGAGGATGGAATCAAGGCAGTTTTCAATGGTCTTCTCGCCATTATAGCACGGAACAATGATAGAAATCTCTGGCATTCTAGGAAGAGGGCATGTCTCCCGAAAAGGGAATTGCCTGGATGATGGGAACAGATGGCAACACTTTGGAGTCAAGGCAATGCCCCTTTGCTTTTATTCCATTTTGGGCGATGTAATACATGCGTCCAGATACCGTCGGAGCAGTTGCGTCGGGAGGTTGTCCAACCAGGGAGTGTGGAAGGGGCAGGATTGGATGTATGCGACCCGCCCCCTCTGTATGTTAATGGAAAAGGACTCTGCATTGCCCACTGCATCCACCCAGACGCAAGAGCGTCCATGGCCTGACGCGACAAAGCTGGCTGAAACAGGCAAGGTCGCCCTCTTGAACGGATGCGGCGGGGTGACCTGCAATCGGGACACATCTTCTACTTTAGCCAGATCCCAGGAAGCTGAATCCTAATATAGCATTGCGTCATTCCTGCGCAATTGCAGGTGCCCAGGCTGCCAGGCGGCCAATTCCCCAGGGTGGAGGCATCCACTCGCCGCATTCTCCTGGTGCTGCTCCCACTTCCAGGTGCAGACGTGTGCCTCCGGCTTTTTTTTGTGTTGGCCATTGTTTTTCGGTGCGGGAATCCTGCAGTGTCTTATATTAAGCGAAATTTCAAACGCCCGTTTGATTTTTCGCTTGTCCTTGTCAGGACTTGTAGGTTTGTGTCATTGTTTGTTTTGAGGATAATTTCTGATAGTCATGCGCGAGAAGATTTCTGGAGTCATCCTGTTGTTTCTCCTGTTGTGCGGTGTGTTTTTCCTTTCATCCTGTGCGTCCCTGGGTGACGGTGTGGAGGTTCGTCGCGGGCATGTTTCCTCCTTTGGGGAGGATTTGTCGGCCCGTGGGGTTTGGCTTGACTCTCCCCGGAGTTTGGAGGAGTGCCTTTCCTTTGCGTTGGAGAACAACTACAATCTGCGTCTTTCGGCGTTGCAGCGCCGTCTTTCCGAGTTGGACGTGAACTCCTCCTTTGCGAACTTCCTGCCGGAGGTTTCCGCTACGGCGGGCTGGACGGGGTGGCGTCACCAGCAGACCATGCGTGGCACTCCGGTCTCTGACAAGAGCTATTCGAACGCTTCATTGAATGTCCAGATGCCCATTTTCTACCCGTCGACATGGCTTTTGTATGCGAGCAGGAAGCTGGCCCGCGAGGAGTCAGCCTTGTCCCAGCATGTTGCGCGTCAGGGGATTGTCGCGCAGGTCACGGGGTTGTATTTCCAGTGTCTTGTTGACGAGCAGCAGATTTCCGCCCTGGAGAGTCAGGTCGAGGCGACGAAGAGCCAGTATGAGCGTGTCGCCGCGATGTTGGAGGAGGGGCAGTATTTGCAGTGGGAGTGCACCAATGCGGAGGCGCAGTACAAGTCGAAGGTCATTTCCCTGGAGCAGGCGCGGCGTTCGATGCAGGTCGACCGTGGACGCCTTTTGCAGGCACTTGGGCTTTCCCCGATGGACGAGTCTCGGCTGAAGCTGATTCCCCCTGAGGAGGGCGTTGCGGCGGACACCGGGGCGCTCTCCGACCTGGTGCTTCGTGCATTGGCCACCCGCCCCGAGCTTTCGGTCCAGGACAGGAAGATTGTGGAGTCCGAGAACCAGGTCCGCCTTGCGGTTGTCGACTTCCTGCCGGTGGTCGGCGGCTTTGCCACCGGGACTTGGACAGGCGACGACATTGCGGACCGTGCCAGAAACCTCTATGGCGGGTTTTCGGCGGCCATGGACCTCTTCAAGGGCTTTTCGAAGGTGACGAACTACAAGGCGTCGAAAGTCGTCCGGGAGGCCGCGAATCTCCAGAGGGAGGATTTGACGCTCTCCGTCATCCTGGAGGTGGTTTCGGCCGATGCGGATTTGCGGGATGCCGAGAGTGCCCGCCAGCTTGCCCAGCTGAGCTACGATGCGCTTTCGGCGCGCTACGAGGAGTTCCGCGACCGCTACGAGGAGGGGATAGAACCCCTCTACAGGATGCTGGACGCAAGGGCCGAGATGGACGACGCAATGCTGGCGTTGGTCCAGACGCGCTACCTCTCGGAAATCGCACGGGTGAGGCTGGATTTGGCGACGGGGGCCATCGTCCCCGACTCCGCGCATTGGACGAAGGAGGACGCGGAACACCCGATGAAGGAAAAATTGGATGAGTTGTTGATCAAGGAGCAATAGGCAATGAAGAAGATACTTTTCTGGACGATTTCGGTTGTTGCGGGGCTTCTTGCCGTTTCGTGCGGCAAGAGCGAAAAGAAGGCGGAGACGGTTTCGCGGGCCGTTGGCACCCCCGTGGTCATGGGCAATCTTGTGGAGCGTGATTTCACCAGCCGTCTGATGCTCAAGGGGACGTTGGAGCCCACGGTCCATACGACCGTGGCGGCGCGTGTCAGCGGCACAATGCTGAAGGTTCTGGTGGAGGAGGGCGATTCTGTCGAGGCAGGGCAGTTGCTCTTCACGATTGACGAGAGGAACTACCGCGACAAATACGAGGTCGCGTCCGCCACCCTGGAGGCCCAGAAGTCTGCCGTGGAGGTTGCTAGGGCCCAGGTTGAGAAGGCCGAGGCCGGCTTCAGGAAGTCGAGCCTTGACGTCGAAAGATACCGTCGTCTCCGTGAGAAGGAGCGTGTCTCCGCCAGCGAGCTGGAGGCCTACGAATTGAAATACGACTCTGCGAAGGCCGACTTGTCTTTGGCGAAGGCGAATCTTTCCTCACAGGAGGCCCAGGTCGCCCTTGCGGAGGCGAATCTTTCCATTGCGAAGAAGAATCTTGACGACTGTTCCGCCTACGCCCCGTTTTCCGGGCGTGTTAGCGGGCGCCTTCACGAGCCAGGCGAGGAGATCAAGGCCGAGACAGGCATCATCCGGCTTGTGAGCCTTGACGAAATGCGCGCCGTCGCCTCGTTGCCTGCGGAGTACTATTCCGTGATTCGCCCGGGGGAGACCGTTCTTCGGATGACCCTTGCCGGGAACGACGGCTCCTGGGAGGTAAAGGTGACCGACAAGAGTCCCGTGATTGAGAAGGGATTGCGGACATTCCAGGTGCGGGGCACCTTCGGGAACCCCGACAAGAACCTGCTTGTCCCCGGCCAGCTCGTGGATTTGGCAGTCAACCTGAAGCAGTCCCATGGTCTTGGGGTTCCCCTTATCGTGCCTGTGCGCCGTGCCTCCGGGCTTCTTCTCTACACCGTGGTGGACGGCAAGGCGAAGGAGATTGCCGTGACCGAGGGCATCTCGGAGGACGGCGTCCTGGAGGTCAGCGGCGAGGGGCTGAGTGCCGACCTGCCGATTGTCTTCGAAGGGCAGTATATGATCCAGGACGGCGAACCCGTCCTGGTGAAGTAGCCGTTCGACTGTCTCTCCTGTCACTTTTCTCATATAAGAAGGGAGAAAACCGAAGATGTTTTTATCGGATGCATCAACCAAACGGCCCGTGGCCATGACATGCCTGCTCATTGCGCTTGTGGGCCTGGGACTGAACAGCTACAGAAAGCTGTCCCTGGAAAACCTTCCCTCGGCGGATGTCCCATACGTGAGCATCAGCACCACCTGGGTCGGAGCCACCCCGGAGGACATGGAGACGGATGTGGCGAAGCGAATCGAGGACGCCGTCTCGTCAATCGACGGGCTCAAGCACATCCAGACCACGTGCCTTGAGAACATCTGCAACATCCTTCTAGAGTTCAATCTCGATGTGGATGTGGATGTCGCCGCAGTGGATGTACGTGAGAAGGTTGACAAGATCCTGGGGGATTTGCCCGACGACGCGGACAGACCGGTCATTGAGAAGATTGACATCAATGCCACCAGCGTCGTGAAGCTGGCGCTGACGGGGGACGCCACCCTCGAGGAAAAGTACGACTACGTCGACAATTCCCTGGCGGACAGGTTTGCGATGATTCCCGGTGTCGGAAGCGTCGAAATCATCGGCGGCAACGGGCGTGAAGTCCATGTGGAGCTCGACCGCCGCGCATTGGTGGCCGCGGGACTGACGACTGCCGACGTGGTTGGCGCGATCAAGGCGAACATCAATTCGCTGCCATCCGGATACATCCGGGAAAAGGGCACTGAAGTCAGCGTCAAGTTTGACGCGGAGTATCCTGAAATCGACGAAATCTCCTCCTTCGAAGTCGTAAGCAAAGACGGGGTTCGCAGGACCCTTGGCGACCTGGGCACGGTCTTCATGACCACGGAGGAAGTCCGCCGCCGCGCATGGCTCAATGGCGAGGAGTGCGTAATCCTCTCGATTGTCAAGAAGGGCGAGGCGAATACGGTCAAGCTGGTGGAGGAGTGCCGCAAGCGCGTGGACGAGATGCAGGAGCTTCTCCCCGGCGGCATGCATCTCCAGGTGGTCACCGACGAGGCGGGCACAATCCAGGAGATGGTGGACTCCACGATCAACGACATCATCAGCGGCATCATCCTCTGCGCAATCATCCTCTTCTTCTTCCTGGCTGACTTGCGCACCACCCTGATTGTCTTCATCTCGATGCCCCTGACTATCATCATCAGCTTCTTCTTCATGCAGATTGCGGGGCAGACGCTGAACGTCGTCACCCTGCTGGCAATCGGCCTTTCGGTCGGCATCCTCGTCTCCAACTCGATTGTCGTCCTGGAGAATGTCTCCTCCTGGATGGAAAAGACCGACGACCCGTGGGAAGCCGCCTCCAAGGGCACCAGCGAGATGGCGATCTCCGTCTTTGCCTCGGCTGGCACCAACGTAGTCGTCATGCTTCCCCTTACGATGATGTGGAGTCTTGTGGGAAAGATCCTGAAGCCCTTTGCGATGACGACCCTCATCGTCAACCTGACTTCGATCTTCATTTCCTTCACCCTGACACCGATTCTCTGCGCGGTCTTTCTGAAGCCGAAGGGGCAGCGTAGGCAGGGGCCCCTCATGCGCCTTGCCTCGAAGTGGACTGTCCTCATTGCCAAGCTCGCCCAGAAATATGCGAAGTTGCTGCGCTGGTGCGTTGAACGGCGGTTTGTCTGTCTTCTGGCAACGGCAGGATGTGCGCTTCTCTTCTGGTTTGTGGTGGCGAAGCAGGGCAGTGGACTTGGCTTCACGCTGATGGAGGATGCCGACAAGGGGCGCGTCACCGCAGTCATCGAGTGCCCTGTGAACTACAGCCTCGAACAGACCTGCGAGCGTGTCAACAAGATTGCGGAGGACTTCCGCAACAACCTCTCGGACTTGGTCAACTGTTCCGTGCAGGTCGGCAAGATCGAGTCGGTTGGAAGCGGAACCACGGTCGCGGTCTATCTTTCGCAGATTGACCTGTCCTTCAAGAGCAAGTTGGAGCGCGAGTGGAAACTGGCCGACCGAATCAACGAAATCCAGGCGCGACTGGCCCAGGAACCCAACATCTACTACACGGTGGCAGTCCCGTCCGACATGGGCGGCATCTCGACCCCAATCAAATTCAGCGTCTCCGGCAGCGACCAGGCGGTGCTGGAGTCGATTGGACGCCATGCGCGCAGCGTCTCCCGCGAAATCGCAGGTGTCTCCACCCTCGACACATCCGTCCGCGAGGGAAAGCCCCAGATGCTGATTACCCCGAAGCGCACTGTCATGCAGGATTCCGGGCTGACCTCCTCGGTTCTCGGAAGCATCCTGCGAGGCAATCTTGAAGGCATCAAGGCGGCGCTCTACAAGACAGGCGACCGTTCCTACGACATCCGCGTCAAATACGCCGAGGAGGAAGGACGGGGGCAGGTGGCCGAATTCCTGATTCCCGGCAAGGATGGCAACCCGGTCCTGCTCTCCAGCGTCGCAAATATCACGGAACGCACAATCCCAGTCACGATCGACCGCAATGACAAGCGCAGGGTCGTATGGATTACAGGAACGCTGGCAGACGGAGCGCCGCTGCAAAGCACGCAGGCCGCAGTCGTCAACAGGCTCTATGAAGACGGGATGATTCCCCCTGAATACACGATCAACGTCTCCGGCAACGCCGAGTATCTCGGCGATGCAGTGGCGGACTTTGCCGAGGCAATCCTGCTGGCCGCATTCCTGACCTACCTGACCATCGCCGCAATCATGGAGTCGTTCACGCGTCCGTTCATCATCCTCCTGACGCTGCCCTTCGGCCTCATCGGAGTCGTATGGGGGCTGGTTTTGAGTGGCTGGAACATCAACATCCTCGTCATGCTTGGCGTCCTGATGCTCATCGGCGTGGTTGTCAACGCGGCAATCCTGATGGTTGACCGTTCGAATTCACTCCGTGCCCAGGGGGTTGCGCCGCGCGAGGCGCTGGTCCGCGGTTCAGGGGAGTCCTTCAGGGCCGTCCTGATGGTCATCCTGGCCAGCGCATTGGGAATGCTGCCAATCGCGCTTGCAAGCAACATCGGAAGCGAAATGAGGGCGGGCATCGGAGCCGCATCCACAAGCGGAGTCGCGGTGGCGGGTATCCTGACAATCTTCGTACTCCCGCTGATTAATGCACTCTTCATGAAAAAGGGGAAATAACACTCCCCAAGAAGGTGGTATGCGAACCACGAAATACGCGAACAAGGGCATGTTCAGAACCACGAAAGGACACGAATGTCGTGGCCAGGGTGATTCAGAACCACGAAACACACGAAAAACACGAAAATAGAGCAGAGGGTTATTGAACCACGAATGGACACGAATGGACACGAATAGCGTAGCCAGGGTGATTCTACCATCTGCCATCTTGGGGAACTGTGCGTCACTTGGAACTATCATGCCACCTGTCAAATGGGGGAGTATTGAGTAGACGAGGGAGTATGCCTGCGCAATTCTCAGTCCGCTTCCCCAATGTCAACTGGCGGAGTCAATGTGGCGAATGCACTCCAAATTGACCATTTTGCAGTCGACGTATTGAATGTTTGGAATACTGTCACAGCGCTTTTCAAAGAGGTCTATAAGCGCGGTGCAGGCCTGGACCCCGATTTGAAAGTAATTCTGCTCCACAGTGGGGATCTGGTGCATTGTGCTGATGTCGCTGATATTGCCGAAGCCCGTAAGCGTTATGGGGCCGGGATGGGGAATGCCAAGCGCTTTCATGGCTTGCAGCATGGTGCGCACAAGGTCGTCACTTGTGGTGGCGACAAGGGTGGTCTTGGGATACCTTGACAAAATCCTTCTTAGATTCTCCACGGCATCCTCGTCCGTATAGTCCATGGCGGCAAAGGTTCGCTTCTCAACATCCCGGATGCCCGCCAGCCGCATCGTCTCCTGGAATCCCTGGACGCGATAGGTTGCATGCTGGAATTGATAGTTCGGTGATGTGTAGATTACGATTTCACGGTGTCCCCTGGAGAGGAATTCCCCCATCAGCCTCTTGGAGGCTTCCAGATTCGGCGTTGCAACGTAATGCTTGTCAGCATGGTAGATAGGATCTGGCATATCGAGGTAGATCATGGGAATCCTGGGGCAGTATTCGTCTGGCATGTTCCAATAGCCTATGGTCACGATGCCGACAGTATCATTGTCGCCGTTATGACGCATTAGGAATTCCTTCAGGTTCTGCTCGGCAGGCTTTGCGATCTCCAGTGTGTAGCCGTTGGCCTGCGATGTGCTCAATATCCCCTGAAGCGCCTTGACCTCATTGGGATGGAGGATGCTTCCCAAATAGATTATCCTCCCTTTTGAATGGAGCGCGGCACGCGCCACGCGAGTCCCTGAACCACGGACGCCACGCACAAGATATCCCGCTCCCACCAGGGAGGATACGACCTTGTTTGCTGTCAGCCGCGAAACATTGAAGCGTCGGGCTAGCGAGTATTCAGAGGGAAAGCGCGAGTCAGGCGGATACCTTCCCGCACTCAATTCATGAATCAGTTGCCTTGAAATCTCCGATGACTTGTTCATTGTGGCGATGACAGATGCGATGCGTGGGGGAAGGGAGCGCGCAGGCCAAAGACGCACATTGCAAAAGGGAATGTGTCAGGCCGCGGATGGCGGGGAGCCCTGGTTTCTGTTTGCAAAAGTAGTATATCCGCTATTTTTATGTTTTTCCTTTGGAGGACTGCATTTTTTCGTATAATAATGATGGGCTCTACGTGTGGCAATCAAACTGGTGGTTTGCACGCACCCGGAATTCAGAGAAAGTGGCATACTGGTTTGAAACTGTGGATTAACTACTTTTTCCTCTTTCTCATCTGCCATGATTATTCTCAACAAAGGAGAAAAGAACAATGAAGAGATCCTTCACCCTGATTGAACTACTAGTTGTGATTGCCATCATTGCAATCCTGGCCTCCATGTTGCTGCCAGCCCTCTCCAAGGCCCGTGAGAAGGCCCGTGCAATCAGCTGCGTCAACAACCTGAAGCAGCTTCAGCTAGGCAATGTGCTTTACGCCAACGACAGCGACGACTACCTTCCGCCCCTGGCATTTTGCATTGACCATCCTCAGATGGGATTCTATGCAGATTGGCTTGAGTCCTGGAATGTCTATACCTGGTTTACCCTGAACCCGATCATTCCAGGCGCCCCGATGGAAGGCCGTGACTGGTATAACAAGGATCCAGCCTCTTCAATGGATTACACTGCTCCTGGCACTGGCCAGGACAAGGGTGGCTGGCACAAGGTTCTCCAGTGTCCGTCCTGCCCGACTGATCAGCGTGTCGCGGGAAACATCAGCTATCAGGCGCAGTTTGGAATGGGCTATTCAGGGCTCATCTATAACAACGACGCCTGGAGCTGGGGTGTGACGGGGTCCAACAAGGCGGCCACCTGGCATCGCATCTCCTCCATCAAGTATCCCTCCATCTATGTCAATCTGCTGGACGGCAATCGCTTCAACCTGCTTGGGACTCCCGGGTACACATCCTGGGTTGCATACCCATTCGGGCTGATTTCAAAAGTAGAGGATACAGTAAACTACTGTCGCCATAGCAACACAATGAACTTCTCCTTTGGGGATGGGCATGTTGAGCCCGTGCAGCGGGCGAAGATTTCCGTCTTCAGCAATCTTCTCGAGGATTTCTACTGGTTCCCAGGCGTTGACTGCGCTGGCGGCGACCTTGACCGATGATTCCATCACCGGATGCGCTGGAGGCGCGCGGGCTTTTTTGAAGTCCGTGGCCTTCCCGCGCATTCGGACCGCGGTTTGATTCAAAACAAAAGAGAGTTGCGTCCATGAAATCCCTGCGTTGTGCCATTTACGTGTTGTTCTTGTTTTCACTTTGCGCTTCAGCATCCGTCAAGCCAGGGGAAAACATCCTTGTCAATGGGGAGTTGAAGACAGACCGGACCGATACTCCTCCCCTGTTCTGGTTTGTTACAGCCCAGAGTGGCGAAGCGGAGTACTGCCTCAACGGCGGCCCGGATGACAAGCCGTATGTCCACATAATCAACACATCTGGGAAGAATGCGCAATCCGTCCTCCGGCAATTGGATCTCCAACTGGTCGCGGGGGAGAGATACAAGATTTCCGCCTGGTTCAAGGCGACGGACTATTCCTGCAATGTCCGGGGCGTCAGCATCTGCAATGCGGGCTGGGAGAAATATGAAGGTGTCACGCCCGCAAACGGCACATACGACTGGACATTCCTCGAGAAGGAGTTCACCTTGTTCGACTCCTCAGACGGAAAGTTCTTTGCCGCCATCTTCTCCGAGGGATTCACGGGGGAACTCTGCGTGGCGGATGTTAGGCTGACGGCATTGACCGAAGCTGGCCAGATGGGATCATCCGCTCCAGAACTCGCAGTAATCTATGGACAGCCGACCATGGTTCCCTGGGAACCTCTTCTACACCGGATTCCTGCCGACAACCCTGTGGTTTCATTCCATTTCTATGGCAAATTGCAAAACATGGAGGAGATGGACGTCGTCATGAAGGCATCGGACTGCGACGAAATCGTGGTCCAGCCCCTGCAACCCGAAATCAACACCCTCAGGCTTCCGGAAGGGGCACGCTCGGGCATCCTGACGGTATCCCTGCGCGACAGGAAGAACGGGGAGGAGGCATACTCCAAGAACCACACATACGCCGTCATCGACATTCCAGCCATAGACGTCAGCGGCCACCGGCGGCTCAACAACCTTTGCACGGAAGTCCTGAACAAGCCCCTGGAGCCTGTTTCCGACATCCAGGAGTTCTCCTTCACCAACAGCCGGGACGGTTGGATCTACCTTGCCGTCCAGGATGCAGGCGGGCAGCCAGTGGAGGTCGTGATGGACGGCAAGACAACGGTGCTGGATGGCGAATCCTTGAATAACGAGAGCTTCCATGACGTGCCAATGGGCAGGCATACCCTGGCCGTGCGCAATGCGCTCAACGGCGGCCGAATAGTCGTGCGCGCCATTGCCGAAACCTTGAATTACTGCCCAGTGGTCAATAGCATCGTCACGGAGAACCCTACGTATGACTGGGACTTCCAGGTCAAATACGGATTGCCGGCCATCACGACCCAGAACGGGGGAAGCATACCCGACGAGAAGCTTGGGTGGTTCCGTAGACAGGGGTATCGCTGGATTGCCAATCAGATGAGCACGAATCTGAAGGACGACGAGGATCTGACGGCTCGCCTTGACCAGAGCAGGGGAATGATTGACGACCGCTATGACGGCGTCACCTGCGATGAGCAGTTCTTCTTTCAGCCCGTCATGCTCCAGCGCTACACGCGGGGGCTGCACGCCTACACCAATCCCAAAAACCGCCTGATCTATTCCTGGATTGTGGGCAAGCCCGCCACCATCGGCATCGACCAGGAGTTCCTATCCGAGTGCGTGAACGCCAGCGGAGGAAGGGGAAGGCTCCTTCTCGAGGCGTACTGCCACACCGCAGGGACTGAACAGGGGGCACGGGAAACCATCGACGACAAGATAGTGGACAATGTCAGGCAAATCCGCAAGGCATTCCCCAATGTGCTTCAATCCCTCGGGGTCATACTTGGAAACTTCAATCAGGTCCCCATCCTCTCTCTCCATCATCATCCGGAAGTGGATATGAAGTACTTCCTGGACCTTCAGTTAAACAGCATTGCAAACGACCCGTGCATGGATGGCCTGGGTGCCGTCGGATACTGGGGAAGCTACTACGCCGACCACGAGTTCCACCGTTGGTCCTATATGCTCCTGAGGCACTATGTCGTGGAGGGGAAGACGACCATGCTCTCCGACGAGTATGGCTTCTGCTATCGCCCGGGCCATGTCGTCAACGGCGACTTCACGGAAGGATTCCAGGGATGGGAAAAAAGCGGCAATGTGACTACTGAAAAATACACGGGGTATGCCAACGCCTCCCAAAACCGCTGGGGTGGCAATATGGGCGTTGGTGATACCATGGCAGTCTTTTCCAAGCAGGAGGATGAAGTCAGCTCGCTGAGCCAGACCGCACAAAACCTGGTTCCGGGAAGGACGTATCTGCTCCAATTCGCAACATGCGACGTGGACAATGTCAAGAAGCGCGACTCGTCTGCCGGAGACTTTGGAATCCGCGCGACGCTGGATGATGGCGCGGAGATTCGCGAAGACCTCTCCTGGCAATACGTCGACCGGAGAGGCGAAAAGGGAAGGTATGAGCAAAACAACGGCGTGGCCAGGATAAATCTCCACCACATCGTCTTTACCGCTCTCAAGGACAAGGTTGAAATCAAATTGGACAACCAGCTGTCCAAGCCTGGGGAGAACCTAGGCGTCAATTTCTTCGCCGTGACGCCGTTCCTTCTGGAGAATTGACACGAATGGACTGAACCACGAAACACACGAAATACACGAAAGAAAGGCAGGTTCAGAACCACGAATGGACTGAACCACGAAATACACGAGACAAGGGCAGAGGTTCAGAACCACGAATGGACACGAATGGACACGAATGGACTGAACCGCGAAACACACGAAATACACGAAACAAGGGCAGAGGTTCAGAACCACGAAACACACGAATAACGTCTTCTCATGAAGCTGTTTCACTGATTTCGTGTGTTTCGTGGATTCATAAGTGTGAACTTCCCCGTGGCACTTATCCTCTGGGGGAGCATTCTGTCATGTCTATCCCGGCTTTTCTTAGTTTGGAGTTGAGTTTTCCTTCAAGTGTGTTTTTTAGCTTATCTTCCTGCGGGGGAGGCAGTTTAAGTTCATTCAGGTATGACTCGAGGAGGCTGTTCCATTCCTGGGTGGTGAAGCGGAGTCCATTGTTTCCCAGGAGATAGAATCCCATTGATGCCATGTTTGTGGCGGCTCCCCTGAGGTTGAACCGTGGGTACTTTTGCGTCCGGTCGTTGTCTATGTAGCAGAAATCCTCGCGTCCTTCGACATAGAAGATATTTCCGGGGTGGCAGTCTCCGTGGACGAATCCCGCCTTGTGGAACCGTGCCAGTTCCCGTGCCGTCTGTTCGATGAGTTTTTGCCGCGGGACGCCCTCCAGGATGGGGCCTGTATTTCCTTTGCAGAGTGCGTCGGAGACGAGGCGTCCTTCTGCGGCTCGTGTGACCAGGATGTCCGTCGGCATTCCCCATGGTCGCCATGGGCGTTTTCTTGCGGCGAGGAGGACTTCGGGAACCAGGAATCCGCATTCCTCCATTATCTGCGAGATTTTGAAGATATGTATTGCGCGTGAGGGTCGGAACCTCCATTTAAGTGCCTGGGTGATGGTTTGCCGTTTGTCTCCGAGTCCCCAGAGCACTTTGAGATACCATGGCGGGGCGCCATTTGGCTGGTCGATTCTTGCAATTCGCCGCATGATGGCACTTGATCGCACGTTGTTTGCGTCGTTTTCGTCAATCCACTGGTCCAGTCTGTCAAGCGGGATCTTTGGTTTTGGCAGAAGCGTGAACCCATGCCACTTTCCAGCCTGGAATCCTTCGTATGTGCCATGGGGTTTGCGTGTGGTGCGTGCCGCCTCCTCGAGTTGGTCAACGATTGCGTCCGCAGTGGTGGTCTTTTCATCTCCGTCCGCCCCTGGTGGCAGCAGCCTTTTCATGCATTCGTCTCCGGCGAAATAGAGATCCGCGCCGGGGATTCGGTTCATGGCGATTTCCGCGTCGCACTGGTTTTCGTCTCGTTCCCTGGCGACCATTTGCGAGAACTCCCTCATTTTTGAGAGATTTCCGCAGGCGTGCGGGGCAGGGAGGAGTTTTATCTCAAGGTGTGGATTGTCGGGGCGGCTTCCTTCCCAGGACGTAGTCAGGAAGAGGAGGTCGTGTCCCCGTTCGCACGCCTTCAGTGCGATGCGCAGGGCATCCTTTTGCAGGCCGCCCGTGGGAAAATACTTGTAGATGGAGAGCAGGAAGCGCATTGGTGGCTACGCCCCTGTATCGTCGCGCCAGAGGATTTCCGCCGCATTGAAGACCGGTCCCTCCTTGCAGGAGCGCAGATACTTCCAGCCCTCCGGGGCGGATGCGTCCTTCACCTTGAGGACACACCCGAAGCATGCTCCGACGCCGCAGCACATTCGTTCATCGAGGCTCACCTCGCACTTGCAGTCGGGGCGGGTGGCGGCGAGCCTGGCGACTGCCTCCAGCATTGGCCTGGGGCCGCAGGATGTGATGCAGATGTCGTCGGGGTTCTTTTCGAGTTCCTCCTCGAGGAGCAGGGTGATTCGTCCCCTGACGCCGCAGGAACCGTCGTCGGTCGAGATTCTGACCGTGCATCCCAGTTCCTCGAACTCCTGCACGAGGAGGATATCCTCCCTTGTGCGTGCGCCGAGGAGGACGACCGGCGGGGGCAGGGCGGCTTCCACGAGGCGTCTTGCGGCGAAGAGCATTGCCGCGCATCCGTAGCCGCCGCCGAGCAGCAGTGACGGGCGTTTGCCGGAGAATGCCGTGAAGCCGTGTCCGAGTGGGCCTAGCAGATCCAGCGATGTCCCTGTGGGGATGGAAGTCATCGAGCGGGTTCCATCGCCGACGGTCTTGTAGACCAGTGTGAGGGTATTGCCCTGGACGTCGCAGATGCTGAAAGGCCTGCGGAGGACATGTCCTTCGAGGGCTGGCAGGAGTAGATGCACGAACTGGCCTGGGCGTGCGGATGCGCAGATTCCCGGCGCGTCAAGTCGCATTCGCCAATAGAGTCCCTTGAGGCACTCGTTTAAGAGGACAGTGCATTCGCACTGCTGGAAATTGTCATCGGCCATTGGTACCTACTTCTTCTTTTTGTTGCGCCGTTTGAGTGCGGTCGCATGCATCGACTTTATGGCGGCCGCGGATGGCCATCCTGCCCGTTTGGAGTAGAACTCCAGGAAGTGCTTGCAGGAAGCCTCGCCAAAGCGCTTTAGCAGACTATACGCCATCTGTGCGAGATTTCGGCACTGGTAGTGTCTTCGCAGGAAAGCGGGTGGCAGCCATGTCCGGTCGTTGTCCAGGTATGCTATCCTGCGGTTCTTTTCATCGTAGCAGACATTTCGCAGGATGCAGTCTCCGTGCGCGAATCCGGAGCGGTGGAGCCGTCGGATTTCATCGGCCAGCATTTCCGCCAGGATTGTTCCGTTCATCCCCTTTGGCAGGTGGTCGAAGAGGTTTGGCAGCGGGACTTCAGCGGAGATGAAGACATCCCTTGGCGTAATCCCCTTGCGTCTGCGGACTGCGAGCAGCGGGACAGGGCAGAGGAATCCCTTGCGTATGAGGGTCTTGGACGCATTCCATGTTTCGACTGCGCGTGAACGCCTGAAGATCCACTTTGCCAGGGAGAAGAGGTCCCGGTGGTAGTATCCCGCGTCTGTGAGTGCGCGGATGTCCTTCACATAGACGACTCCGAGGGGGGTGGTCACCTTCCGGACATCCCGGCACGGGTATCGGACGATGAGTTCGCCCGGATTGTCGGCGAGCCACTTGTCCAGGTCCAGGAAGAGCTCCTTCCATTTTGGCCCTGCGACATAGCCGTTCCAGCCATTTGAGTGGAAGGGGAGTTGGTTTTCGCTCATGGCTCGTCCTCCTTCTTTATCCTGACCCACAGGTTTTCGGCGATTTCGACGGGTATCGAGCTCCGCATCTCCCGGGTGTCGGTCTTGACGGTGTAGAATGCCTTGTCGAGGGTCAGGCCTCCGCTGGAGAGGCCGACCCCTGGCTCAAGGCCGAATTCGCCGCGGACGCGCCTCTCCTCCTCCGGGGTGAGTAGTCGACTTGCCTTCACATAGACGCCCCTTGCGCCGCTCCCAAGCGACGATAGGGAGACATAAGTGTTTTCGGGGTCGTTGTTTATGAAGTCGATAGCCTCCGTAAGGTGCGTAGAGAGCCGCCGGCTGTCGGTGCGGTTTTCGAGCGCGTCGTAGAAAACCAGGAAGCGTCGCATCACATCGTCGTCGATGATGTGGTCGATGCTGCACGAGACCAGGTGTGCGTCCTCGTTTGAGAGTCCCAGGGCGCGCTGGAGGAAGAGCTCCATTGTGTGGTGCCTCCGGGCGATGCGGTTTGCGACCCCCTGTCCGTCTGGTGTGAGTTCGACGGGGCGGTTTGCGTTGTAGACGATCATCCCCTTTGAGGAGAGCTGCCGGAGCGCGGTCGTCACCGAGGGCATCTTTACCTGCATGAGTTCGGCGATTTCCTTGGTGTGGGCATGTCCGTGCCGTCTAGTCAGCAGGTCGATTGCCTCGATGTAGTCGACCATGCTGTCGCTCAGCTTTTTCTTCTGCCTTGGGGGCTGACCGGCCTGCCTCTCCGGGGCGTTGCGTCTGCGTCCGGGGGTGCCGTCGTCGGTTTTTCTATTGTCCTTCCTGGGTGCCATGTCGGCCTGGTATCGTGTGGTGCGTCCTTGGGATAAGGAAACGCCCCGCAAGGAGGTCGGGCCTTCTGCGGGGCGTCGCTAATGGAGGGACCTCCGTTTTAGGAAGGCGCCTTCCTTTTGATTCTTCGATGCAGAACTTAGCGGATGACGAAGTCCGCGGGGGTCAGGCCATTCTGCCTAGTGATGGAGCCGCAGTGCCCGTCGGCATAGACGACGTTGATGGAGTCGGCGTGAATCCAGGCGGGGTCGTCACCTGCATCAGCCTGGACATACACATTGGCCGCGTCGCCGATTTCCGTGGTGAGCTCTGTCTCGGAGAATTTGCTACGGGGCCAATCGACGGGCTTCTTGTTGAGCCAGTTGATGGTGAGGGCGGCTCCGATCTTTGCGTCTTTCTCCTTTCCGCAGTTTGCGTCGGCCACCATGATTGCGCTGGACGCAAATGCGATATTGCTGTTCTTGGCACTCTGGTTGATGGGCTTGTTCTTGGAATCGACCTCGTAGACGAGTTTATTGCCCTCAGTCACATTGCGGACATCGGTAATCCACGGATTTGTGGTGTATGCGCTGCTGACATTCTCCTTGAACTCGTCAACTCCTATGTGTGAGTCGAAATACCCGGATGGGCAGTTGAGGACACTGCGGAGGATGGAGGTGGGGTCGCAGCCGTATGACAGGCCGACGTATGGATAGATCGCCCCCGACCAGCCAACTTCGATGTCAGTGTTGTTGTGTTTGATTTTCGTGTATGCGCTGGGGAAGAAGCTCCTGTTGTCGTCACTGAACGCGATGAATGCGACTCCGATGTTCTTGAGGTTGTTGAGGCACTGCGTGGCGCGTGCCTTCTGGCGCGCCTTGGAGACCGCGGGCATGAGCAGACCCGCGAGGATTGCGATAATGGCAATGACGGTCAGCAGTTCGATAAGGGTGAAGAAACGAGTTTTTTTCATGGCGAAGATCTCTATCTCTATGCGTTGTATGTGCAGTTGCTGGATTTCGAGCCGACGGGAGGCTTCCTGCGGCCAAGGTGTCCGCCGTCTTTCTCCCTCGATTTCATTTTAGGAAAAAAACATCGCGAAATCAAGGAAAAACCTTCAGTTCATAAGCCAAATACGACTTTTTTCGCGTTGTTTTCAAATTGCCTTTTCGTTGGTTTTGCTGAGTTGTGTAATTTCGCTAATCTAAGCCGGATATTGGATTTCCCATGCACGGAGGCAAAGAAGTGCCCAGATGGGCGCGGAGAGATTTGTTTTTCCCGAGGTATGTCTTTCCACAATCCAGCGGACTTTTCCCGGATTGAGGAGCCTGTGTGTATCCCATTCGGCGGTTGACGCGGCCGCGTCCGTGACCATCTTTGCCAGCGGAGCCCTGAACCATTGTGCGAGCGGGACTCCGAAGCCGCGTTTTCGCAGTGCGAGGATTTCGGGGGGGATGAAGGGCGCGGCGAGATTGCGGAGGACCCTCTTCGTCTCGTGGGAGTTTTGCCGGAAGTCCATCGGGAGTGTCAAGGCGAAGTCCCTGACATCCCGGTCCATCAGCGGCGCCAGGAGGTGTGTTTCCCCGTATGCGGCGGCGATTGCCTGCTTTCGGCATCCGTCGTCTGGCAGGTAGTGCATGATGTCGAGGAGATTGTACTTCAGCGCGGGGGATTCCGTGTGCATTGACTTCATCTCCTCCGCCCAGACATCGCGGAAGTGTGGCGACGGCATTCGTGGCAGCATTGCCTCGATCAGCCTGTCCGATGCGACCCTTTGGAAAGATGCGTATGCGTCCAGGGGGCGTTTTGAGAAGGCATCCAGTCCTCGCACGGCATTTCCGAGGAGGGTTCGGTTCTCCCGTGGTTTTGGAAGGATTGCCTTTCCGATGCGTGCGGCGCCTCTTGATATTGGGTCGAGGCATCCCGGCATCTTGTGGCGAAGCGCCATTGCCTGGTATCGCCTGTATCCTCCGAAGAACTCGTCTCCGCCGTCTCCGGTGAAGAGGCATTTTGAATCTGCCTTCCTTTGGCAGAGTGCGCTTGCGAGGAGCGACGAGTCGGCGAATGGTTCGCCTGAGATTCTGACGAGTTCGTCAAGGAGCGAGACATCCTCCGGGGTGGCGGGGATGACTTCGAGGGCTACCCCCGCCTTTTCGGCGATTATTGCTGCGTGCCGGCTTTCGTCGTAGCTTTCATCTTCGAATGCGATTGTGTACGCCTTTGCCTTGAGGTCCGGGTGGAGCCTGCGTGCGGTTCCCAGGATTGTTCCGGAGTCGACTCCGCCGGAGAGCGTGAACCCGGCGTCGGGATATGCGGCGAGCCGCCTGTCGATGGCCGTTTCCAGGAGCCTGCGTGCGTCTTCGACGGTCTCCTCCCAGTCGCGCGCGTGGTTGGGGGTGAATGCGGGCGTCCAGTATGGCGCCAGGGCCGCCGTGCCGTCTCCGTCGATGGTGAATGAGCACCTGGCGGGGATTCTTTCGATGCTTTGGAAGAACGTCGCCGGCGCGGGGACATAGCCCAGCGCAAAATACTCCGAGACCGCCCTGCGGTCGATTTCATGGGAGACGCCTGGATATTCCGCCAGTAGCGGAATGCTGTCGGAGAAGAGGATGGAGCGTTCCTTCCGCGTGACGAAGAGGTCTGCCTGACCAAGCGGGTCCCTGAGGATCACCGTGATGCCGTCCCGAAGCTCCTGGAGGATGAGCTGGAAGGGGCCGTCCAGCCTCAAGGCTGACTTCCCGATGTCCTTGTCCGCCTTGAGCGCGTCAAGGACTCCCTCCGCAGGGTTTGGGGCGGGCTGCATTGCGTATGGCTCGCCGAAGAGCGCCAGTCGCCGCGACTCGTCCTCCGCCAGGAAGGGCGCGTCCTCGGCGACGAGGGTCAGATTTCCCCTGCGGATGACCTTGCCTCCGGGGATGGCGGCAAGGGCGTACCTCTCGAATTCCTCCGTGCGGTCGGCGGAGGGGGAGTTGAGTGCATTCCAGATTGCGCCTAGTATTGACATCTGGGCTTTTGGTTCTGTCCTTTTCTTTGGGGAAAGACGAGCGCCCCGTGCCCTGAGTTGCATTCAGGAGACGGGGCGTATTTTGAGGTGGTCGGCAGACGGGCGCGGGATGCCCGTCCGCCTGTCTACTCACTTGAGGGGGCGCCGTCGCTGTCGCGTCGGTCTAGTCGACCTTCAGCTTGCGGACCTTTTCGGCCAGTTCGGTGCCGGCGCGGAACTTGACGACCTTGCGGGCGGGGATGTGGACGCGGACGTCGGGGTCGTTGGGGTTGCGTCCGACGCGGGGACGCTGCGTGACGATTTCGAAGACTCCGAAGCCGCGGAGCTCGATGTGCCCGTCATTGCCGAGAATGTCGGAGATTGTTTCAAGGACGGCCTTGACGGATTTGAAGGCCTCGCTCTGGGTGATGCCTATGCGCTCTGCGACAGCATTCGCTATCTTGCGCTTGGTCATAGTCTTGCTCATTAGTGATTGGCTCCTTGCAAGGGGCTGTCGGCGAGTCCGAAGACTCTTCCGTCATTGTGTTGTTGTTCCTTTGTTCGGGGATTGAAGCTCTCGGAGGCAGGAGGGTTGCGGACGCTCCCCTCGACTGCCTTCCTGGCGAGTAAACATCCAAATATAATCACTCAAAAGATGTTGCGGCGGAGAAATCTTTGCCGTATTGCAAATCCTTTCCGCGCAACCTCTTTTTGTGATGCTACGCCGTTGTGGGCAGCGCGATTGAGAACGCGACGGAGGCGTCCACGTCCTTGCGGAGCTGTTCGACCATCTCCTTGGGGACGAGCGTGTCCGTGTAGATGATTGCGAGGGACCTGGTGCCCGTGGTGTCGTGGGGCGCGTGGATGTCCTCGATGTTGATGTTCGCCTGTCCAAGGAGCGTCGTGATTTTGGCGAGGACTCCCGGGCGGTCCTGGTATTCGGCGATGAGGAGGTTTCCGACGGGCAGGATGTAGATGTTGTCGAACTGGTCGATGCGCGAGATGAAGAGCTTGTGTTCGGCGACGGTTCCCCTGATGGAGACCTTCCCCTTTGCCGTCTCCATGTCGATTGTCATGGAGTTGCCATATCCCTTGCGCTCGTCGGTTTCGCGGACGTCCAGGAGGATTCCGCTGGCGTTGAGCGCCGCGTTGGCCTCTTCGGGGGACTGCCTTGCCGCGGCCAGGTCGTCGGAGAGGGCGGCGGTCAGGGGCGCGGTGAACCACTTTGCAAAGGGCTTGAGCGCGCCGTAGTAGCTGCAGCGCAGCGCGGAGATGTGCTCCTTCGGGCCGACGAATGCGCGGGCGACGGTCGCCAGGCGGAATGCGAGGTGCTGGTAGATCGGGTCAAGCCCGTCGGGAAGATCCTTGTTGACGACATAGCGGGTGATGCCCTGCTCGAAGTATTCGACAAGCTCCTCGCCCGCCCGCTTTGCGGCGGTGAAGTTGGCCTCGGCCGTGTTGGCGCCAAGGTGGGGGACCATGATTGCCGCGACATCGGCGATGGTCTTTGCGCCGGGGACATCGGCAGGGTAGACGTCGTTGCAGTAGATCAGCCCGTTTTCGGCCTTGGCGGCGCGCAGGTCGTCTTCGACGACGATTCCGGCGCGTGCGCAGTTGATCAGCATGAGCCCCTTCTTTGCGAGCTTGAGGAGCCGTTCGCCGACAAGTCCGCGTGTCTCGTTGTTTTCGGGGATGTGGAGTGTCACGATGTCGGACTTTGCGAAGACCTCCTCCAGGGAGACCAGCGTGACCCCGAGTTCGTCGGCGCGGCTCTTTGACGCGATTGGGTCGTATGCGAGGAGCTTCATGTCAAAGCCCTGGGCGTGCTTTGCGACGAGCTGGCCGATGTTTCCAAGCCCCACGATGCCGAGGGTCTTGCCGGTGATTTCGCGTCCCATGAACTTCTTCTTGCTCCAGCCGCCTGCGCGGGTGTCGATGTCCGCCTCGACAAGATGGCGGAAGGCCGCCAGCATCATCGCGAAGACCTCCTCCGCAACCGCGTTGGCGTTGGCGCCCGGGGTGTTCATCACGTCGATGTTCTTGCGGCGGGCGTACTTGATGTCGATCGTGTTGTAGCCGGCGCCGGCGCGGACAATCGCCTTCAGGCTCGGAAGCAGGTCGATGATTTCGGGAGTGACCTTCTCACTGCGCACAATCAACGCCTCCGCGTCCGTGTTCGCCTGGCAAAGGGCCATCAGGTCGGTCTCGCTGTCCTGGACAACCTGGTAGCCCTTGCCGGAAAGATACTCTGCGGCAACCTTGTCCAACTTGGTCGGAATGAGAACCTTCTTCATGTCTTTTGTAAAGAGGTAAAGCTTCTGTTGTGAAAATTTCCCCGAAGGAGACGATGCCCCTCCGGGGATGCTTGCTTGTTATAACTAGTTGATAATCAACAAGTTACTTATTAAGTGCCTGGAGCAGGACGCCAGCTGCGACTGCGGAGCCGATGACTCCGGAGACATTGGGGCCCATTGCGTGCATGAGCAGGAAGTTCCGCGGGTCGTCCACGAGTCCTTCCTTGTTGACGACTCGTGCGGCCATTGGGACTGCGGAGACTCCCGCCGCGCCGATCATCGGGTTGATCTTGCCGCCTGAGAGCCTGGACATGATCTTGCCGAGGATGAGTCCGCCTGCGGTTCCGATTGAGAACGCGAAGAGTCCGAGGAGCAGGATGCCGAGGGTTTCGATGTTGAGGAACTTGTCGGCTGAGAGTTTGCTTCCGACCGTGAGTCCGAGGATCAGTGTGACGATATTGCAGAGTGCGTTCTGTGCGGTGTCGCTGAGCCTGTCGGTGCACATTGACTCGCGGAGGAGGTTTCCGAGCATGAGCATCGAGATGAGGGGTGCGGCGTCAGGCAGGAGGAAGCAGCAGAGCAGTGTGATGACGACTGGGAAGATCACCTTCTCGAGCTTTGACACCGGGCGGAGCTGGCTCATGCGGATGAGGCGTTCCTTCTTCGTGGTGAGGGCCCGGATGATTGGTGGGAAGATGATCGGCACCAGCGCCATATACGAGTATGCAGCGACCGCGATGGAGCCCAGCAGGTTTGGCGAGAGCCGGCTGGCCAGGAAGATTGCGGTGGGGCCGTCTGCGCCGCCGATGATGCCGATGGAGGCCGCGTCCTTCATGGAGAACTGGATTGGCGTCCACTCATTGAGGCAGACAGCCAGGAAGAGTGCGCCGAAGATTCCGAGCTGCGCGGCGCCGCCCAGCAGTGCGGTCTTCGGGTTTGCGATGAGGGGGCCGAAGTCGGTCATTGCGCCGACGCCCAGGAAGATGAAGAGCGGGTAGATGCCCAGGTTGATTCCCTCGAAGAGGATTCCGAGGATGCCGTCGGGGCCTGCCATGCCGGCGAGTGGGATGTTGCTGATGACCGCGCCGAAGCCGATGGGGACCAGCAGCAGGGGTTCGAAGCCCTTGAATATCGCTAGGTAGAGCAGCAGGAGGCCGACGCCGATCATGATGAGGCGTCCGATGCCCAGGGTCCAGTCGAGCTTGGTCATCTCGATGAAGTCACGAAGGCCGGTGGACTTCCAGAGTCCCTCGAACATGCTCTTCGCTGAGATGTCCTGGGAGTCGGAGGGGGTGACGGAGTCGTGGCTGACAATCGACGGGCTGATGACGGCGATGACGTCGCCCTGGTGGAGGGTGTGGCCAAGGGCGAAGTTCTCGCCAAGGCTGACGACGGTGGCGCCGATGCCAAGCCGGAGCTCAGGCTTGCTGCGCTCGGGAATCTTGGCGCCGTTGGCGTCGGTGTCGTATGTGCTCTTGATCTTCAGGATTGCCATGGAACGGCCGGGGCGGTAGGCCTTGCGCTCCTGGAGGCTGGCCTGGTAGACGACCGCCGGGTTGGGCCAGACATACTTGACGGTGATGTTGCCGGTGGCGGCGTCCTGCTCGCATGCGAAGACTCCGTCATTGGTCTTGAAGACGATGGGGGAGACCTCTTCAGCCTGCAGGGCAAACTCCGACTTGCTGGAGGATGCGGTTTCGGCAGTCGCGTCCTGGGCGAAGAGCGGGAGGCAGATGCCCGCGACCATCGCCGCAAAAATTGTTAAGATGGACTTTTTCATTGTTCTTCCTTGCCTGTCCTTGAAAAGGGGGTGCTTCCGTTCACTTCAGGTCGGCGGAAACCTCCCGCGCCCCGCGCAATGGGGAGCGCGGAAGGGTTCCGGCCTCGCGCTAAGCTAGATGTGCGCGACGACCTGGTCGGCCTCGAGGGTGTCTCCGGAGGAGACGTCGATGGACTTGACGACTCCGTCGGAGGGGGCGGTGATGGGCTGCTCCATCTTCATGGCCTCGATGATCAGGATCTCGTCGCCCTTCTTCACGGGCTGTCCGACTGCCGCTACGATGCGGATGACCTGGCCGGGGAGCGGGGTGGTGACGGGGGTGCTGGCGCCGTCGCCGGCGGGGCCGCGGGCGCTGCCGCCGCCGCGCCGAAGGAGACGCTGTAGTTCTTGCCGTTGACGGTCACGGTGGCCGCGTCGGCGCCGTTTGCGGTGGTGTTCACCTGGTATGCGGTGCCGTTGACATTGACGGTGACTGCGCCGCCGGCGGGCTTGGCAGCGGCCTTCTTCTCCTCGATGTAGCGGACACCCATCGGGCGCTCGCCCTTGAGGAACTTGAGGCCCTTCGGGTTGCTGCTCTCGTCGCAGGTGGCGATGATGAAGATGTTCTCGTCGGTGACGGGCAGTCCGTTCTCCTCAAGCACCTTCTTTGCGTGTGCGACGCCCTTCTCGGGGTCCTTGTCGTTGAGTGCGCGGGGATCCTCGGTGGTGGGGGCGAGCTTGAGCTGCTCCTCGGCCAGCTTGACGATTCCGGGATCGGGGGCTGCCGGGGTCTTGCCGAAGTATCCCAGGACCATCTTGCCGTATCCGGGGGTGATCTTCTTCCACTTGCCCTGCATGACGTTTGCGAAGGCCTGCTGGAAGTAGAACTGGCTGACAGGGGTGACGCTGGTGCCGAAGCCGCCCTTCTCGACGACCTCGCGCATTGCCGCCACGACCTCAGGGAAGCGGTCCAGGCAGTTGTTGTCGCGCATCATCTGGGTGTTTGCGGTCAGGGCGCCGCCTGGCAGCGGGCACAGTGTGATGAGCGGGTTGGTGGTCTGGGCTTCCGGCGGAATCATGTACTTGGACATGCACTTGATGAAGACGTCCTCGACCTTCATCACCTTCTCCGGATCCATGTCGAGGGTGTAGTCGGTGCCCTTGAATGCGTGCCACATGGTCAGGATGTCGGGCTGGGATGTGCCGCCGGACATCGGGCGCATTGCCAGGTCGATGATTTCGGCGCCGCCCTCGATTGCGGCCATGTAGCACTGGACCGACATGTCGGCGGTGTCATGGGTGTGCATCTCGATGGGGATGTCCTTCATGTTCTCGCCGTCGAGGATTTCGCGTGCCTGCTTGACGGTTTCGTAGATGACGGAGGGCGGGCATGTGCCGCTGGCGTCCTTGAAGCACAGGGAGTCGAAGTGCATTCCGCTTTCCAGGATGTTCTTCAGGATTCCGATGTAGAACTTGGGGCTGTGTGCATCGGTGTTCATTCCCGGGGGCAGTCCCATCAGGGTGATGGTGGTCTGGTGCTTGAGGCCGGCGTTGTGGATGCACTCGCCGCTGAACTTGATGTTGCGGATGTCGTTCAGCGCGTCGAAGTTGCGGATGGTGGTCATGCCGTGCTTCTTGAACATCTTCGCGTGCAGGTCGATGATGTCGCTGGACTGGCTGGAGAGGCCGACCACGTTCACGCCGCGTGCCAGGGTCTGGAGCTCGACGGCGTCGCCGACGTGCTTGCGGAAGGTGTCCATCATCTCGAAGGCGTCTTCGCCGCAGTAGAAGAACGGGCTCTGGAAACGTGCGCCGCCGCCGACCTCCAGGTGCTTCCAGCCTGCCTCCACAGCCGCGTCAAGCGCGTCAAGGAAGTCCTTGGAAACAACACGTGCGCCGATGACAGACTGGAAGCCGTCACGGAAGGAGGTGTCGAGGAAACGGATCTTTTTCATTGTGGGAGAATCTCCTTTAGGGGATGCTTTTGACTACAGGATATACGGGAAATTGCCAGTGGCTCTGCCAGGGACAGGAAAGTGGGCTAGATGCGGCCTGCGCCCCTGAGGGCGGCTGCGATCACGGCGACGGTGGCCGTGTCGTCCGCGACGCTGGCGGCGGCGGGCTTCTTCTGCGGCTTTGTGTTGTCGGGCAGAAGGTACGAATACTTCGCGGCCAGCTTTGCGAAGAAATATGTCAGAAATACCTGGATGATCAGGAAGACAAAAACAAAGGCCATGCCGAAGAGCATGATGATGGCGGCACTTGCGAACATTTCAGGCGATCCTTTCTGTCAGGTTGATTGCGTTTTTGGAAAAAAGGTGTAAAAACAGGACAAAAGAAGAAAACTTGGGAAGAGATTGTGCATCGTCCCTGTCTTCGGCAACTTGGCAATATAATCTGCCAAACGCCTCTTTTCCTGCCGTTGCCTGAAAAGAAGAAGAACTTTCTCCTTCGGAGAGTTATAGTAGCCGGTCGTGCTTTTCCTTGCCGGCGGCCGCCTGTCGTGCGTCCGCCCCTTCCATCCCCCCAGTCCTGCGTTCAACCCAATACCTCATCATTTCCATGTCAGAGAGTTTTCTTGCCTCCCGGGGCAGCTGGTGCTGGCCATCCGGCGTCTTCGGCTATCAGCATGGCTTCTATCTTTTCAGGAGGAGCTTTGACCTCTCCTCCCCGCGCACCCTTGTCGCGTATGTCTGTGCCGACTGCCGGTACAAGCTCTATCTGGATGGCGACCTGGTCTCCTTCGGGCCGGTGAAGAGTCCCGTCACATACAAGCAGCTTTCCCGTGTGGAGCTGGAGGTCGGGGCTGGGTCCCACGTCCTGTCGGCCGAGGTGATTGTCTGGCCGCGCCCCACCTGGAACATGGCTTCCATGCCCTATTCGGAGATGCAGTGGGGAGGAGGCTTCTACTTCTCATGCAAGGACGGGGACTTCGACCTTTCGACCCCCACGGGATGGAAGGCGGTCCTGGACCCAAGCAGGAGGATTCTCGGTGACGCGGAGGAGACGCTTCCCCCGAACAGATTCGGAGTCTTTTCAATGACAAGGGAGGAGACGGACCTGGAGAAGTCCCTTGGCGGATGGATGCTTCCCGGGTTCGACGACTCCTCGTGGCTCGACAACGAAATCGTCGAGAATCCGATTCCGAACGTCATCGGATACCGTCTCAACGACGACTGCGGCACCTTTTGGATGATGGAGATGCCCTCCCTCAAGCCGATGTTGCGCACTTCGTCGGTGGCCGGCGTCCTTGACCCGGGGGAGACGGGTCTTGCGGTCCAGGCGGACGGGTCGGTGCGCGGCACCCTTCCCGCGGGGCACTCGGAGGCGACGCTGACCTACGCCAGATACTTCACGGGCTTCCTGGCCACCTCCGGCAGCGGCGGCAAGGGCGTCATCAGGCTGTGGCAGTCCGAGAGGACGAATGCGCTCATGCTTGCGGACGTGCTGAGGAGCGCGGGGCATCCCTGGCGCACCGAGACATTCGACATCCGCTCCGCCGGCATCCTGAAGATTGTCAGCGACCTGGAGTCCCCCCAGGAATTTGTGCTGGAGTCCTTCTTCTGCACATACGATTTCGGCCCCTTCAAGGAGTTTCATTCCTCCGACAAGGAGCTTGAGAGGATCTACGAGGTAGGCATCCACACGGCGTTGTGCTGTGCCCACGACACATACGAGGACTGCCCCTTCTACGAACGCTACCAGTATGTCGGCGACACCCGCATCCAGGCTTTGATTTCATACGAGGGCACGGGGTGCGGCGAGCTGGGGAGGAAGGCGATCCTGGACTTCCAGAGGAGCCAGGGCGTCAACGGGCTGACCCAGAGCAGGTTCCCGTCCTGCCTCCCGCAGTACATCCCCGGATACTCCCTCTTCTGGATTCTGATGATCGAGGACTACCTCAGGTATTTCCCTGATTCCGGCTTCCGGCATTCGCTCATCAGGGGAATCGAGGGCGTCGTGGAGTACTATGCCTCCCTGGTCGACCCCGCGACTGGGCTGGCCGGGCATCCCGGATTCTGGGGGTTCACGGACTGGACAGACGACTGGGGAGGGGGAGACCCGTCACGGGACAAGAAGTCCCCCACCGCAATCGAAAACCTCCTCTTCGCATGCGCGCTTCAGAGCGCGGCGGGCCTTGCACGCCAGGACGGGAACGAATACTTCGCCAGGAGATGGATGAAGATGCGCAGGGATATCCTCGACGCTGTCAACAAGCACCTCTTCGACCGTGAACGCGGACTCTACATCGACGTGCCGGGGCACGACTGGATAAGCAGGCACGCCCAGGCGCTTGCGGTCATTGCGGGCGCCGTCAGCGAGGAGTTCCTGCCTTCAGTCCATCGCGCCCTCCTGGAGAAGATTCCGGGCCTCACGGAGTGCAGCCTCTACTTCCAGTTCTATGTGATGGAGGCTTTGAGGCTGCTTGGAGACACGCAGGGCGTCCTGGAGGCCATGGCCCCCTGGCGCGAGTGCCTCCGTAAGTCCCCCTGGCTTACCACGTTCCCGGAGGTGCCTGACGCCGACAGGGCGCGAAGCATGTGCCACGCATGGAGTGCGTCACCGGTCTATTTCCTGGGCTCCAAGGACAAGGAACACAGAAAGTACCGCTATTACGCGGAGCAGGAGTAGAAAGAAGGGGCCTTTCCCGCGCACGCGGCCTCCGGCCTCCCGGGGCGCCGGCCATGGCATGGCACTTCCGGGAGGGCGGGGCGGTCCCGGTCCTTTCTACTGCCTCTTCCTGCACTTCCGGGTGGACTCGAGCTCCGAGGCGTCCTGGAGCCAGTCGAGGACGGTTCCGCCAGTAGAGGGGAAAAAGGGTGAGACCAGCATGTTGCGGTTCCTCTCCCTTATCACCCTGTAGTCCCGCGCGGCGAAGGAGTCCCGCTGGTGGATGTCGTAGAGCACGTCGTCCAGCTTCGGGCATTCCGCAAAGGGGTATAGCAGCCGAAGCGTCTCCTCCCTTGCCTCGTCGGGGATTTCGTATTCCTGGGCGTCCGGCCCGTATGCGAGCTTCAGCGGATGTGTCGGATAGGGCAGGGGAGGTTCCTCGTCCGTCAGCATGCAGATTATGTCCTTCTCCTGGACGCTCATCTCCTCCGGCTGCTCCTTCCTGAGGATTTCGCTCATCGACGGGGCGGACGCAGGGCGCCTGAGCGTGATGACAATGCGGTTTTCGTCGTCAAGGCAGTCGTTCTCCCTGCCAGTCCTTTCGGTTTCGTCTTTTTCCATTGCTTCTCCTTTGGTTCTGCCTGGATTCATCGGATGCGTAGTGGCCGGTCTTCCATTCCGTCCAACGGGGGTATTCTACCCCGTCACGGGCTTCTTGCAATCATTCACAAGTAGTTTATTTGCAAAAACATATAAAGTAATCAAAAAGCCGTGTAATTCCTAGTTCCCGTATAATTCCCGGGTTTTTTCCGAAAGTCGCCGTCCTTTTTGGGATTTTCCTTGCCGCTTCGTTGTAGTCTGGTTTTCCCGGGGTATATT
The DNA here is from genome assembly GCA_900548225.1 of uncultured bacterium. Taxonomy (GTDB): domain Bacteria; phylum Verrucomicrobiota; class Lentisphaeria; order Oligosphaerales; family Oligosphaeraceae; genus UBA1724. The sequence continues at coordinate 59,800 of URJM01000001.1, forward strand.
CTGCGGAATTACCGGGCGGGTTTTATCCTGCCTGGATTTCGTGTCAGTTTTTCATCGACAAGGCGAAGTTATGTTGAGAGGCAGTTCAGTCCAGGCGTTTGCCGGCGGTGTTTGCGCCGCCGTGTCCCGTCCTGTGCCTGCCTCCATCCGTCCTTTCCTTGCGATTATTGGGATTTTCAGCATTATCATTATCTAGCCGTCCGTTCCTTCCTTTCTGCGCAGGGAAGATACGGGCGGTTCTCCTATTACTCGTCCGTATTAGGAACGGCCAGTGTTTTTCCCCTGCATTTAACACCATAGCCAACCGTGGATTAAATGAACATGGAAAACAAACAGCAAATTGCGATGCGTGTCCGCGAGCTGCGGACCCAGAAGAACCTCACTGTTGCCCAGATGGCCGAGCTTCTGGGGACTCCAGTCGAGCAGTACGAGCTCTACGAAAGTGGCGCCCGGCAGGCGCCCTTCTCGTTCTACTACAATGTGGCGGAGCACTTTGGCCTGGACGTCTCGTCGGTCATCAGCGGCGAGTCTCCGAACCTGAGCCTTTACACGGTCACCCGTGACGGCGACGGCTTCCCCTTTGTGCGCCGTCCCGGCTTCAGCTATCTCCACCAGGCAATCCGCATGAAGGACCGCACGGGCGAGCCCTTCATCGTCACCGCCCCCGAGGGCGACCCGAACGCCCCCTTGCAGTATTCCGAGCACAACGGCCAGGAGTTCGACCTGATTCTGTCTGGCACGATGAAGATCTGCCTTCACGGGAAGGAGGAGCTTCTCAACAAGGGCGACAGCATCTACTTTGACGGCCGCGAGGCCCACGCGATTGTCGCCGTCGGCGGTCCCTGCCAGTTTCTTTCCATTGTCATGCGCGGGCAGTACGAGGAGAAGAAGCCCGAGCGTTTCGCCTTTGTGCCCGAGGCGCCGAAGGCCGACGTGGAGCCAGGCGCCAGGCGCAGGCTTCTCTACCAGGAATATATGGACGAGGAGTGGAATGCCGACGGCACCCTCAAGGGCGTCAAGTTCCATGTGCCGGAGCACTTCAACTTCGCCTACGACGTGCTTGGCCGCCTGGCGGCGCAGTGCCCTGGCAAGATTGCCATGAGGTGGGTCTCCAACGACAAGGTGAAGCGGGACTTCACATTCGCCGAGATCTACGAGAATGCGATGCGCACTGCGAACATGCTCCATTCCCTGGGCGTCCGCAGGGGCGACCGCGTCATGCTCGTCCTGAAGCGCCACTACCAGTTCTGGTTCATCCTGAACGCCCTCCATGCAATCGGCGCAGTCGCGATTCCCGCCTCCTGCCAGATGACCTCCCATGACTTCGAGTACCGCTTCCAGCGCGCCGACGTCAAATACGTCATCTGCTCCGCGGACGGCAATATCACCAACGAGGTGGACGACGCGGCCAGGAACTCCGACGTCAAGCTGAAGCTCTCGGTGAACGGCGCCAAGGACGGATGGCTGGACTACGACTCCCTCTACCACAACTTCCCGGCCGAGTATCCGCGCCCCGCCGACATCAAGTCGACTGACCCCATGCTTGTCTTCTTCAGCTCCGGCACCACAGGCTTCCCGAAGATGGTGGAGCACGACTACGCATATCCCCTGGGCCATATCATGACGGCCAGGCACTGGCACAAGGTCAATCCCGACGGCCTCCACTTCACCGTCGCGGACACGGGCTGGGGCAAGGCGCTCTGGGGCAAGCTCTACGGCCAGTGGCTCTGCGAGGCGGGGGTCTTCACATACGACTTCGAGCGCTTCCACGCCGCCGACATCCTCCCGATGTTCAAGCAGTATGGAATCACCACCTTCTGCGCGCCGCCCACCATCTTCCGGTTCCTCGTCAAGGAGGAGCTCTCCAGCTATGACTTCTCGACGCTGGAGCATGTCACCACCGCCGGCGAGGCGATGCCCCCAGAGGTGAGCGAGACATTCGCGCGGGTCTCAGGGCAGCTCCCATACGAGGGATTCGGGCAGACCGAGACCACAATGCTCATCGGAACCCTCGCAGACATGAAGCCACGACCCGGATCGATGGGAAAGGCCAACCCGCAGTTCGAGGTGGCGTTGCTCGGCCCGGACGGAACCCCCGTCAAGACCGGCGAAACAGGGGAAATCTGCGTCAAGGCCGAACGGGACAACCACCCGTGCGGACTCTTCGACTGCTATCTCAAGTCCGAAGAGGATACCAGCAAGGTCTGGAAAGACGGATACTACCACACGGGAGACCAGGCGTGGCAGGATGAAGACGGCTACTTCTGGTATGAGGGACGGGCCGACGACATCATCAAGACCTCCGGCTACAGGGTCGGCCCCTTCGAGGTGGAAAGCGTCCTCATGGAGCTTCCATACATCCTCGAGTGCGCAGTCACCGGCGTCCCGGATCCGGTCCGTGGAAAGGTTGTCAAGGCGACAATCGTCCTCGTGAAGGGCAAGGAGGGCAGCGACGCCCTTGTGGAGGAGATCAAGGAGTACGTGAAGACCCACACTGCGCCCTACAAGTATCCACGCATCATCGAATTCGTCGCCGAGCTGCCAAAGACCGTCAACGGCAAAATCCGCCGCGCGGCAATCCGCGAGCAGAGCGAAAAGGCATAGGCGCGCCTCCTCCCGGGCGGGCAACTCCTCCTCCGTGTGCAGGCACGGCGGAGGAGGAATCCGGCTCCTCCAATGGCGCAGCCTCTTCCATCCAGTTTTCCCCTACCAAAAAAGTTCGTGAATGGACTTGAAAAGCGTCTTCCCCCGTTTATCTTAACGGCCGTGCCGTGAGTAGCGGTGCGACGGATTGCGTTGCCCAATGGTGTAATGGTAGCACAACTGATTCTGGTTCAGTTTGTCTAGGTTCAAATCCTGGTTGGGCAGCCACCTCTTTTTTCCTGAGAATCCTACTATATTAGATGCGGGTCGGCACCCTGATAGTTAGAGAGACCACCGCAAGCGTCCAGTGCGAAAGCCGCCCCAGCAGAGTTGCTGAAGGGTGGTTTTTTGTTTTTGAGGGTCGTCTATATGTTCGAGCGCATCAAGAGTCTTTGGGTCAACGACATCGGAATTGATTTAGGCACGATGAACACCCTTGTGTGGGTGTCTGGCGAGGGGATTGTGCTTGACGAGCCGTCCTACGTCGCGATAAACGCCGACACCAACAAGGTCCGCGCCGTGGGTGCGGAGGCCAAGCGCATGATGGCGATGACCGCCGAGCGCATCAAGGTGATCCGTCCTGTCCGTGACGGTGTGATTGCGAATGCCGAGGTCTCCGACGAGATGCTTCGCAGTTTCATCAGGCGTGCCTCCGGCCGCTACAAGATCATGAAGCCCCGTGTCTTGATTGCGGTCCCCTCCGGCATTACCGAGGTTGGCATCCGCACCGTCAAGGAGAGCGCTATCTCCGCCGGCGCCCGTGCAGTCCGCCTGGTGGAGGAACCCTTTGCCTCGGCTCTTGGCGCGGGCCTTCCCGTCGAGGAACCCGACAGCAACATGATTGTTGACATTGGCGGCGGCACCACGGAGGTGGCGGTCATCTCCCTTGGATGCATTGTCGCGGGAACCAGCGTTCCAAATGGCGGCGATGCGATGGATGACGCAATCATCGCCTTCATGCAGAAGGAGCACCAGCTTCTGATCGGACCGAGGACCGCCGAGAGAATCAAGATAGAGATCGGCAGCGCATACCAGCTCCCCGAGCAGCTCACCATCGAGGTCAAGGGCCTTGACATGGGGCACGGGGGCGACAGGCTCCCGCGCGCCGTCATCATAAACTCAGACGAGGTCAGGAACGCCCTCGCGACCCCGGTCGCAAATATCGTGAAGGCAATCCGGAAGACCATTGACATGTGCCCCCCCGAAATCGCCGGCCGCCTCGTCGACAACGGCATCACAATGGCTGGTGGCGGAAGCCTCCTCAGGGGACTGCCGCAGCTTATCCAGGAGAACACGGGGCTTCCGGCCGTCCTGGGAAAGGAGCCGCTCCGCTCGGTCGCCAATGGCACGGGAATCCTCCTCGAGAATGCAAGACAGCTCTTCGGACAGCCGCAGAATTCGCTAATCGGAAATGGCGCGCGCGAGTAGAAGGCGTAGTAGAAGGTTCCTTCTGAAGAAACTCCTGCCGATTATATTCTTCCTGGTGGCTGTGCTTGCCTGGAGCATGCTGCCGGCAGGGGAACGGAGCAAGTACAACCGCGGAAGGCAGAGGCCTGTGCAGAGACGGCGGGAAGCCGTCCAGCGGGTGGACGAGAGGAAGGCCTTTGACGCAGTCGTCTTCAGGGTGGTGGACGGCGACACGGTGGACGTGCGCGCCGTGGACGGCGCCGAGACGCGCCTCAGGCTTTACGGGATAGACGCGCCGGAGTCCTCGCAGGAGTTCGGTCCCGATGCACGCAGGTATGTCTCCTCCAGAATTCTCAAGCGGCAGGTGCGCGTCCAAGGGCGCTACAATGACAAATATGGGCGTCTTGTGGCGACGATTTATGTCAATGGCGAGGATTTTTCGCTGGAATTGCTTCGGAATGGGATAGTCTGGCATTATGTTCAATACTGCGACGATCCCGCGTATGCCTCGGCACAGCGCCGCGCCCGGTCGTCCGGCGTCGGGCTATGGGGTGGTTCCTCTCCCCAGGCTCCCTGGGAGTTCAGACGCGAGCATCCATGGCGAGGCAAGAAGAAGAAATAGGGTTTTCCGTTGTTTCATCGGCGTCCTGAGCCGGTGGAGCGCCTTCAGCCCTGCACACGAACAACAAGGAGGATTGAATGAATATGAGAACGATGCTTTCGTTTGCGCTGGCGCTTTGCGCCGTTCCGTTCCTGCTTCACGCACAGGCTCCTGCCGCCGCGGACGACACTGCCGTGGAGGCTGCGATGACAGTCGAGGCGATTGGCAATCCGCAGGAGGTCCCCGTTGAAATCCGGGAGGCCGAAGTTGGCGAGATTGTCAGCATGGAGGAAAAGGCCGAGGAGGCACGGGCGGCCGAGAAGCTGAACATCCCGACCCCCGCAGGCAAGACCACGCCCCCTGGGTGGTTTGACGACTGGAACACCGCCCAGGCCGAGGCCAAGCGCACAGGCCGCCACATCATGGTCCTCTTCACCGGCTCGGACTGGTGCTACTGGTGCAAGGTGCTTCGCACCGAAGTCCTCGACACGGCGGAGTTCAAGACCTTCGCGGGGAAGAACCTGGTCCTGGTCTTCATGGACTCCCCACGGGACGTCAAGCTGCCCGCGACCGTCCGCCACACCCGCAAGATGCTCGAGCGCACGCTTCAGCCAGGCAGCGGGGTGCCCGCCATTGTCCTTCTCTCACCCGACGGAAAGGTGTTGACGAGGGTCGAAGGATTCAGCCCCGACCTGGTGAAGGACCTCAAGAAAAAGATTGGCGCAAAGTAGAGGCGTCTCCTCTTCTGGAAGATGGCGGATTTCGGTGACAAGCAGGGTAGCCCGCTGGACAAGCTCAAGGGCGAGGTCGAGCCGTGGCGGCTGTGGGGCAGCAGCGGCCTGATGCCGTCCTACCTGCATGACATCGGAAACTTCCCGCGCCTTACGCCGGAGGAGGAGGACCGCTGGGCAAAGCAGTATAGCTTCAACCACGCCCAGGTCAGGCGCATGATCCAGGAGCATCCCCAGGTCATCATCGACAAACTGGCGATGCTCCAGAAGAGCGACGACAGAAAGGGGCTCGCGACATACCTGGTCTTCAATGCGGGGGAAACCGCCGAGGACGGGGGGGCCGAGGATGAAATGCGCGGCGATGACGCATTCGACAGCGTCGAGATGGACGACCTCAGGGAGATTGTCGACGACCCGGCGGGGTTCCTGAGGGGGGTCGTCAAGGACCACAATGTCCGGAATCCATTCCAGAAGGACGACGAGGGGCTTCGCCTGGACATGGCGAAGACAATCGCCCCCTTCCTCCGCACGTCGGGGAAAATCCATTTCCAGCTGCGTTTTTTCACTGCCTGCGTGGACTACTTCATGGAGGGCGACTGGCACGAGGAGGGGCTCTCCCCCAAGGAGCAGGCACGCCTCAAGGAGGAGATGCGCGGATATGTCAAGGCAAAGCAGGAGGCCATGAACGCGCTGGTCGAGGGCAATCTCCGCCTTGTCATTGCGGTGGCAAGGCGCTTCACCACCTCTCTTATGAGCCTGGCGGACATGGTGCAGGAGGGGAATATCGGCCTGATGCGGGCGGTCGAGACCTTCGAGTGGGAACGCGGGCACAAGCTCTCGACATACGCGACATACCGCATCCGCCACGCCATAACGACGGCGCTCAACTCCAAGGGACGCCCAATCAGGGTCCCCTCGAATATCCTGAGGCAGCTCGCGAAAATCCGACGGGTCGAACAGGAGTTCACCATGACACACGACCGCGAACCCGACGACACGGAACTCGCAAGGCTCGTGAATGTCTCCCCCGCACGGCTCCGCGCACTCAAGAGGATGGGGCAGCAGCCACTTTCGCTCCAGGCCATCCAGTCGAACGACAGGGGCTGGGAAGGCATTCTCGGTGACAAGGCGGATCCGCTGGCGGACAGGATCAAGGAGGAGGCCGTCAATGACGCGCTCTCCAGCGCCCTGGCAACGCTTCGCCCCAACGAGAAGGATATTCTGGAGCGCCACTTCGGCCTCAACGGGCGTCCCGTCCAGTCCCTGATGGCCATAGGCGAGGTCTACGGGCTTACCAGCGAGCGCATCCGCCAGATTGAGAGCGCCGCCCTCCAGAAGATGAGGCAGGTATTCGGAAAGAACGGCCTTCACGGAAAGAATTAGCGGGTCAGGGCGGCCACCGTGCCGCAATTCACCTGCAACCCCGTCCCCACAAACAACCACAATGTTCTACTCGCTTGACGCATTCTACTACTTCTATCCCGAGGATACACCCCTGAGACGTCTTCTCTACCGCCACAGCTGCCAGGTCATGGAGAAGTCAATGCAAATCCTTGACATACGCAAGGTGAAGCTGGACTGCGCACTGGTCGAGGCGGGGGCGTTGCTGCACGACATCGGAGTCGGACGGTGCAATGCGCCCGGAATCCTCTGCACAGGAGACCAGCCATACATGGCACACGGAATCATCGGCGGCGAAATGATGCGGGAATACGGACGCATGACAGGCGAAAGGACGGAGGCGTTCGCGAGAATCTGCGAAAGACATATCGGCGCAGGGCTGTCCAAGGAGGATGTCGCCAGGGAAAACCTCCCGCTCCCACACAAGGACTTCCTCCCAGAGACACCGGAGGAGATGCTTGTCTGCCTGGCCGACAAGTTCTTCTCAAAGTCAGGTGATATGCATGAGAAGAGCTTCGCGGAAACACGCGCCTCTATGGAAAAGTTCGGAGAGGACGTGGTCCGCCGATTCGATGAGATGTGCGCCGTATTTGGGATAGAGTAGGGAATAGGGAGAAGAATGGAGAAAGTAGTGCGTGGCCACTATGCAGTGGGCGTCCGTCGGGCACGGCAGATGCCGTGCCTTGCAGAGGACAGAGAGGGATTTACACATGGATCGCGCGGCATCTGCCGTGCGAGGCGCGCCCACGCGCGCCAGCCACGCACTACCTTCTTCTCCCTACTCCCTACTCCCTACTTTACGCAGTGGGCGTCCGTTGGGCACGGCAGATGCCGTGCCTTGTAGAGGACAGAGAGGGATTTACACATGGATCGCGCGGCATCTGCCGTGCGAGGCGCGCCCACGCGCGCCAGCCACGCACTTCTCCCTCCATTCTCCTCCCTATTCCCTACTCAACGGACGCCCACTGCATAGTGTCCACGCACTTCTCCCTCCATTCTCCTCCCTATTCCCTACTCGACGGACGCCCACTGCATAGTGTCCACGCACTTCTCCCTCCATTCTCCTCCCTATTCTCTACTTTTTTTGTATTCTGACTGCGTTGAGGATTGCGAGGAGTGCGACCCCCACGTCGGCGAAGACAGCTTCCCAGAGGGTTGCCTCTCCGAGGCATGAGAGCCCCATCACGGCGATCTTGACGGCGAATGCCAGCGCGATGTTCTGCCAGACGACCCGCCGTGTGGCGCTTCCGATTCTCATAGCCATGGGGATTCTTCTCAAGTCTCCGTCGCGTATCACCAGGTCCGCCGCCTCGATTGCCAGGTCGCTGCCGTTCTTTCCGACGGCGATTCCGATGTCCGCCTCGGCCAGGACCGCCGCGTCGTTGATTCCATCGCCCACGAAGGCGACGACACTTCCTTCGCCTTCCTTGAGCTTGCGCAGGACATCCCGCTTGTCTCCGGGCATGAGTTCCGCATGGACTTCGTCGATGCCGAGGCGTTTTGCCACCCGTGTCGCGGACGCCTTGCGGTCGCCGGTCAGCAGCGCGGTCTTCACCTTTGCCTTGAAGAGCTCGTCAAGCGCGGCCTGTGCCTCTGGCCTGATCGCGTCATCGAGCAGGAAGCACCCCGCGGGCCTTCCGTCTACCGCGATGAAGACGCAGTTGAGATCGCTGTCCACGTCCGGGAGCGCGATGCCCCGGGATTCGAAGAGCCTTGCGTTGCCCGCCAGCACCTCATGCCCGTCCACGACTCCCTTGAGCCCCATGCCGGGCAGTTCCTCGACGTCGGATGCTTCGCCGGCTGCGGAAATCCCCTCGGATGCGGAGCAATTCGCGATTGCCTGTGCGGCGGGGTGGGTCGACCGGCGGCCGCCTCCTCCCACCCGCCGGGCGCGCCGGGGAATGACCGGGTTTCGGCGACTGTCAATTCCCCCCTGGTGAGGGTGCCGGTCTTGTCAAAGGCGACCACGTTGATTTTTGACGCGATGTCGAGGTAGTTCGCCCCCTTGAATAGGAGCTGGTTGCGCGACGCAAGCCCGATTCCTCCAAAGTATCCAAGGGGAATCGAGACCACCAGCGCGCAGGGGCAGGAGACCACGAGGAAGACAAGCCCCCGTTGGATGCTCGCCCCTGCGTCGGCTCCGAAGGCAATCGGGACGGCTGCGACAAGCACCGCCAGGAGAATCACGCAGGGTGTGTAGATTGACGCGAACCTGGTCATGAATCTCTGGACATTCGACTTGCGCCCGGAGGCCTCCTGGATGCTGTCGAGTATCTTCGATGTGGAGCCTTCCTGCCAGCTGGAGGTGACGACCATGCGGCATTCGCGGCTGGTGTTCACCATGCCGGCGTATATCCGGTCCCCCGCGGACAGCTCCGACGGGACGGGCTCGCCGTTGACGGCTGCAGTGTTCATCACGGCGCTTCCGGAGACAAGCCTGCCGTCAAGGGGCGCCTTCTCGCCGGGCGCAAGGGTCACTTCGTCTCCGGGCAGTGCCTCCTTGACGGTGGTCTCGATGCTGGCGCCGCCCCTGGCCACGCGGATGCGGTCTCCGCTGGTGTCCAGCATCTTGACAATCGATTCGCGTGCATGGTCGACCGCCATGTCCTGGAAGAGTTCTCCTATGGAGTAGAAGACCAGCACCGCCGCCCCCTCCGCGGGCTCCCCAAGGTAGAAGGCGCCGCCGCTGGCTATGATCATCAGCGTGAACTCGTTGAAGATGTTGCCGCCCCTGAACTCCCCGGCCATCTCGGGAAGCAGCCCCAAAATCGCCAGGAGCCAGGCCGCGAAATAACCCGCGGACAATACGCCGCGCGGAATCTCGAAGATGAATCCGGCGACGAAGAATGCAAGGAAGATTGCCAGGTCGAGGACAAGCACCTTGTGCCCCAGCAACTCGCGGAGGAAGCCCCCCGCCAGCCCGGTGGGATGGCAGGAGCCTTCGGAGACCTTCGAGCAGGAATGATTGCAACCGTTACAGCAGGACATGGGAGATAAAAGTTGAAAATGGAGGAGTTGGTGCGGCGGACACTTCCTCGTGAAGGCAGCCGCGCGCCTTCATACGGGGAGGGCAGGGAGCCGGGGAGCCCCCCGCTGCTTCATCTCTGCAATTCCGTGGCGTGGCTCTTGCAGAGGTCGAAAAGCAGCTGGATGTGGTAGTCGTTCAGGGAGTAGTACGTCTCCTTGCCGCATTTGCGCTGCTTCACCAGCCGGGCAAGGCGAAGCTCACGCAAATGGTGGGAGACGGACGGCTGCGGTATCCCCATGATGGATACAAGGTCCCCGACGCAAAGCTCAGACAGCAAAAGGGCGTTCACTATCTTCAAACGGGTGGGCTCGGACAAAACCTTGAACAAGCCAGCCATCTCCTGAAGCAGTTCGCCGTCGGTCAAACTCACGGACACGAACGAAACCGCCTCGTCATGGTGCGCATGGCACAAGTCGACAAAGTCATTGCCAGTAGTCATTGGGCATCTCCTCCTGGATAAAAAGGGCATGGGTCTATCGTGGAAATGCATTAAGATATATCAATATGTATATTTTTCAATGCCGCAACCCGGAATATAAGGTCCCCTTTGATCGTCTGTGCGTAAAATTGTCCTGATTTGGTTTGTTTTGTCTTATATGGGTGTATATTATCCAAATTCCGCAATTTTGTCATATCTTGTCACATTTTCTTCATTCAACATACTTTTAGGACTATGCCTCGCAGCTATACATTGGATCACGTTCGGAACATAGGCATCATGGCTCACATTGACGCCGGCAAGACCACATGCACCGAGCGCATTCTCTATTATACCGGCCGCACCCACAAGCTGGGCGAGACCCACGACGGTTCCGCGACGATGGACTTCATGGAGGAGGAGAAGGAGCGTGGCATTACCATCATGAGCGCCGCCACCACCTGCATCTGGAACGGCAACATGATCAACATCATCGACACTCCCGGACACGTGGACTTCACGGTGGAGGTCGAGCGTTCCCTGCGCATCCTTGACGGCGCGATCGGCCTTTTCTGCGCGGTCGGCGGCGTGGAGCCCCAGTCCGAGACCGTGTGGCACCAGGCGACGAAGTACAACGTCCCCCGCATCTGCTTCGTGAACAAGATGGACCGCACCGGCGCCAACTTCTTCTCGGTCGTCTCCCAGATCCGCGAGATTCTTGGCGCGAATGCGGTGCCGATCTGCATTCCCATTGACGAGGGACCCGACTTCAAGGGCATCATCGACCTTGTGAAGATGTGCCAAGTGCGCTACGTCGAGGAGAAGACGGGCACCCGCCCCGTTGACGAGCCGATCTCCCCGGAGTACATGGAGTATGCGGAGAAGTGGCGCCGCAACCTGATCGAGGCCGCCGCCGAGCTTGACGACACCCTGATGGACAAGTACCTGGGCGGCGAGGAGCTCTCCGAGGACGAGATTGTCAACGCGGTGCGCCTCGGCACCCATCGCCAGCAGATCTTCCCCGTGCTTTGCGGAACGGCCTTCCGCAACAAGGGCGTGCGCCGTCTGTTGAACGCGATCATCAACTACCTGCCCAGCCCCCTCGACATGCCTCCCTGCAAGGCCACGACCCTGGACGGGGAGGAGGTGGAGCGCCGCGCGGACGACGAGCAGAACACCGCTGCCCTCGCGTTCAAGGTCGTCAGCGACCGGGAGGTCGGCAAGCTTGTCTACGTCCGCGTCTACTCTGGCTCCTTGACCTGCGGCACCTACGTGACCAATGTCAACAAGGGGCGCCAGCAGCGCATCGGCAGAATCTTCCGGATGCACGCCAACCACCGGGAGAGCATCGACACCCTCTACGCGGGCGAGATTGGCGCGCTGGTGGGCCTCTCCGACACGGTCACGGGCGACACCCTCTGCAACGAGGAGTCGCAGGTGACCCTCGAAAGCATCACCTTCCCCGCGCCGGTCATCTCCATCGCGGTCACGCCCAAGTCGCGCTCCGACCGCGAAAAGCTGATGATCGCCCTCGGAAAGCTCGCCGAGGAAGACCCCACCTTCACCGTCAGGGTCGACCCCGAGACCGAAGACACGGTCATCTCCGGCATGGGCGAGCTCCATCTCGACATCATCATGGAACGCCTCCGCCGCGAATTCAAGGTCGACGTGGTGGCGGGCGCCCCCGAGGTCGCCTATCGCGAGACAATCTCCAAGAAGGTCACCCACGAGGAAAGGCTCAAGAAGCAGACTGGCGGACACGGCCAGTTCGCGCACATCATCTTCGACATCGAACCCCAGGAGCCCGGAAAGGGATACGAGTTCGTAAACGAGGTCAAGGGCGGAGACATCCCGAAGGACTTCATCCCCGCAATCGAAAAGGGATTCAAGGACGCAATGGAGACCGGCCCAATGTCGGGATGCCCGTGCGTGGACTTCAAGATCACCCTCACGGACGGATCATACCATACGGTGGACTCCTCCGACATGGCGTTCCGGACATGCGCCTCCACGGGATTCAAGGAGGCTTTCAAGAAGGCCGCCCCTGTCCTTCTCGAGCCTATCATGAAGATGACCATCTCCACGCCCGACGAATATGCCGGAAGCATCACGGGAAATCTCTGCGGGCTCCGTGGACAGGTCCAGGGAATGGAAATGGTCGGGAAAAACCAGCAGATCCACGCGCTCGTGCCACTCTCAAATCTCTTCGGATATACTAGCACGCTCCGCAATATGACACAGGGAAGGGCAGGATTCAATATGGAATTCTCACACGATGCGCCAGTCCCGCAGAATGTCGCGGAAGAGGTGCTCGCCGCCAGAAAGAAGGCCCGGGACGCACGCCGCTAGTAGGGAGAAGGGATAAGAAGGTAGGGAAAAGTGCGTGGCCACTATGCAGTGGG
>URJM01000002.1 GCA_900548225.1 uncultured bacterium
CGGCGGCGTCGCACCACAGGACCGCGAATCCCTCCTTTGCGTTCTTTCGGAAGAAAGTGCGGTCCATTACCGGGAACTGTTCGGCTGTGAGTCTCTCGAACTCGGCCAGTTGTTCTGCGGTGGGCGTATCGGGGAGGTTCTTTTCGAATCCGACGAGTTCTCCGGAGGCGCATGGGATGTCCTCTCCCAGGAGAGCCTTGCGCCAATCCAGTGCCTTCCGCAGTTCTGCGGTGCGTCTGGTGCGCATTGCCGCCTCCTCCTCGGGGTCTGCGATGTCCAGCTTTATGTCTCCGACATAGATCGAGTAGTCGGTCTTTGGGTTTGATGTGAAGATGTCGATGAACTCGATGTTGGCCAGGTTGATTGTGGTGAGTTCCGCGATGGAGATCCTGAAGGTATTCCGTCCCACCAGTGGCGACTGGAAGCTGACAGTCTGTGAGATGGGCTTGTTGTCGGCGCCGATGCTTTGGACCTTCACGCCGATGCGGGCGCTCCTTTCGACAAATGCCTCGATGGTGAGCGTCTTTGCGGAGGTCCAGTCGGTCGGCAGGCTTGGATTCCTGGCGAGATAGAGCTTTCCGGAGGGCCACCAGGACGTGCCTTCGGGCTCGGCATTGCCGATGTAGCTGAACTTCACGGTCAGCCCGGACTCCCCGTTTGGCCAGGGAGCCTGCTTCATCGTCATGTAGACATTGGGCTTGTAGATGACCCAGTCGGCCTCCGGCGGGCGGTCAACGGAGCTGGAGTAGAGCACCACCTCCCTCGCCGCCAACGACAGCGAGAGGAGGATTCCGGCGATGAGTAGGAGCTTCTTCATTTTGGGCTCTACAAGGCGCGGCTATTTCTGGACTCTGTAGTACTCCTCAAGGAGGTCTGCGATGCGTGCCTTTTTTGCCTTGACGAGTGCGGGATCCGTGGTCCATTCGATGAGTGACGTGACCAGTTCGTCTTCGACGACCACCTCTTTTGTTGCGGCGGTATACCACTCCCCGCTCATTGCGGAGGAGTCCTCAAGCGCCTTTTCGAGCATGTCGAGGTAGTACCAGTCCTCCATTCCGTCGCGGACCATCTTGAGTCGCTGGGTTGGGACTGGCGCGGCCATTCCGGGGTATATGAGTCGACCGTCCCCGCCGAAGTTCTGGAAGGATTCGCCATACCATGGGTCTTCGAGGAGCGGTCCTCCGGAGATTGGGGGCAGCGGTCCTTCGTTCACGAAGAGTCCGCTTGAATTCCTCCTGTAGTCTCTCCAGACGGTTGTGTTGTAGTAGAGGAAGCAGTCCGGCTGGAACTTCTTGGTCATGAATCCCATGAGGAGCCGGTTTGCGGTGGAGGGCATTTCCAGGAGGAAGTTGGCGTATGGCGCCAGTGGCGTGCAGCAGACATACCAGCCCACCTTTGCGCCCCTCGCGCGTGCCTCCTCGATGTTCTTCGCGTTGTCTCCGAAGACCTTTGTCAGGGGAATCCATCCGTCAACGAGGTCGGTGGTATTGCTGACCCTTCCGAAGCTGCTGTCATACATCGTGGTGTAGATTGGCACTCCCGGCGCTGCCTCGCGGACATTCTTGAGGGATCTGCTGATCATCTCGAACTGGGATGCGGGCTGTTCGTCATAGCAGTACAGGTATGCGTATTCGAGGAGTCCCGCGGCCTTGACCTCCTCGTAGGCCTTCCTGATTTTCGCCGCCATTGCGTCATCGACCTCTTCTCCGATGTAGCCGATGTTGATGTGCTTCGAGCCGTTTTCGAGGAAGAACCTGGCGTCTTCCACGAGCCCCTGCCTGTCCACGGGCCAGTAGATGTAGTCGGCCTGGAGCCTGTGGCTGAGGAGCATTTTTGCGATTGCCCTCCAGTATTCCTTGCGTTCGGCGGAGTTGGCGGGATAGTTGTCAAGTGTCACGAAGCCGACAGGCGAGAAGTACGGGACGCCCTCGGGGAGTGCGAAGTCGCGCACCCTGACCGTGTAGGGGAGGATGGCCTCGCCGCCCTCGTCCCAGGTGACCTTCACCTCGCCCTTGTAGAGTCCTGCCGCCTGGTTGACGGGCACGCAGACGTCCAGCCACCAGGTCTGGTAGGTATTCAGTTCGACGGGGATGGGGGTGTCGAGATATTCGAGGATTGGGTCTGGCCAGTATCCGTAGTAGTCGGTCTTGTAGTTGTGGATATCCTCCCTTGTCTGGACATAGCCCATTGGGGAGACCTTCAGCGACTCCAGTGGAATCGTATTTCCCTCGGCGCTTTTTGGCGCGGCGACCAGGACGGCCTTGGCGCCGTTGATTGCCTTGGCGGCGAATCCTACGAGCTGTGCGCATTCGCCTTCGCCCTTTGCCGCGTCAAGGAAGGCCTCCTTTGACGGCGGGCAGAGGAATGCATACTTGTCCCTCAGGACCTTTTCGGCGGCGTCGCACCACAGGACCGCGAATCCCTCCTTTGCGTTCTTTCGGAAGAATGTGCGGTCTATTATCGGGAACTGCTCGGCAGTGAGTTCCTCGAATTCCGTCAGCTGGTCGAGGGTAGGCGTTTCCGGGAGGTTTTTTTCGAATCCGACGAGTTCGCCTGACGAGCATGGGAGGTCCTCGCCCAGGAGATTCTTGCGCCAGTTGAGGCAGCGCCTCAGTTCCGCGGTGCGTGCGGTGAGTCTGGCCTGCTCCTCTTCCGGGTCGAGGAGTTCCAGCTTGATGTCGCCGATGTATGTCGAGAAGTCAGTCTTGGGATTTGAGATGAAGATGTCGATGTACTCGATGTTGCCCAGGTTGATTTGGGAGTACTCGCTGATGCCGATCCTGAAGGTGTGGCGTCCGACGCCCGGGCTCTGGATGAGATGCGTGTGGCCGACCTGCTTGTTGTCTGCGTCGCGGCTCACGACCCTCACGGCAAATTTTTCGCCGTTTTCCAGGTATGCTTCGACTATGAGCGTCTTTGCGTCGCGCCAGTCGGCCAGTGCATTGGGGTTTCTGGCAAGGAAGAGCTTGCCGGAGGGCCACCAGGATGTGCCTTCGGGCTCGGCGTTGCCGATGTAGCTGAACTTGACGGTCAGGCCTGACTCCCCGTTGGGCCAGGGCGCCTGCGACATCGTCAGGTAGACATTGGGCTTGTAGATGACCCAGTCGACGCTTGGAGGACGGTCGACCTTGCTTGTGTAGAGGAGTACTTCGCGTGCAAGGAGCGACATCGAGAGGAGGGTGCAGGCGAGGAGCAGGAGTTTTTTCATGTTTTGAGCGTGCATTATGGGGATTTGAGTGCGGGGTTATTTCTGTGTCGAGTAGTACTCCTCGAGGAGGTCTGCGATGCGGGCCTTCTTGTCCCTGACGAGTGCGGGGTCGGTGGTCCACTTTGTGAGCGTTTCGACCAGCCTGTCCTCGACATGGACCTCCTTGCGCGCCTTGTCGCGCCATTCCGCGGACATCCTGCCCGGGTTCTTCCAGGCCTTCTCCAGCATGTCCATGTAGAGCCAGTCCTCCATTCCGTCGCGGATGGACTTGAGGCGCGTGGTTGGCACCGGGCCCTCCTTTGCGGGGTAGAGGAGCCGTCCGTCCCCTGGGAAGTTTGTGAATGACTCTGCAAACCACGGGTCGCCGATGAGTGTCGGGAGCCTTCCTCCGGCGATTGGGGTCTTGATGTAGTCGACCTGCTGGTATGTTCCATCGGGGCGTATTTCATAGACGCACCACATGGTCGCGTAGTAGTAGAGGAAGCAATCCGGGGTGAACTTCTTGTTCATGAACCCCATGAGGAGCCGGTTGCCTGTGGCCGGGATTTCGAGGAGGAAGTTTGCGTATGGATAGAGTGGGCCGCAGCAGACATACCAGCCGACCTGGGCTCCGCGCTCGCGGGCGGCGGCAATCTCCTTCGAAGTCTTTCCGTAGACCCTCGTCAGGGGAATCCACCCGTCGATGAGCTCCTCCATTCCGGAGGCGACGCCGTAGGTGCTGTCGTAAAGCGTGGTGTAGATGGGGACTCCCGGGGCGGCCTCGCGGATGCGCTTGAGGGCCTCGCGCATCATCGGGAATTTCTCCGCGGGCTGTTCGTCAAAGCAGTAGATGTACGCCTTGTCGATGATTCCGGCCTCCTTGCACCTGCGGTATGCCTCCGCAATCTGCGCGAAGAGCTTGTCGTCGACCTCCGTGTTGATGAAGCCGAGGTTGAAGTGGCGGGCCCCGTGTTCAAGGCGGAATTTTGCGGATTCCACCAGTTCAGGGCGGTTGACGTTGAGGTAGATGTGGTCTGCCTGGAGGCGGTGGTCAAGGATAAGCTTCACCATCTGCCTGTCCCGCTCCTCCTGGACGTTTTCGCCGCCCGGGTACGGGATGAAGTACTCGATTGGGGAGAAGTACGGGACGCCCTCGGGGAGTGCGAAGTCGCGCACGCGCACCGAGAAGGGGAGGGTGGTCTCGCCGCCGTTGTCCCAGGTCAGCTTGACCTGTCCCTGGTAGAGTCCTGCGGGCTGGTCCAGTGGCACGTTGACATCCAGCCACCAAGTCTGGTAGGTATTGCGTTCGACGGGGATGGGGGTGTCCAGGTATTCGAGGATTGGGTCTGGCCAGAATCCCAGCGGTTCGATGTTATAGCCGGGGTTGCGGATTTCCACATATCCGACAGGGGAGAGCTTGAATGCCTCCTTCGGGATTGACTTGCCGCCCTCGTCCACGGGGTAGATTTCGATTTCCGTCTTGACTCCGGCCAGGTCGGCAGTCGCAAATGCCACAATCTGCGCGGATTCGCCTTCGCCCCTGGCCGCGTCAAGCAGGATTTCCTCGGTGGGCGGGCACAGGAACGCGTATGTTTCGCGAAGCACCTTTTCCTCTGCGGCGCACCATCTGGCGGCGAGGTTGTTTTCGGCGGAGCGCATGAAATAGATTCTGTCGATTACGGGGAAGCCCTTCCTGCATGCCTTCTCGAAGTCCTGGAGCGCGTCCACGTCCGGGGTCTCCGGCAGGAATTTTTCGATGCTCATGAGATTCTTGATGGCTGCGGGGAGATTTCCGCGTGCCATGGACCTGCGCCATGCGAGCGCTCCGCGCAGTGCGTCCGCCAGGGTTTTGCGTTCACTGGCTTCGGCCTCGAGGTCCTTGACATCCAGCCTGATGTCGCCCACGTAGACGGAGTAGTCGGTCTTTGGCGAGGAGCAGAATATGTCGATGTACTCGATGGCGCTCAGGTCGAAGTTGCTCATCTCGCCAATCTCCGCCTTGAGGGTGTGCCTGCCCTTTGACCGGACCGTGTCGAAGAAGTTGAATGTCTTCGGGTCGTTCTTGGTTTTGACGACCAGTCCCACTGGCTCGTCGGTTTCGCAGTAGATGTCAATCAGGAGTGCGTTCACGAGGCGCCAGTCTGTGAGTGCGTCCGGCACCTTGTCGAGGTAGAGTTTTCCCGACGGCCACCACTCCTCGCCCGTCCGTGCATTTCCCTTGTATGTGAACTTGACCGTGAGTCCGGATTCGCCAGTTGGCCATGGGCGCTGTTCCATCGTCAGGAATTCGTCGCCGTTTGTCCTCCAGGCATTTTCGGGCGGGTTGGCTGCGGAGTTGACATAGAGGTCGACCTCCTTTGCAAGAAGCGACAGCGACAGCAGGATTCCGGCTAGCAGAAGAAATCTTTTCATTGTCGTGGCAGGATATGGGTGAGTGGATGTGTTTGACACAGGCAAATTGGGTGTTGCGTAATATACGCGCTGGCTTGGCGATTGGGGTTTTGGCATCCTTTCGCCGCGCGAAAAAAGGTGGCTATTCCCCCGCCAGGCAGTCGATGCGTTTTTTTAGGGATTTGAGGGTCTTGTCGATTGTCGGGTAGTCTCTGTAGAGGAATCCCGCCTCCTGGAATGCGGGGGAGTTTTCGACGGCCGTTTCGATTTCCGCCCGTTTGAGGAGCGCGCGGTCGATTCCGACAACGAGTGGCGCGGCGGGGTGTGCGTCAAGCCAGGCGAGTCGTTCGGCAAGATCCCTCGAATGCCATCTGTGGAAGAGCTCCAGGTGGATGATTCTACGGGAACCCTTCCTCCGGAAGGAGTAGTCCGGGAAGATCATCTCGCCTCCGCGCCCCTTGAGAAACGGAGCCTCCTCTACGATGCGCCATTCGGAGTCCGTTGCGAGAAAGTGGTTTCTGAAGAGGGCCACCTCCTCGGGAAGCACAGCGGAGAATTGGTGATATGGGCATTTGAGACGGGAATCCTGGTCGAGTTCCAGCTGGAAGAGCCGTCCCTTCCAGAGAATCTGCGCTTCCAGTCTCCACCATGGCATTGTGCAGACAGCGGGGAAGAACGTAGCCAGCGCGAGGCCGTAGCGCCGTCCCGTGTCCAGCACTGCGGCCGGTCCGTCGACCGTCATCTCCAGCCAGCGGAGCGCGCCGTCGCCGTCCTGGCCAGATTCCTCCGGGGAGTCCTTGATTTCCGCGAGGAGCTGGAAGAATCTGAGATATTGGCAGAGGCGTCGCAGCTGCGCCGCATCCCTTGCGCCGACCTTGACCTTCATCTCCCTGGCGGTGAGAAGCAGCGCCTGGACCTGCGCGAGGTTGTAGCGTTCCAGGAGCCCCCGCGCGTCAATGTCGTCGAATTTCAGCAGCCGGTCGTTTTCCGGCAGGTCGCCGTAGAGATTTCCAACAAGCGGGTTTTCGGGCAGCATTTCCCTGATGCGTTCTTCCCAGTGGCCGAATTGCGGCAGCGTGTCGTTGCCCCGCAGCAGCTGCGCGGATGCATCGAGAATCTCCTTCCGCAGGGTCTGGAAATCGAGCTGTGAACTTGAGGAGAAGTCAGTGCGGTCTTCGAGGAGCTTCACGATTCCGAGGCCAAGGCTCCTGCGCGTGGTCTCCGCCAGGACTGCCTTGACGTTTTCATCGAGCTGCCCGCGGCTTTCACGCCGGTCCAGTGCGTTGTGGAAGAGTCCGATGAGCTGTTCGCAAAGCAGGAGGTTTTCCTGTGTGAATCCCACGAACCTCGGGAGGATGGAGTCCCTGCGGCAATATGGATGGACAAGTGCCTGGGTCAGCATTCCTCGTGTGTCTCCATTGGGTTGCCGTATGCCGGGTGCATCCTGCGTCTTTCGGAGGTATATGTCTCACTTGTGCCGTCGCTGACGAGTTCGTAGAGCAGGGCGGTCTTGCCTGGCGAGGGTCGGAGAATCCTGCCCAGGCGCTGGACGTGCTCCCTGACGGAGCCGGAGCCCGACACGATGATGCCGATGTTCGCGGCGGGCACGTCAACCCCTTCGTTCAGCACCTTGCTGGTGACCAGGGCTGGATATGTGCCGTTGCGGAAGGCCTCCAGGAATGCTACGCGCTCGGCGGACTTCGTGTGGTGTGTAATCACCGGCAGCGCAAAGGCGTTGCCGAGGCGGTATGCCGCTGCGTTGTCCGCCGTGAATATGATGGTGCGGTCGTGGCGGTGCGCCTCCAGCAGTTCGGCCACGGTGCGGAACTTTGCGGTCGAGAATCGCGCGATGCGGCGTTGGTCCAGGTAGGCTTGCATTGCCTGGTGCCCCTCCGTGGTGCGGCTTGCCGCCCTCAGGAAGTTGCCCCAGCCCTGGGGCGTGCCAAGGCGGATGTTGTTCTTGCGCAGAAAGTCCACGTAGATTCCGTGGGCGCGGGAGTATTCCGCAACCTCGCCTTCGTCAAGGCTCGTGTAGATTGGCACGGTCTCGTATGGCGCCAGGACAGTCTCCCTGGACAGTTCGCCTATCTCCCTGCGGTAGCAGATACGCCCCACTAGCCTTTCGTATTCCCTGTCGAGTCCGTCGTCCCGTTCGGGTGTTGCGGTCAATCCCAGTCGGAATGGCGCGATTGATCCGATGGCGATTTGCGAGTAGGACGGGCCGGGCAGATGGTGGCACTCGTCCACGACCAGCAGTCCGAAGCGGTTGCCGATGCGGTCGATTGTCAGCAGTGCCGAATCGTATGTCGAGACGGTGACATCCTGGATGTCCTGGGTGCCGCCGCCAAGTATTCCGATGGGTCGCCGGAAGGCGTTCCTGAGTTGCAGGACCCACTGGGCAAGCAAGTCCAGGGTCGGGACAATAACGAGGGTTGAGCGGTTCGTGCGTGCAATCGCCATCTGCGCCAGAAAGGACTTGCCTGTGCCAGTTGGAAGGACGACGATGCCGCGCCTGGCGGACTCCTCCCATCGGGCGATGGCCTCCGCCTGGTAGTCCCTTGGCGGGTGGCTGGAGAAGAGTTCCAGTCCCGGGGAGGTGTAGGCCCTTGCCTGGTCGTCGTAGGGGAAGTGCCCCCTGTGCAACGCCGCGATGATGGCGGAGTACGCGCTGGCCGCCGCCCGGAAGCACTGCACGCGCCTGTCATATCGGCAGAACTCCCCGATGCCGCAGGGCAGTTCTCCGGGAGTTCTGGCCTCGCCGTCGCCCACGAGCAGCGTTCCTGACTGAAAGCGTATTGGAAGCACGTGCGTGTGAAGTAGGGATTCGCGTCTGTCAGGCGACCGTCACATCGCTTTCAAGCAGCTTGAATATTCTGGTGAGGGACTGGATGAATCCCAGGATCATCGTCTGCCCCTCCTCGCGCCTGCCTTCCCTGAAGGCCTCCATTATCGTGACGGTCTTTTCGGAGTGGTCCAGGAGTCCGATTGCGGCGAGCTGTCCCTTGAGGCGATGCAGCAGTGCGAGAGTCTCCTGTTCGTTGCCCTGCTGTGCATAGCTTCCCAGGTTGTCCAGGAGCGGCCTCCAGTCCGCAAGCGTCTGTGCCAGCAGCATTTTGATTTCGCCCAGGGAGAGCTGGTATTGTTCGCGCATGAAGTCGTGCATTCTCCTGACAGTCGCGACCTCGGGGGATTCAGCGAGTTCCCTGTCGGCGGCCCGCAGTTCGCGTTCTGGCGTGATGCCAAGCGCCTCCGCAATGCAGAGCAGAAGCTGGTCCCTTTCGAAGGGCTTCGGGATGAATCCCGTGGAGCCCGCACCGAGTGCCTTTTCGACATCCTCCTGGTATGCGGACGCTGTGAGCGCGATGATGGTGGTGGTGGCCGCGTCAGGCAGCTTGCGGATTTCCCTGATGGCCGTATAGCCGTCCATGATTGGCATCTGTATGTCCATGAATATCAGGTCGAAGTGCTGCTGCCGGCATAGGTCCAGCGCCTCCCGTCCGTTTTCGGCCGTGCGGTAGGGCAGTCCCACGGACTGGCAAATCGTCTCCAGCAGGAAGAGATTTGTCAGGGTGTCGTCCACCAGCAGCGCCCAGTGTTTTTTAAGTTCCGTGCGTGGGAGTTTGACATGGTAGAGGTCCGAGAGATGGACCTGTTCCTCAGGTTTTGAGGCGGCGCACTGCAGTGTGAAGTAGAAGCAGCTTCCTTCTCCGGGACTGCTCTTCACCTGGAGCCGTCCGCCCAGGAGTTCGACCAGTGAGTGGGAGATGGTGAGCCCCAGCCCCGTGCCGCCATATCGCCTGGCAATCGAGATGTCTGCCTGTTCGTATGGTTTGAAGAGGTGGTCCTGTTCGCTTTGGGTCATTCCGATTCCGGAGTCCCTGACTGCGAAGTCGATGGAGAGGCGTCCTCCATCCATGGGCGTGACCTGGATTTCCAGGGCGACCTCGCCGCGTTCGGTGAACTTGACGCCGTTGCCCAGGAGGTTGTCGAGAATTTGCCTCAGCAGCGACGGGTCGGTTCTCATGAGGACGGGCTCCTCCGTGCCGTGGAAGAGCAGATTCACCTTGAGGGGCTTGCCGCGTGCGGACTGGCGTGCCAGGGCGACGCGTTCCTCCGCAAAGGAGCGCAGGTCGAATGTCACCTCGGATGCGGTCAGCTTGCCGGCGCGGAGCTTTGTGAAGTCGAGGATTTCGTTGATGACATGCACAAGACCCTTTGCGCTGGAGTCGATGATCTTGAGATACTGGCGCTGCTGGTCGCTGAGCTGGGTCTCCTTCAGGCTTGAAAGGAAGCCAAGCAGGCCGTTCATGGGAGTCCGGATTTCGTGGGACATGGTCGCGATGAACTTTTCGCGGGACTGGGACTCCTTGCGTATGCGGCGCAGCAATTCGTCCATCCCCTCGGCAAAGGTCGGGTCTTCCGTTGCCGAGGGGTCGCGCCTGGCGTGCCGCGCCGGCTCCTCCAGGAGCTGTCCTACGGGCACGGAGAGATAGTTCCTGAGTGTCTGGAGCTGGCATTTCCGGCGTCTTGACAGGATGAAGAGCCAGTATCCCAGCAGTCCGAGCAATGGAAGCGGCCATATCCAGCAGAAGATGGCATACGCCATGATTCTCCGGCCTATGGCGTCGTTGGTCTTGCGGATGATATCGTCCGCCTCGCCAATGCACCGGGAGAGTTCCTCCAGGGGGCGTGAGATGTCCCTGCTTTCCGCAATCGCCTTCAGCTGGCCGCCGACCATGCCGTGGATGTCGTAGAGTCGAAGGATGTCGGCGCGGTCGGAGGCGTCCGGCATCATCATCAGCATCCTGAGGCGTGTGTCCTGCCTCTCCTGCTCCGCATGCAGCGCCCTCTGGGCATGGTCGCGCTTCTCCGCCCGCCCGGCCCGCTGGGCCTCGAATATGCTCTGCGAAAGAATGAGTTCCTGATGCCAGGAGCCCCCGACCTCGCTCAATATCGATGAAATCCTCCCTGAAGCGGAAAGACGGCTGCGCAGGAGGATGCCAATGACGACCGACAGCAGCACGTACGCCGCGACCCCCAGCAGGATGGAGAGTTGTCTTCGTGTGAGGTTGGGCATCTGGAGTGGGGCGTCTGCCTGGAGAAATGGTTGCGCGTGTCAGGAGTTGTGGACGGACTCCATGAAGTCGTCGAGGATGCGTTGCGCCTGTTCGGCCGTGTCCACGTCGCAGACCTGCTGGTACAGGTCGCGGCAGTCTTCGAGGCGCACTCTCCTGGCAAGTTCCCTGATGTGGGGCACAGCGGCAGGGTTCATTGAAAATTTGCGCAGGCCGGCGCCTATCAACACCGGCAACGCCGACATGTTGCCACCCATCTCGCCGCAAATCTCCAGCTCCTTGTCGGGATACTTGGACATGATGCGGCAGACGTCGCCAATGAGCCTGATGACAACCGGATGGCACTGCTGGTACCACTGCTTGACACGGGCGTTGCCACGGTCTACGGCGAAGAGGTACTGCACAAGGTCGTTGGTGCCGATGCTGACAAAGTCCACCTCCGGGAGGAGGCGCTCCAGGGTCAACGCGGCACTGGGCACCTCGAGCATCATCCCGATGGGGGGATTCCCGTATTCAATTCCATCCTTCCTCAGGGACTCCTGTGCGTCCCTGACCATCGCCTTGATGCGTATGATGTCGCTCATGTCGGAAATCATCGGGAAGAGAAGTCGGACATTCCTGGCGACGCACACCCTCAGGATTGCACGGAGGTGCGTCCTGGCAAAGTCTGGGTTGGTGAGGAGGAAACGGAGACCGCGCCATCCAAGTGAGGGGTTCAGTTCGTCGTCCCACTGGATGTAGGGCAGGGGCTTGTCGCCTCCGATGTCCAGGGCGCGGATTACGACGGGGGCTCCTTCCGCGCCGCCTACAAGTCGTTGGAGGACACGGTGTTGTGTCTCTTCATCAGGCATATTGTTCCGTATCAGGAACATGAATTCGGTGCGGTAGAGCCCGATTTCGCGTATGCCTGCGCTGTGCAGCGCCGGGATTTCGCTGAAGAGGGTGATGTTTCCGCAGAGGCTGATCGTGGTGCCGTCGAGGGTCTTCGGCGAGTCGTCCACGGGCGCGTCCTGGGACTGTCCGCCCGTCGCCTGGCGGCTCCTTCTGCTGATGTTCAGGGCGAGCTGGTACTGCTTCAGCACCCCTGCGTTGGGATTGATGTAGCAAATGCCGGCGCGGCAGTCGACGAGCAGCTTGTCCTGGACTGTCACCTGCTCCTGTATCTCCGAGACGCCAATCATCATCGGAATCCTCAGGGCGCGGGCAATGATGGCGACATGGCTCGTCGCACCCCCCGTGTCACACACAATGCCGCAGACACGCTTCAGCGGAGCAGCCAGGAACTGTGACGGGAAGAGCTCGCGGGCAACCAATATTATCGGGGTGCAGGAGTCCGGCGAGTCGACTGTCGGAACGCCCGTCGAGTCGGTGTTCCGTATTTCGTCCATGATTCTCATCAGGACATCCTGCACATCCAGAAGCCTTTCGCGCAGGTATCTGTCATTGATGTGGAGGAATTCGTCCTGGAATGACCTGGAGGCCAGTACCAGGGCGGATGGGAGCGTCAGGTGGTCGTCGAGGTATTTGACGATTCTTTCCTGGAGGGTCGGGTCGTCCAGGAGGCTCTCATACATTTGGAAGAGCCCTTCGTCCGCCTCGGAAAGTAAATCCTTGACTTGCCGGGAAGCCGCTTCGATTGAGGCGCGGGCGCTTTCGATGGCTGCCTTGAGGAGTCGCTTCTCCCCCTCGACGTCCTCGGTCCTGACAAGCTTCACGTCCTTCAGCGCGTCATCGCTGGAAAGAACCAGGCATCTGCCATAGCAGACGCCTGGGACAATCGGCGTGCCTGTCTTGAAGAGCACGTCCTTCCTGGCATCGGGTCTAGTCTTGGTCATGCCTTCTGCGGATGCTTGTGAATGCTGGAATGACACCCCCGGGGCAATTCTCCCGCCCCTGGGGAAAGATGTGTGTGGACAGATGACTGTAAGCCAGATTCTGTGCACCGCCCCTAGAGGCGGCCGGCGACCATTCATCTAACGCGACCGATACCCGAAACTGTGCTTGCGCATGGCGCGGGCCGCGCCTCGTTTCCTATTTGGTCTTGCACCAGAAGGGGCTTGCCGAGCCGACAGCCCTTGCGAGCTGCCGCGGTGGGCTCTTACCCCGCCTTTTTCACCCTTGCCGACACAAAATGGCCGGCGGTCTCTTCTCTGTTGCGCTATCCTGACCGCGGGTTCACCCCGCGATACCCGATCTTTCAACCGGGCTTCCTGCCCTGTGGTGTCTGGACTTTCCTCCCCGAAATAATCGGAGCGGCCGCCCGTCTCCGTCCACACTCGGTTAATATAACCTGACAGCGAAGAGGCGAAGCCCCCCTCCGGTAGCGAAGAAAGACCCCGACGCCAGAGCTCTGAACCACGAATGGAACCACGAAATACAGGAGTGGAACCACGAAAAACACGAAAGGCACGAAAAAAGAAAGCAGGGGGGAGAGTATGAACCACGAATGGACACGAATGGACACGAATGGACACGAATGGAACCACGAAATACAGGAGTGGAACCACGAAAAACACGAAAGGCGCGAAAAAAGAAGGGAGGGGGGAGAGTATGAACCACGAATGGACACGAATGGAACCACGAAATACAGGAGCGGAACCACGAAAAACACGAAATACACGAAAAAAGAAAGAAACCCGTAGTCGGGGCGGTATATGAACCACGGATGCACACGAATAATCGTAGTCGGGGCAAATTCCCAATATCTGCCGTACCTTCTTTCCTTCTGGTTCCTTATAACGGAAAAAGCCGTCGGCTTTTGGGTGTTACCCCGTGGCTCGACGGCTTTTGAAATGGTGTGCGATGCAGGACTCGGACCAGCGACCTCTACCGTGTCAGGGTAGCGCTCTAACCAACTGAGCTAATCGCACTTTGTTTGGAAAGCGGGCTTACTATAGTGGGAACTTTTCCGTTTTCAACCTGCCTTGCCCAACTATTCCGAAGATTTCTTCTTCAGGGGAGCAGGGATGGTCGGTGCGGCCAGCTGTTCGGGGACGTAGATTGCGAAGAGGAGCTCGTGGATGAAGCCGAGCATGAAGAGGCGTGCCTCAATCGAGGTCTGCACCTCGGCGAAGCTGTCCTTCACCTCTTCCCAGAATCCCTTCATGTCCCCCTTCTCGACCTCAAGCGTGCTGGATGCGGCAATGCGCTGGATAAGTTCGCCCTCCTTCTTCTGGAGACGGCTCCAGAATTGGGGGAGCGTTCCCTCGATGGTCAGCGACAGGTTCTCCTCGTAGTTGAGGCGCTTCAGCATGCTGTTGAAGTTTTTGCGCAGGGTAGGCGAGAGCTTCAGCTGGGAGCCCAGCTTCGCCCAGTCGATGCGCGAAAGGAGGAGGTCGACGAACTTCTTGGATTCGTCAAGCTTCTTGATGGCGGCGTCGCGCTCCGCATTGCTCTTGCCGGCGCGGGCCTCGGTGTTGGCCGCGTCATTCTGAATCTGGCGGTTTGCCTGGAGCTGCTCCTGGAACTTGTTCTGCCAGCCGTTCAGTTCCTCCTTGAGGCGGGACAGCTCGGCCTGAAGGCGGGTGGTGACCCGCTCGGCATTCTCGCTGGCAGTGGCGGCACGCTTCTCCAATTCCTCGGAACGGGAGGAAAGAAGGCCGCTCAGGCGCTTCACCTCCGCCGAAGAGGAGAGGAACTTCTGGTTCAAGGCTTCAAGGTCGCCCTTCTGGGTGCGGATCTGATGACGGGCTTCCTTGAGCTCGTTCTCGGCGCTCTGCTGCTGCTGGCGTGCCTTCTCAAGCTCGCCGGAAGCGCTGGAGGCCTTGCGGTCAGCCTCGGAAAGACGCGCCTCTAGCTCCTTGATGCGCTCAAGAAGCTCCTCGGAACCCTCCTGGTGGTTCAAAATCTGGTCAGCCTGCTCCTTCGTGAACTTCAGGGGGGCAAAGACAAGCAGAATCTTCCAGGCCTTCAAGTCCGAAACCTGGAAGAACTCCCTGAACTTGTCGTCGGAGAGGACGTAGTCCACGTCGTTGAGCTTGTTCTCCTTGCGGTACTCCTTGTATTCGTCGGAGTTGAAGTATCCCTCAAGCTTTGCGTGAAGCTCGGCGTGGACGGGATACCACGCAGCAAAGAGCGCACTGCAGGTGGAGTCGCTGTAGTCGGTCTTCACAGCCTCGTTGATGACCTGCTTGGTCAGCCTCGGACGCTGCTGGGGATCAATCCTGTGACCGCCAAATGTGCAGACCTTCAAAAGCTGAGCGTTGCCGGAGATGTACTGGCTGAGGGTGCGCCAGGGAAGCTCCGACAGCATCTGAGAAAACATGTCAGGAATGCTGACGCCTTGGATTTTTTCGTTGTTTCCCAGCATTCGGGAAGTACTCCTTGCTACTGATTACTTGCTTAAAAGCCTCTCTGATTCGTGGACAAATGCCGCGATCATCTGACGGCGAAGGGAACGGTCAATCTTCTGGAAGGCCATGGCAAAACTCTCCGCCGCATCGTCCTTGCCCTCCGAACGGAGGCGGTCGATGGCCTCCTGGCATATCACCGACGCCTCGCGCCAGCGGTTCTCCTGGCATGCGGAAACCATGCGCACCATCGGGTCGTCCGCCGCGGGTTCCGAATCCTGCCTGGATTCCTGGCGCTGGCGTTCCAGCTCGCGTTCACGCTTGCGCTTGGCCTTGCGGTCAAGAAGCAGCTCTTCGTCTTCGTCGTATGCCTCGTCGTGCGTGAAGCGTTTCTTTGCCATATCTTGAAGTGGTTTGCCGGTGCGCGGGGAAAATGCGCCTCAGGCTGAAAAACAGGGGGGAGTCTCTATATATTCCGTCTTCGGAAAAGTGAGGCCGAACTGGGTTTGGCGGAGGAATAAGACGGCTGTGGAGCTGGATATTGGAAGGCCGGCCGTGACGTCAGGAAATCTCCTGGACACAGCCGGCCAGAGCTTCGAGCCGTACTCGATTGGTGGAAAATCTGGAGGCGCGAATCGGATTCGGACCGATGAATAAAGGTTTTGCAGACCTTCGCCTTACCACTTGGCTATCGCGCCGTCGAAAGCGTGCTTAATGTAAACACCTTTCCTCACTTTGCAAGAGCCCCGCGTAAAAACACGCCAACAGAACGGCGCGCCACCCTGCGGCACGGGCCTCGCGGCTACCTGAACACCTTCATCCCCTCGGGCGCCAGTACCACGGGCTTGTCCCCCCTCCGGGCGATGACTGTCACCTCCCCCATTGGAGTTGGGCATACGGCGGTGGCGTAGTCCAGGTCGCAGAGGTTCGGGGCGACCTTGACTCCCCCGCTGTATCCGTCTCCAACCGGGGTGATTCCCGTGATTGTCTCGACAAGCCATGCCATTGGTGATGCGCCCCATCCGTGGCAGAGGCTGTTTCGGAGTCCCTGGAAGCATCCTGCTCCCGACTCCAGGTGGATGTCGCGTCTGCCCCTGCGGGGCATTTCGTCGATTCTGCCCGCCCCCTTTGCCCATTCCAGGTCGAACTGCTCCCAGATTGTGCGGCTGCCCAGCTCCAGCATTCCGCCGTAGTACTCCCTCAGCAGGTCAAGGGCTTCCTGGGTCTTGCCGGCCATGGTGTAGACCTTGAGGTAGTTGTCAAAGTGGAAGGTGGACAGTTCACTCCTGGGGTTGACGGAGAGGACGCGCCTGAAGACGTCGCGGGGCTTCTCAAGTCCCGTCAACGCCGCCCAGGCCGCCGCGGACTTGGGGCGCGAGGACTTGACATGCCGTCTGGCGACCTCGCGGGCGACCCTCCTGGCGTCGGCGAGGATCTTCGCCTCCCCAAACAGCTCCGCCAGTTCGCCGCATGCCTGGACGGCCGCCAGGTACAGGGGGCCATAGCTGTCGGCGGGAGTCCGCTCCACGGCTCCCCAGTCCACAATCTCGCCGTGCATGACGGAGTCGGGGTCGTTGTCGAAGGAGTCGAGGAGAAGCTTCGAGAAGAAGACAAAGGGCTTCCTCTGGCTCCTCAGGAACTTGTCGTCGGCGAAGAACCTGTGGTATTCCCTCTGGGAAAGGAACCAATATGCGGTATAGGAGGGAATCCCGTTGAAGTATTTGTTGACAAGCGCCTCCTCGTTCAGGAACTCGAGGCTCTCGGGAATCGCGCTGTGCCTTCTGTAGAGGACGCCGCATGCGCGGATTTCATTGTAGAGGTCCCCCATCCAGACAAGGCGGTCGCGCTTGGTCCCGTCGAGCAACAATGGCGAAATGCATTTGTTCAGGGTGGTGAAGCACGCCTCGTATATTGCGTTGAGACGCTCGTCGCTGCATTCGAAGAAGCCTACGCGCTTCGCGGGATGCGTCCACGCCTCCGCGGAAATCTCGCGCAGGTTCAGGGTTGCCTTTTCGTCCAGGTTGTCAAGGCGGAGAAACCTGAACCCAGTATTGCCCACTCGCCCAATCCCCATTGCGGAAAGGGGAAGCACGATGTCATGCATGGAATGGTCGTTGTTCGGGGTGTTGACGACCTCGCTCACGGATTCGCCAAAACGTATCCTTGCATTCACGGGACCGGCCCCGTCACGCCCGCGGGAAATCCGGACGCCCTGCAAGGGCTCGACCGTGTCGTATTCGAGAATCACGGAGCCGCCGGGAGGAATCTGGGCGCCAGGGGCACGCCAAATCGTCGCAGTCTCCCCTGCGACATCCTTCAGGCGCTCGGCTCCGCGAACCCCGGAGCTCTTCCAGACCACCCGGGTGGGGGCAAGATAGGAGACAGAACGCTTTTCACGGTAGACGGCGGGGGAATTGGGCATGGTGGTGTGGGGATTGGAAAGGGGGATTGCCAGAGACGACGGATTAGTATACTTGCCTCCACCGGAGACGACGGATTAATATACTTGCCTCCACCCTGGACTATTACGCCATGCCCCGATGTGCAACCCTTCCAGCTAGAATCTTTGCAAACCATTCTTTTTGAGAAAGCGAGTTGCAGAGCGTTGAGCTGTCATTATATTGATGTCAAAACAATCCCCAAAAGGGGAATAAATTGACATGAAACTCTACGACAATATCAATGCCACGGCACTTTCCAACTATGGCCTGATCACATCCTCCCAGGCCACGGCACTTGGCGTGCGCCTCAAGGACCTGCTTGAATGGGTGAAAATCGGTCGTCTGGAGAAATGCTGGCGTGGAGTTTACCGCCTTGTGCATTATCTGCCGACGGAGTACGACCGCTATGCAGAGGCCTTGGCGACAGTTGGAGAAGATTCGATGATATGGGGGGAAAGCGTTCTCGCCATGCACAATCTTGCCATGGTGAATCCCGACAAAATTGAAGTCGCCACGACACGCCGTGTGCGCAGGGAACTGCCCACTTGGATAGGTCTTGTAAGGCTTCGAGAAGAACCTCTGCATGATGCCTTCAACGGCATCCGCTGCCAGCCTCTGGCGGAATCCTTCAGGCATTGCAAGGGAAAGGTCATGAACCAACGCCTCGCGGAGGCAGTTGTCGAAGCGGAACAAAGAGGTCTTCTCGGCATCACCGAGGCCTGTGCATTGAAAAAAGAGTTTCCATTATGAACCGCCCAAATACATGCTCCAACCTCATCAAGGCAATAAACTCGCTGTGGAAACTTGAAAAAGTAAACGCACCTTCGCAGGAGTAAACGCACTTCAAGGTGAAAAAAGCGTGCGTTTATTTCCGCAAGTCGTGCTTTCTATTCCGCAAGTTTTTTCCCCGCGCCGTCCTCCACAGGGCAGGTGTTGCGTTAGATTCTGCATAGTCGCCTCCTTTTGAGACGCAATTCTCCCGTCCGTCCTGCGCGGCATCTTTTTCGGAGGTATTAAACGCACGGGGCGGCTGAAGCGAACCTTGATATGACGGGGCGGCCTAGTCCCTGACCAGTTCCGGCGTCATTCGAACCTGGTCGGGGGCTATTTCCCCTATGCCGAGCTTTTCAAGGACATCCTCCCCGTAGCATTGGGCGAACCTTCTGGCGGCGATGACGTTCCCCAGCGACGCCCTGATCACGCTGTTCATGTGGGCCAGGGCCAGGTTCACCTTCTCCTGCGTGAGGAACTCCATGCTTTCGCCCTTGGGGAGTATCCTTGCAGCCGCTCAAGCCCGTCGAATATGTCGATGACCGACAGGGACGTGTTGGCGTCCCGCAGGAAGGCCAGCATGGCGGCGCATCATAACCCTTCCAGCTAGAATCTTTGCGGAGAGAGCCTCCCCTTTTCCCCGGTCCCTGCTTGAAACTGTATATTACGCGCCATTACGGGAATGGCACTGTTTTCCCGATGTTTTTTTGGGTATTCAAGGATTTTTCTAGTCGTATATGGAACAGAGCATCACGGAACAGCTTGCGTTGCTGGCCCTTCAGTTGGGTGTGATTATCTTCGCCTCTAACATTGTGGGGCGTCTTGCCCAGAAGATTAACATTCCGTCGGTGCTAGGCGAACTTGCCACGGGCGTCATCCTCGGACCCTATCTTCTTGGGTCGATCGCGCTGCCCTTCTTCCCCAACGGATTCTTCCCGCTGCCGGCGGCGAACGCCGGCATCCCAGTGTCAGACACCCTCTATGCGCTGGCGACAATAGGCTCGGTAGTCCTTCTCTTCGAATCTGGGCTCGAGACAGACTTCCGCACATTCTTCCGCTACTCCTTTGCGGGGACGATTGTCGGACTGGGGGGCGTCGTCTTCTCATTCGTATTCGGAGACCTCCTGGCGGTTTTCATCTACAAGTGCGGTTGGCTTGACCCCCGTGCCCTCTTCCTGGGAATCCTCTCGACTGCGACCAGTGTCGGCATTTCGGCCAGAATCCTTTCCGAGAGAAAGGCGATTGACTCCCCCGAGGGCACGACCATCATGGCGGCGGCGGTCATCGACGACGTCCTCGGCATCATCTGCCTTGCGATTGTGATGGGCATTGTCGGCAGCGGGGACGCGTCCCACGTCTCCTGGGGCAAGATCGGCCTTGTTGCCATCAAGTCGATAGGCATCTGGGTGTTTTTCACTGCCCTGGGGCTTGCGGGCGCCCACTTCTTCGCCCGTGTCCTCAAGCGTTTCCACTCCAGCACCTCGTACGCGGTCCTGGCGCTTGGCGCGGCGCTGCTTCTTGCCGGAATCATGGAGCGTTGCGGGCTTGCGATGATCATTGGCGCATACACGGCGGGTCTCTCGCTCTCCCGCTCCGACCTCTCCTTTGCAATACAGCTCCGACTCCACGGCATCTACGGATTCCTGGTGCCGGTCTTCTTCGTCGTCATGGGCATGATGGTTGACGTCAAGGTCCTCGCCGACTGGCAGACCCTCAAGCTCGGACTCATCTTCACGGTCCTTGCAATCCTGGGGAAAATCATCGGCTGCATGCTGCCGGCCCTCGCCGTCAACTTCAATCCAAAGGGGGCGCTCCGCATCGGGTGCGGAATGATTCCGCGTGGCGAGGTCGCACTCATCATCGCGGGAATAGGCGCGACTACGATGATGACACTCAATGGACATCAGCAGCCCATCGTTGACTCCACGCTCTTCGGAGTCGCCATCATCATGACCCTGCTGACAACGCTGGTCGCACCAAATCTCCTGATGCTCAGCCTCAACATCCCGGGACGGGGCGTCCGGAAGGTGAAGCCGGACGCGCTGACAGTCCACCTGGAGTACCCCATGCCCTCCACGGTCGTGGCGGACTTCCTCGTCCGCCAGCTGATTGTCAACTTCCGCCAGGAGGGATTCAGGCACAGCGACTATTCGCGGGACTACAGCGTCGTCAACTTCCGCAAGGAGCGTTCCTCCTTTGTCATGACAGTCTCCGACGGGGTCATCTCCTTCGAGTGCTCCAAGGCGGACGCGCCGACCATCAAGAACATCTACAACGAGACCACCTACGAACTCTACCAGAACATCGAGGAGCTGCGCAGGCTCTCGCCGTCGATGGCCGTCGCCAAGGACGCCGATGTCTACGACAAGGTGATTCCCTATACGGGGCATGATTCCCTCTCCCTGGACAAGATCATTCCCGAGGGCGGCGCCATAGTCGACCTGCAGGCGACCACGTACATGGGCGCCATCGAGGAGATGGTCCGCCACCTCTACCGCTGCGGCCATGTCGGCGACTATGCCGCGTGCCTCCAGGACGTGCTTGCCCGCGAGGCCCAGGCCTCCACGGTCATGGACAAGGGGGTTGCAATGCCCCATGCCAAGTCCTCCACCGTCAGGCAGATGGTCTCCGTCGTGGCAATCTGCCGCCAGGACACCCCCGTCGAGGAGGACGGCAAACCCCTGCGCCTCATCATTCTCACTGTTGCGCCCAAGGACCAGGACAGCCCGTACATGCAGTATATTGCGCATCAGGCATCCCGCATCTGCAGCCTTGCCAGCCTTGACGAGGTCTGCGCAATCAAGGTCCCTTCCGAACTCAGGAGGTTCTTCCTGGACTAGGCGGCGCCCGCCCTTCGACCGCCTGCTCCACGGAAACAGGCAATTTTCAGAATTTCAACCACGGCAAGGAGGAAGAGTCATGGAAATCGACAAGACCAAGCCATATCCAGTAATCGATCCGCATGAGTGCAAATCCTGCTCCAGGTGCGTTGTCGCATGCCCCAAGGGCTGTCTGCGAATCGGAAAGAAGCTCAACGACCGGGGGTACTACTCCTGCGAGTATGTAGGCGAGGGCTGCATTGGCTGTGCGAGCTGCTTCTACAGCTGCCCGGAACCCAACGCGATTGAAGTCCACATCCCCCAGAAGGACTGACACAGGGAGGAAGATAACATGGCCAGCAAATTGGTGAAAGGCAACACTGCGGTCGTCATCGGCGCGCTCTATGCGGGTGCCGACTGCTACTTTGGATATCCCATCACTCCTGCCAGCGAAGTCCTCCAGGAGGCGTCGAAGTACTTCCCGATGGTCGGGAGGAAGTTCCTCCAGGCCGAGTCCGAGGAGGCCTCGATCAACATGTGCTACGGCGCCGCCTCCGCAGGGCACCGCGTCTTCACGGCCTCCAGCGGCCCCGGAATCTCGCTGATGAGCGAGGGCATCTCGTATTGCGCCGGCGCCCAGCTGCCTGTGGTGATCGTGGATGTCATGAGGGCGGGCCCTGGACTTGGCAACATCGGGCCGGAACAGGGCGACTACAACCAGGTCGTCAAGGGCGGCGGCCACGGCAACTACAAGTGCATCGTAATCGCCCCCAACAGCGTCCAGGAGATGTGTGACTTCACGATGGCCGCATTCGACCTCGCCTTCAAGTGGCGCACGCCTGTCTTCGTGCTGGCGGACGGCACCCTCGGACAGATGATGGAGAGCCTCAGGCTCCCGGAAAAGGCCGTCGAGCCCACCGTGGACGCATCCTGGGCGGTGGCGGGCACGCCTGAGACGCGCCCCAATCTCGTCACCAGCATCTTCCTGGACTTCGACCAGCTCGAGAAGTTCAACTACCAGCTCCAGGACAAGTATGCGCGCATCGAGGCCGAGGAGGCGCGCTGGGACGAATACATGACCGACGACGCGGATACCGTGATTGTGGCATACGGCATCTGCAGCCGCATCGCGCACAGCGCGGTCGACATGGCGCGCGCCGCCGGAAAGAAGGTCGGAATGCTCCGCCCGAAGACTCTCTTCCCGTTCCCGAAGGCCCGGCTCCGCGAGATGGCCGACGGCGGCGTCAAGAGATTCATCTCCGTCGAGATGAGCAATGGCCAGATGCGGGACGACATCAAGCTGGCCATCGACTGCCGCAAGCCAGTGGACCTGGTCTACCGCCTGGGCGGCAATCTCCTTGACCTCAAGCAGATCATGGATGCACTCTAGTCGAAAAGGAGGAACTACTCATGTCTGAAAAAATCATCAAATCGACTGGACTGTACAAGAGTTTTCCGAGGAAGGGCGGTTCCGCCCAGACTGCGACGCACTACTGCCCCGGCTGCGGGCACGGTGTCCTGACGAAGCTCATCGGCGAGGCGCTCCACGACCTTGAACTCCAGGACAAGGCCGTCATGATCAGCCCCGTAGGATGCGCCGTCTTCGCGTACTACTACTTTGACTGCGGCAACATCCAGGTCGCCCACGGCCGTGCCCCCGCGGTTGCGACTGGCGTCAGCCGCGCCACCGACAATGTGGTCATCTCCTACCAGGGCGACGGCGACCTTGCCTCCATCGGCCTCAACGAGACATTGCAGGCCGCCAACCGCGGCGAGAAGATCGCGGTCTTCTTCGTCAACAACACGGTCTACGGCATGACAGGCGGGCAGATGGCGCCGACCACGCTCGTGGGGGAGAAGACCGTCACCTGCCCGAATGGACGGGATCCCCTGACGCAGGGCTACCCAATACACATGTGCGAGCTGATCAGCAACCTGAAGGCGCCGGTCTTCGTCGAGCGTGTCGCCCTCACTGACGCGGCGCATATCCGCAAGGCGCGCGCCGCAATCCGCAAGGCCCTCCAGATTCAGAAGGATGGCAAGGGATACACCT
Organism: uncultured bacterium; assembly: GCA_900548225.1. Taxonomy (GTDB): domain Bacteria; phylum Verrucomicrobiota; class Lentisphaeria; order Oligosphaerales; family Oligosphaeraceae; genus UBA1724. The sequence continues at coordinate 23,027 of URJM01000002.1, forward strand.
TCGTGGAGGTGCTCTCCGCGTGCCCGACCAACCTGAAGATGTCCACCACCGAAACCAACAAGTGGGTCAACGAGGTGATGACCCAGGAGTTTCCGCTGGGCAACTTCCGCGACAATACGGAGGCCCAGCCAGTGGCCCGCCCCAAGTCCGACTTCACGAAGGAGTCCCTTGACAGCCTCTTCATCGACTCCAAGTCCGAGGCCAAGGCGGTTTGCGCGGATGGAAGCCAGCCGGATGTCCAGGTGAAGATTGCCGGCTTTGGCGGGCAGGGCGTCCTTTCCCTTGGGACTATGATTGCGCAGGCGGGTCTTGCCGCCGGCCGCAATGTCTCCTGGTATCCCTCCTACGGCCCCGAACAGCGCGGCGGCACCTCGAACTGCTCCGTGACCCTGGCGACCCACGCGATCGGATCTCCCGTCATCTATCATTCGGACCTGCTGGTGGCGATGAACCGCCCGTCAATCGAGAAGTTCAAGAACGACGTGAAGCCGGGTGGCGTGATCATCTACGACGCAGTGATGGGCGACGTGGAGATTCCCGAGGGGGTGCGCGGCATCGCCGTGCCCGCACAGCAGCTCGCCGACGAGGGCGGCAACCCGAAGGGCGCAAATACGGTCATGTTCGGACTCATCGCGGCCCTCGGCATCACACGGCTGCCCAAGGACGCCTTCCTGCACGCACTCGCCAATAGCTTCGCAAAGCGCCCGAAGCTCATTCCGCTCAACGAACAGCTTCTGGAATATGTGCACCAGTGGGCGGAGAAGAACGCCTGACGACCGCCTTCCGCATCAACCAGTCAAATCCGAGTGAACCCAAGAGCGTGGTGTCGCCCTGAGGCGCGGCATCGCGCTCTTTCACTTGACACAACATTATCTCGACATAGGAATGTCTTCCCTTCCACGCATAGATATCCACGCCCACGCATTCCATCCGAAGATTGCATCGAAGGTCGTGGAACAACTCCAGCAGCACTACGGGATCCCCGCAATCGGCAATGGACTGCTGGAGGATATGGAACCCCGTCTCCGCAGGGCGGGCATCCAATACTCGGCCGTGCTGGCCGCCGCGACGAAAAAGGAGCAGGTCGAACCGGCAAACCAATACGCGGTCTCCCTGCTGAAACACCCAGGGGTGATTCCATTCGGGACTATGCATCCCGATTACGAGAAGATGGACGAAATGCTGGCGTATCTCTGGGACAACGGCATCAGGGGAATCAAGCTGCACCCCGATTTCCAGGGGTTCAGGCTTGACGACCCGCGCCTCGACAGTTTCTTCGGGGCAATCGAAGGCCACTTCACGCTGCTTGTCCACGTGGGAGACAAATTGCCGCCCGCCGAAAATCCGTCGTGCCCATACAAGGTGGCCGCAATCAAGAGAAAGCACCCGAGGCTGCAAATGATTGCGGCACACTTCGGCGGAGTCTGGCACTGGCAGTATGTCGTCGATGCACTCAAGGGACTTGACATATACATGGACACCTCCAGCTCGCTCTTCGCAATACCGCAGGAACTCCTCGAGGGTATCTTCAATTCATTCCCACGAAAAAACTTCCTCTTCGGATCAGACTACCCGCTCTTCGACTGCAACGACGAAATCGAATTGCTGCGCCGAAGGCTCAGGCTCTCCGACTCCGAAGTCGAGGAAATCCTCACAAACGCCAATGCGCTCCAGTTGATAAGGGAGAAGTAGGCCGGGGAGAGGAGGCCGAGAGGGGCACTCGCGGGACGGTTCCGCCCTGGGGTGCGCCTCGCTCCAGCCACCGCTGCGTGGTTCGCTTGAGGCGCTATGGGGAGGCGGGACATTCTCGACGCCCTGTCTGCTATCAGCTCCTTCCAGTGGAGAATGCCGCCAGGAATTCCTGGTTTCCGTTCGGCCCGAGGATAGGGGAGGGCACGGTGCCGATGACCTGCCAGCCCAGGTTTCCGCGGGCAAACTCCAGGATGCGCTCGACGCATTGGCGGCGGACGTTTTCGTCCCTGACGACTCCCTGTGAGCAGATGGCCTCGCGCCCTGCCTCGAACTGCGGCTTGACGAGGACGATGATTTGCGCGCCGGGCTTGAGGAGCGGCGCACATGGAGGCAGCACAAGCGTCAGCGATATGAATGAGACATCCCCCACGAGGATGTCGATCTTCTCGGGGATAATCCTGTCGTCGAGGTCGCGTGCATTCACTCCCTCCAGTGAGACTACCCGCGGGTCATTCCTGAGCTTTTCGTGAAGCTGCCCGTGTCCCACATCGACTGCGTATACCTTTTGGGCGCCGTGCTGCAGAAGGACGTCCGTGAAGCCCCCCGTGGAGGCTCCCAGGTCCAGTGCGACCGCACCCTCTATTTCCGGGCTGAACGCCTCGATGCCGGCCAGCAGCTTCTCCGCGCCACGCGAGACATATTTCGGCGGCGCGTCCAGCACCAGGCGTGCGTCCTCGTCGACGAGCTGCCCGCTCTTTCGGAGTGCATTGCCGTCCTCCAGCCGGATCTTCCCATCCTCGATGAGGCGTTGCGCCAGTGCGCGGGATGGGCAGAGCCCCCTTTTGACTGCAAGCTGGTCTGCGCGGCACTTGGGCATTTACGTGTGTCCGCTAGATGGTGTCTCCCTGCATCGGGGAGTGTGTGAGCAGCTGGATGTCGGGGTTCTTCTCGACGAAGTAGTTCACCGCCCAGGAGTCCGGGAAGAGGAGGACAGGCATCTCCTCGTGGTCGACAGCGAGTCGGACGTTGCTGCCAAGATACGCGCCTTTGAACTTGTCGGCGTCGGCGGCATTTGCAAGCCATCTTATCTGGGTGTACGGCGTGTCCTCCAGGCGGACTTCCGCATTGTATTCAGTCTCCATGCGGTGTTTTACGACCTCGAACTGGAGCTGTCCCACTGCGCCAAGCAGGGGTGCGCGGTTCACATCGCTGTGGAGATGGTATACCTGGATTGCACCCTCGTTCAGCAACTGCTCGAGCCCCTCGGTGAATTGCTTGTACTTCGAGGGGGCGGCATTCCGCAGGAAACAGAAGACCTCCGGCGCAAATCTCGGGATTTCATTGTAGACGAGCCCCGGGATTGTGGTGAGCGTGTCGCCAATCCTGAAGCTGCCGTGGCTGACCAGCCCGACGATGTCGCCGGGGTAGGCATTCTCAATCGAGTCGCGGCCCTGCCCGAAGAGCTTCTGGGGATATGAGAGCCGGAGCGCCCGGCCGCCGCGGGGGTTCGGGACTGTCATGTCCTTGACGAACTGCCCCGAGCAGACACGCACGAACGACATGGAGTCGCGGTGGTTTGGATCCATGTTCGCCTGGATTTTGAAGATGAATCCGGAGAATTCCTCCCGTGTCGGCGCGATTTCGCCCAGGGAGGACTTTCGCGGCAGCGGCGGCATTCCGTGGTCGACGAAGTAGTCGAGGAGGAGCTGGACGCCGAAGTTGTTGATTCCCGAGCCGAAGAAGATGGGCGTCATCTGGCCGGAACGCACAAGTTCGTCGTCAAATTCCTCTCCTGCCATTGAGAGCAATTCGATTTGGTCCTGCCACTCCTTGAGCATCATTGGCGAGAGCAGCGCCGCCAGCTGCGGGTCGTCTGGCCCCGTGGTCTGTGCGGCGGCCTTCGCCGCCCCGTGCCCCTGGTTGGTGAAGAGGTGGAGCTTGTGGGTGAGCCGGTCGTAGACTCCCTTGAAGTCGGGGCCGTCGCCCAGAGGCCATGTCACAGGGAAGACCTCGAGCCCGAGGGTCTTTTCGATGTCGTCCAGCAATTCCAGGGGATTCCTGGCGGGGCGGTCCATCTTGTTCATGAATGTGAAGATGGGGATTCCGCGCAGCCTGCAGATTTCAAAGAGCTTCCTGGTCCGTTCCTCGATGCCCTTTCCTGCGTCAATCACCATGATGACGGAGTCGACCGCCGTCAGGACCCGGTATGTGTCCTCCGAGAAGTCCCTGTGGCCGGGCGTGTCAAGAAGGTTGATGCAATATCCGCGGTATTCGAACTGGAGAACGGTCGACGAGACGGAAATGCCGCGTTCCCGCTCCAGATCCATCCAGTCGCTGGTGGTGTTCTTCTGATTCTTCTTTGCGCGGACGGAGCCGGCCGCCTGGAGGGCGCCGCCGTAGAGCAGGAGCTTCTCGGTCAGGGTCGTCTTGCCCGCGTCAGGATGGGAGATGATTGCAAAGGTGCGGCGGCGGGATATTTCCGATTCGAAAGACATGTCAGGTTATTGGGATAGTGAGGCAGCCAGGAACTGCCCCGTGTAGGATTTCTTGCACTTGGCGACCTGCTCGGGGGTGCCCTCCGCGACAAGGGTGCCGCCCTGGTCGCCACCCTCGGGCCCCAGGTCGATTATCCAGTCGGCGGTCTTGATTACGTCGAGGTTGTGCTCGATGACAATGATCGAGTTGCCCTGGTCGCGGAGTGATTCGAGGACTTTCAGGAGCTGTGCGATGTCGGAGACATGGAGCCCCGTGGTGGGTTCGTCAAGCAGGTAGAGAGTGTGCCCCTGCGCCCTGCGGGAAAGCTCTGTCGCCAGCTTGACCCTCTGGGCTTCGCCGCCGGAAAGGGTGGTCGCCGGCTGCCCAAGATGGATGTAGCCCAAACCAACGTCCCGCAAGGTCTCAAGCTTGCGCATGATCCTGGGCATGGATGCGAAGAACTCGCACGCCTCGTTCACGGACATGGCGAGGACGTCAGCTATGGAACGCCCCTTGAAACGGACGTTCAGGGTCTCGGTGTTGTAGCGGAGCCCATGGCACTGCTCGCAGGGGACGTAGACGTCCGGCAGGAACTGCATCTCAATCTTCTTGATGCCGTCCCCCTTGCACTCCTCGCAGCGCCCGCCCTTGATGTTGAAGGAGAAACGCCCCGGCGTATAGCCGCGAAGCTTGGCGTCGTTGGTCATGGCGAAGACCTCGCGGATGAGGTCGAAGAGCCCGGTGTAGGTGGCTGGGTTGGACCTGGGGGTCTTGCCGATGGGACCCTGGTCGATGACTATCATCTTGTCAATCTTGTCAATGCCCTCGATCTTCCTGCAGGCCCCGGGTACGTCGTCCTTTATCCCGAAGTGCTTGTTCAGGGCAGGGCGTATGATGTGGTTGACAAGGGTGGACTTGCCAGATCCGGAGACGCCTGTCACGCAGCAGAGCAGGCCCAGCGGAATCTTGACGTTCAGGTTCTTGAGATTGTGTTCGGTGGCGCCCTTGACGGTCAGGAAGCCGCCGCTGCCGCGGTTGCGCCTCTTCGGGACGGGAATCGAGCGGCGCCCGGCCAGGTAGTCCCCCGTGACGCTGCCGGGGGTGGCGGCCACTTCGTCCGGCGTCCCCTGTGCGACGAGGTATCCTCCGTTGCGTCCTGCGCCGGGCCCCAGGTCGATGAGGTGGTCTGCGGCGCGCATGGTGTCCAGGTCGTGTTCCACGACAATCACGGTGTTTCCGAGGTCCCGCAGGCTCTTCATCGAGGCGAGGAGCCTGTCGTTGTCCCTCTGGTGGAGTCCGATGGAGGGTTCGTCAAGGATATAGAGGACTCCCACGAGTCCCGAGCCGATTTGGCTTGCGAGCCGTATGCGTTGCGATTCTCCTCCGGAGAGTGTTCCGCTTTCCCGGTTGAGCGTGAGGTAGTTGAGTCCGACTGTCCTGAGGAAGCCGAGCCTGTTTCTGATTTCCTTGAGGAGTTCGGCGCCGATCTTCTGCTGGTGGTCTGTGAGCTTCAGGTTGTCCAGGAACTCCAGCGCGCCGTCAATCGAGAGTGCGCAGAACTGGCTGATGTTGAGGCCGCCCAGGGTCACGGCCAGATATTCGGGCTTGAGGCGCTCGCCATGGCACAGGCTGCACTCCTCGTAAACCGAGACCGCCTCCAGGCGGGCGCGCAACTCCTCGTTGTCGGTCTCGCGGAGACGCCTCTCCAGGTTCGGGATGATTCCCTCGAAGGGTTTGCGCCACTCGTGGATCTTCCCCTTCTGCCAGTAGTCGAAGGTGACAACACGGTCGCCAGAACCATAAAGCAGCATCTTGCGGATCTCCGCCGGAAGCTTCTGCCAGGCAGTCGTCAGGGAGAAGCCGAATTGCTCCGAAAGACACCGCAGGTAGTGGTTGTAGAGGAGGACGACAAAGCGGGGGCCCCGGCGCCACAGGGGAATCGCACCCCTGCGTATGGAAAGGGTCGGGTCGGGAATGACCCCCTCCTCGGTGAAGGTGAGGTGCTTGCCAAGCCCGTCGCATCCAGGACACGCGCCAAAGGGGGAGTTGAAGGAGAAGTTCCTGGGTGCCAGCTCGCCAAAGGAGACTCCGCAGTCAACGCAGGCAAGGCTCTCGCTCATGCGCTCCTCGTGCCAGCCGCCAGCCTCCTCGGGGGACTCCAGCAGGACCACCAGGACACCATTGCCGCGCTTCAGGGCAAGCTCCACGGAGTCGTTGAGACGGCCAGGCTCCAAGGACCCCGTCACAAGACGGTCCACCACGGCTTCGATGGAGTGGCGCAGGGTCTTCCCCAGCGAAATCTTGTCGTCAAGGGAGACAAGCGCCCCGTCAATCCTCGCACGGACAAATCCGTCGCGCCGCATCTGGTCAAGCACTTCCACGTGCTCGCCCTTCTTGCCGTGGACGTATGGCGCGAGGATCATCATCTTCCTGCCACCGGGATACTTCATGATTTGCCGGCAGATGCTCTCCGCATTCTGGGATGAGATCTCCTTTCCGCACTTCGGGCAGTGGGGCACCCCGAGGTGGGTGTATAGCAGGCGAAGGTAGTCGTAGATTTCGGTGGTGGTCGCCACAATCGACCTGGGCGAGGAACCCGCCACGCGCTGCTCGATGGCAATCGCCGGCGAAAGCCCGCTTATGTGTTCGACCTGGGGCTTTGCCAATCTGTCAAGGAATTGCCGTGCATACGCGGAAAGGCTCTCCACATAGCGGCGCTGCCCCTCGGCATACAGGGTGTCAAAGGCCAACGAAGATTTGCCACTGCCGCTGGGACCCGTGATGACCACGAGCTTGTTGCGCGGAATCGACAGTGTCAGATTCTTCAGGTTGTGCTGGCTGGCGCCCTGGATGACTATGGAGTCCATCGGAAAAGGGAGGTGTGGGTGAACGGTTTTCGCCGCATCGGAGGTAAAGCCACATAATCTAAACTCATAATCAAATGCTTCCTCGCGACCACATCACCTCAAATCCTAAACCACAACATCCCCCGGAAACACCTCCGCAAAAACCACCTGGATGCACCCACGAAAACCTGCCAAAATCAAACTTTTTCCAAAAAAGTCGTCTTTTTTTGCATAAATCGTCGAAAATTGCTTGAAAAAAGTAAAGTTATGCATATAATCTTAAATGTGCCACCCGTAATGGCATGAACTGGATCCCTTCCAGTCGCCACTCCCGGCGGTCTGGAGTCGTCGCAACAACGCATTGTCCCAACAATCCAAGAGGAAATTCCCGATGAAAGCAAAGTTCTGGGATGTGAAGACCCGCAAGTCCGTTGAGGCAGAAGTCACCGAGTGCGTGACCTTCGAAAATGGCCGCTCCGCGTTCAAGGCAGTCACCAAGGATGGCCGCAACCTGACCCGCTTCGTCAGCAAGGAAGATGCCGCTAAGTTCAACGGCAAGAAGTGCTGCACCAAGGCCTGCGGCAAGAAGAAGTAGTTTTCTTCATCAGCAGACTGGAAAAGACTCCGTGGTTCCCCTGTGAATCGCGGAGTCTTTTTTTTTGCGCAGGTTTCCCTGGAGAGGAGGAACTCCAGGCGCCCAGCCGTGGGTGCGCACGCGGCTAATACCCTGCCACCGCTAGGCGGTTTAGATGCTATTCTCCCGGCGAATGCCACGAAAGGGGAGTGCAAGATTGCATAACATGTTGGGAATGAAGATGTTATGACTTTCAGTCCTTCATTCCCATGTTATTGCAGCCTTTTCACTCCGCTTGACGGCCTGGCTTTTATATGACTGTTGCCACGATGTGGACCTGGCTTCCTGGGGCGGGGTGCCTTACGAAATCGCCGTCGATTTCCTTGCCGTCCACCGTCAGCTGGACGCCTGGCCCTGTCTTGTGTTCCGGGTTGCGCACTTCTATATGGTATCTGACTCCCGCCATTGTGCGTTCCATGCTGTATCCCTCCCATTCGGCGGGGATGCATGGGATGATTCTCACTCCGTCCTTCACGGGGCGGACTCCCAGGAGGAACTCCGTGGCCGTGCGGTAGATCCATGATGCGCCGCCCGTGAGGTGCGAGAGGGCTGCCTTTCCGAAGGATGCGTTGTCTGGGCCATAGCACCATGATGCGAAGGCGTATGGTTCCCGCTCGTAGAGGTCCGCGTCCTCGGCGCGGCGGTTTGGCATGATGTGGTTGAAATACTCCCAGGCGCGCCGGGCATTCCCCTGCTTGGCTTCGGCGATGATGGCCCAGGTGTTCGCATGGTAGAAGAGCCCCCCGTTTTCACCCGCGCCGGGGACGTTTCCGCAGTAGCGCTCCCCGTCCAGCAGTCTGGTGAAGGGCGGCTCGTAGAGGCGCAGTCCGTATTGGCTGTTCAGGTGTTCGTAGACACTCTCAAGCGCCTGGCGGACATGGGCCGGGTCCAGCGTCCCCGCAATGGCGGCCCAGGTCTGTGTGTTGAGGAAGAGCTGTCCCTCCTCATTCGCCTTGCCTCCCATGTAGTCATGCGGGAAGAGGAGCCGCCGGTACCATGCGCCGTCCCACACAAGCGGGCTTTCCAACGCCTTTGTGAACTCCTGGATTTTCCCCTCCAGGTAGGCGCGCTCCTCCGTCTCGGATTCGTCCAGCAGGCCCAGGAGCACCTTTGCCGCCACGATATACTGCTCGGCCACCATGATGCTCTCACCGCTGTCCAGGATGGCGCTGACCACCACCAGCTGGTCGTTCCAGTCGCAGTCGAAGAGCTTCGGCAGCCCGTGTGCGCCCGTCTGCTCGCCCGTGAAGTGCATTCCGCGAAGCAGGAGCCCGATGACGGTGGAGGGATCGCCCTCGTAGTCCGGCACGGGATGCCGCAGAAATCCCCAGTCGCCTGTCTCGCAGACGTATTTTGCCACTGTGAAGACGCCCCATACGATGGAATCGCACCGGATGTAGTCCGGGGTGTCGCACTTGAAGGTGGACGGGTCGATGTTGCGGGTGCACTGGCCGCTTCTGCGTATGGAACGCATCAGCAGGAGGATGTTGTCGCGGGTTTCCTCGGGGAAGAAGAGTATCCCCGACATGATGTCCTGCATGGTGTCGCGGAAGGCCTTGGATGTGTGGCAGCCCGTATGCCTCTGGGAGATGGATCGTCCGCAACGCATTGTGGTCTTGATGTTCTTGGGAAGCCACACGTTCAGCATTTCGTTCAGTCCGGCGTCGGGGGTCTTGACCTGGCACCGGTCAAGCCTCTCCCGCCACCACGCCTCGAAGTCCGCAGCCGCCTCGTCCACCGCCGCGAAATCGTCGTATTTCCGCAGGAGCGCCGCCGCATCCTCCAGATTTGGGCTGGCTGTCAGCTTGACGATGACGCGTTCCGATGCGCCTGGCGCCAGTCTGAAATCCAGGCGGAGGCATCCGCAGACGCAGAATCCTGCGCCGGGGACCTCGGAGTTGTGGAGTTCCCCCGTGTCCAGCGCCTCGGGGCTGGACTCCGCACGGCAGCGGCCAATGAACTTGTCGCGGCTCATCTCGTAGGATGAGAAGGGCTTGGAGGCATTGAAGAGGGTGTATCCCTTGTGAATCGCCTCGTAGGCGAAGTAGTCCAGGCGCAGCGCTCCGACCCCCTTGTCGTAGAATCCAGTCATCTGGTTGCCGCAGAAGTGGAAGAAGAGGACTTCCTTCTGCACGTCCCGCATGGCGAAGTCCTGGTATGGATAGGCGGAGAAGACCGCCTCTTCCTTGCGGTGGTTCGTGAATGTGATGTCCCAGAGCATCACCGGGTCCTTTCTGGGAATCATGTAGCGGACCTTCACGCCAATGCCGTTCTTTTCGGAATCGAAGGTGGTGTAGTAGAGGCCGTGGCGGCACTCGTAGCGGTCCAGCGGAGTCCTCGTAGGCATGAAGGAGGGCGTCCAAAGTTCACCCATGTCCCTTATGTATAGGAAGAAGCCAGGGTTGTCCTCGGGCTGCGCCATGTACTGGTAGCGCGTCAGGCGCCCGGTGTGGGGCTGCTTGTACCAGACCGTCCCGCCGGCGCGGTTGGAGACGAATGCGTCCATGTCTGAGACGCCTCCCAGGTAGTTGATCCACGCCCGGGGCGTCAGCGGCGAGGTGATTACGTATTCGCTTTTCTCAGAATCGAAATAGCCGTAGGGGTTGCCCTTGCTCTTCTCGGCGTCCATGGTGATGTTCCTTGTTTTTGGTGTGATGAATCGGACAATGCGAAAAAACGTGGATTCGGCCAAATATAATTCCTTAGAAATCGGAGGCTGCCCCCCAATGTCCCATGATTCCGGGGGCCAGGCACGCCGCGCTTCACGAAACCCTCGCCACAAATATTCCGTCTTGTCTTGAAATGACTTGAACCCGATGTATATTAAGCGACTGCACTTGACCATACCCCTTTTTTGTCCCCATATAATAACATCAGGAATCCTGTTGAATGCCTACTATCAACCAATTGATCCGTAAAGGTCGCTCCGTGAAGCCCGCGAAGAGCCGTGTGCGTGCACTCGAGAAGTGCCCGCAGCGCCGTGGCGTCTGCATGCTGGTGACCGTCCGTACTCCCAAGAAGCCGAATTCCGCGCTGCGCAAGGTCTGCCGCGTCCGTCTGACCAATGGCCAGGAAGTCACCGCATACATCGGCGGCGAGGGCCACAACCTCCAGGAGCACAGCGTCGTGCTGGTCCGTGGCGGCCGTGTCCGTGACCTCCCCGGTGTCCGCTACCACGTTGTCCGCGGCAAGCTTGACACCCTCGGTGTTGACAAGCGCCGCCGTGGCCGTTCGAAGTACGGTGTGAAGCGTCCGAAGGCAGGTGCCGCCGACGCCAAGAAGAAGAAGTAATTTCAGGAACACGGAGAATTTCTAAGGTACTATGAGAAGACGTCAGGCTGTCAAGCGCGCTCTGATTCCGGATGTGCGCTATAACAACGAGCTGGTCGCCAGGCTGATCAACACGATCATGCTGTGCGGCAAGAAATCCACCGCCCAGAACATCGTCTACGGCGCATTCGACCTCCTGAAGGAGAAGCGCAACGATGTGGAGCCGCTGGACCTTTTCCTTGGCGCCCTTGAGAACGCGAAGCCGCGCCTCGAGGTCAAGAGCCGCCGTGTCGGCGGTGCCACCTACCAGGTGCCCCTGGAAGTCCCCGCAAGCCGCCAGGTCGCCCTGGCAATGCGCTGGCTGGTGACCTACTCCCGTGGCCGCAAGGGCATGGATACCTGCCACGCCCTCGCCGCAGAACTGCTGGATGCCTACAACAACACGGGCAACACCATCAAGAAGCGCGACGACGTCCACAAGATGGCCAACGCCAACAAGGCCTTCGCGCACTTCCGCTAGTCTTGACCCCTTCCCCGATGCCCTGCCTTCAATTCCGCTGGCAGGGCGTCTTCTGTAATCGCCTCCGCACCGCCTTCCCCAAGGCGGTCGGAATACCGGCCCCGGGAATCACCCTCCCAAGGCCGACGGAAACCCGCCTGCGATGGATGAGCCCAGTGATTTCATCCGAAATTTCGGCATCATCGCCCACATCGACGCAGGCAAGACCACGTTGACGGAGAGGATTCTCCACGAGACTGGCCAGCTTCGCGTGTGCGGGGCGGTCGAGGACGGCACCACCGTCAGCGACTACCTGCTGCAGGAACGGGAGCGCGGCATCTCAATCGTCAGCGCGGCAGTGACCTGCCCGTGGCGCGGATACCAGCTCACGCTTCTGGACACGCCGGGGCACATCGATTTCACGGCCGAGGTGGAGCGTTCGCTCCGCGTCATGGACTCCGCAATCGCGGTCTTCTGCGCAGTGCGCGGCGTCCAGGCCCAGTCGGAGATGGTCTGGCGGCGCGCCGCCGGATACGGCCTCCCCGGGCTTGCCTTCGTAAGCAAGCTCGACAGGGAAGGCGCCGACTTCGAAGGCGTCCTCGCCCAGATGGGACGCCTCTTCGGAAAAACCAGGCCGCTCCCCCTGGCGAGGCCGATAACGGACCCCCGGGGAAGACTCCTCGGAATCCTGAACCTCCTCACCGGAGAACTCTACGGCCCCGCCGACGAGACACCCCCCGAAGAGGATGTGGAACTCGCACTCTGGGACGGACGGAGGATCCTGCTGGAGACTCTCGCCGAGTGCCAGGACTCGCTGCTGGAGGATTACCTCGCAGGGCGGTTCCCCGACCGCGGCGCGCTGGACATGGCAATCCGGCAGGCAACGCTGAAGAACCAGGTCATCCCGGTCCTCTGCGGCTCCTCGAAGGAGGGCTGGGGGGTGAGGACACTGCTGGACGCAGTCGTCTCATACCTCCCGTCGCCGGCGGAACGGATGTCCTCCCCCTGGGGGCGACGGACTTTCCCCGCTCTTGGCGAGAGCTTCCTTTCGCCGAAGGGCAGGCCCTACGCGGTCATGACCGCAGTCAAGCTTGTCAGGTCCCCGTGGCCTGGCGACTACCTGGCGGTTCGCCTCTACAGCGGCACTGTCGAGGCTGGAATGCTCCTGCGGGACGCAAACAGGGAGCTCTCCTGGAGAGTGGGGCGCGTCTGGAGGCTGCGGGCCTCCGATGCAGAGGAAATCCCATCCGCCTCCTCGGGCGAAGTGGTGGGACTCGCCGCAACCCCGGAAGAACCCCTCCCCGCAATCCGCGCAGGGGACACGCTCCTCGAAGACGGAGCCCCCGTCCTCAGGCTCGCGAAGATGAAGTTCCCGGAGCCAGTCCTCTCCCTCGTCCTGGAGGGAGTCGACGCGGATGACAGGAAAAACCTCCCGAAGGCACTCGAGGCCCTCGCGGAAGAAGACCCTACAATCCGCTGGAAGAACGGACCGAGGGACGGACAGTGCACCGCCTCCGGCCTCGGAGAACTCCATCTCCAGGTCGTCAGGGAAAGGCTCAAGTCCGAATACCGCGTCAAGACGCGGGCGGGCGCCCCAATGGTCGCATACAGGACCACGGTCGCCTCAAAGTGCCGTCTGGAACGGGAGTTCAGACGACAGCTCTCGCCGGCCCTCACGGTCCAGGCAAGGGTCGAAGTAGAATTTGAGCCGCTGCCACCAAACAGCGGCGCAGTGGTGGAGTTCCCCTTCAGGGAGTCCACCACGCTGCCTCTGGAATGCTGCGAGGCAATCCAGCAGGCCACAACGGAATTCGTCGATGGCGGAAACCCCACGGGCTACCCATTGACGAACACGCGCATCACAGTCCTGGAGGTGTCCAGCGTCTCGCCAGACACTTCCGAACCGGTGTTCTTAACCGCAACACGCCTGGCTCTCGTCGATTCACTCGAAGAGGCCGGCGAAGTCGTGATGGAACCTGTGATGCGGCTCGAAGTGAGCTCTCCAGCCGAACAGATCGGCGCCATCCTGAACGACCTCTCCGCCCGAAGGGCAAGGGTCCTGCAGGTGGATGCTCTGCCAGGAGGGGGATCTCGCGCAGTCGCTCTTGTCCCAATGGTCGAAATCGTCTCCTATGCCACCGCCTTGCGGTCAATCTCCGCAGGACGGGCGCTGTTCACCGCCGAGCCCGCGGCATTGGAGAAACGGCCCGGACAAGACAAATAACCAGGAAGAACAGGACATGGCTAACAAGCAGACCATCCGCATCAGGCTCCAGGCCTTCGAAAACACGATCCTGGACCAGTCCACAGCGGACATCGTCGGTACCGTCAAGCGTACCGGCGCACAGGTGGCAGGACCAATCCCACTGCCTACCAAAATCGAGCGATTCACCGTGAACCGCTCCCCCCATGTTGACAAGAAGTCCATGGAGCAGTTCGAAATCCGCACCCACAAGCGGGTCCTCGATATCATCAATCCCTCCGTCCGCACAGTCGACGAGCTCAGAAAGCTCTCGCTGCCTGCAGGTGTCGAGATCGTCATCAAACTCTAAGCCAGGGAGACAACTGAAATGAAAAAAGGTCTCATCGGCAAAAAGCTGGGAATGACGCAGATCTTCAACGAGAAGGGAGCACTCATCCCCGTCACTGTCATCGACTGCGGACCCTGCACCGTCATCACCGCGAAGACCGTGGAGAAGGACGGATACAGCGCACTGCAGCTGGGCTTCGGCAAGCGCAAGGCCAAGAACGTCTCAAAGGCGGTCCTGGGCAATGTGAAGGCGGCAGGCCTCGAAAACAATCCTCCTGAAGTCATCAAGGAAATCCGCCTCGACGCAGATCCGACCCAGAAGGCCGGCGATGTGCTGAATGTGGATATCTTCGCTGTGGACGAGTTCGTGGATGTCTCCGGCACCACCAAGGGCCGCGGCTTCCAGGGCGTTGTCAAGCGCTGGCGCTTCGCCGGCGGCCGTGAAACCCACGGTGGCGCCTGGACCCGCCGCACCGGTTCCATCGGCATGTGCGAAAAGCCAGGCAAGGTCATGAAGGGACACCCGATGCCCGGACACATGGGCAGCGTGACCCGCACAACCCAGAACCTGAAGGTCGTGGGCGTCCGCCCGGAGGAGCATCTGCTTCTCGTCAAGGGCGCGATCCCTGGAGCGAATGGTGGTGTGGTCTGTGTCCGCAGCGCCGTCAAGAAATAACCTGGGAGGATGCCAATTATGTCTAACCTCAATATCCTGAATCAGCAGGGTGCCGACACTGGCGCCCCCGCAGTCATCGAGGAGAGCTGGCTGGTGCGCGACAAGGGTGAGCAGGCAGTGAAGGACGCCGTGGTGGCCTTCCTTGCGGCTCAGCGCAGCGGCACCGCCTGCACCAAGAACCGCGCCAAGATGAGCAGCCGTTCCCAGGCGAAGCCCTGGAGGCAGAAGGGAACCGGCCGCGCACGCAGCGGCGGCAAGAGCAGCCCAATCTGGAGGGGCGGAGCAGTGGCCTTCGGACCAGTCCCCCGCGACTACTCCAAGAGCGTCAACAAGAAGGTCCTCAAGCTGGCACTGCGCCGCGCATTCACTGACCGCCTCGACGACGGAGACGTGATCGTGGTCGATGACATCGCCTTCGACACCCCGAAGACCAAGGAGATGAATGCCTTCCTCAAGGCAATCAACGCAGGAAGCGACGCACTGGTGCTGGTGGACGACTACACCGAAAACCTGGATCTGGCGGCGCGCAACCTCCAGCAGGTCCTCGTCCTGAAGGCGACCAGCGTCAATACCTACCTGATGCTCCTCTTCAAGAAGATCGTCATCACCAAGGCAGGCCTGGCTAAGCTGGGTGAGCGTCTCGCATAGGAGTGACAACGATGGACAAATCCTTCAATCCATACGATGTGGTTTACACCGTTCTCATCACCGAGCGCGGCACGAACCTGACCGACAAGTTCAACAAGTACCTCTTCAAGGTCAATCCATCCAGCAACAAGGTTGAGATCAAGGCCGCTGTCGAGGCGATCTTCCCCGAAGTCAAGGTGTCCGCCGTCAACACGATGAACATCCTTGGCAAGTCCAAGCGGATGCGTTCCGCCAAGATGGGCAAGCGCCCTGACTGGAAGAAGGCTGTCGTCACGCTCTCTGAGGGCAAGATCGAGTTGCTCTAAAGTCACTCACACAGGAGAAACCTAATAATGGGAATCAAAGCATACAAGCCTACCAGCCCTGGACGGCGTGGAATGGTGGTGAGTGACTTTTCCGAGCTCACCCGCCGCACTTCCGAGAAGTCCCTCACCGTGGGCAAGCACTCCACCGGTGGCAGAAACAACTACGGCCGCATGACCGTCCGCTTCCGTGGCGGCGGCGTCAAGCGCTGCTATCGCATCATCGACTTCAAGCGCTACGACAAGGACGGAGTGCCCGCGAAGGTCGCCGAAGTCGAATACGACCCCAACCGCACCAGCCGCATCGCGCTCCTGCACTACGCGGACGGCGAGAAGCGCTACATCCCCGCGCCTGTCGGCGTCAAGCAGGGCGACGTTCTTGTGAGCGGCCCCACCGCTGACTTCAAGCCAGGCAACAACATGCCCATCGCCAACATCCCCGATGGCATCAACATCCACTGCATCGAACTGGTCCCCGGAAAGGGCGCACAGCTCGCACGCGCAGCGGGACAGTACGCCATCCTCCGCGCAAAGGAGAATGGATACGCACAGGTCCGCCTGCCCTCCGGTGAGGTCAGACTGATCAATGTCAAGTGCCGCGCCACCATCGGCCAGGTCGGAAATGTCGAACACTCCGACATCAAGCTCGGAAAGGCAGGCAAGTCCCGCTACCTCGGATTCCGCCCGCACGTCCGCGGTGTCGTCCAGAACCCTGTCGACTCCCCAATGGGAGGCGGCGAAGGACGCGCCTCCGGCGGTGGACACCCACAGTCGCCTTGGGCACAGCTCTCAAAGGGCTTCAAGACACGCAATCCAAAGAAGCAGTCCAGCAACTTCATCGTCTCCAGGAGGAAGAAGTAAATGTCCAGAAGTATCAAGAAAGGACCTTTTGTTGACGACTCCCTCCTGAAGAAGTCGGAGGCGGCAACAAAGAGCGGCAAGAAGGACGCCATCAAGACCTGGAGCAGACGCTCCACCATCCTTCCCGAATTCGTCGGACAGACCTTCGCCGTCCATAACGGCAAGACCTTCGTCAACGTCTTCGTGACCGAAAACATGGTCGGACACCGCCTCGGCGAGTTCTCCGCCACACGACTCTTCCGCGGACACGGCCAGATCTCTGGCAAGTAGCAGCAGAAGAACCCCACAACGCAAAAGCGCCGCCTGGCTTCAGCCGAGCGGCGCTTTTGCTATTCAACCATTTCATGCCAGATTACTTTTCATGGGGTAGGGGAGATGGATGAGGGAGAAGAAGGTATTTTGCCGCGGGCCTCTTTTGAACCACGAATGCACACGAATGCACACGAAAAAAGAAAAGATAGTTTGAACCACGAAAAGCACGAAATACACGAAAAAGAATAAACAGTTTGAACCACTAATGGACACTAATGGACACGAATGGACACTAAAAATCATTTTAAACCACGAAAAGCACGAAATACACGAAAATAAAACATTTTGAACCACGAATGGACACGAATGGACACGAAAAATATAAAAACAGTTTAAACCACGAAACACACGGAAACAATAAAATATTCGTGCCCCTCCCCCTCAATGGACGCGCGGCGGAATCGCCGTGCGGGCGCGCCCACGCGCGCCAACCACGCACTACTTTCTCCCTTCTTCTCCCTACTCCCTACTTTGGAAGCCCACTGCAAAGTGTCCACGCACTACTTTCTCCTTTCTTCTCCCTCTTCCCTACTTTACGGGCTCGCCCACGCGCGCCATCCACGCACTACCTTCTCCCCTCTTCTCCCTCCTCCCTACTTAAGCCTCCTTCTCCAGAGTTCCGGCGTATGTCCTGGCGCGTCGGCGTGTTCGGTCAGTGTTACTACCCCCAGGCTGTTGAGCCGTGCGAGGAGTTCGTCCGCATAATCGTCGGCCTTCCATGGTTCCGGCGGTGTCAGTCCCCTTTCCATTGCGCACATTGCCAGTGGCAGGACTGCGGCGATGATTCTGGGGCCGTATGTCGGTTTTTTCCCGAATCTTTCGCAGAGTTCCTCCCCTTCGTGCCAGAGGCTTAGCAGCACATCTTCGGGGAGCCATCCCGTGGTTGTCATGGTATAGCAGTTGTCTGCGCCCTTTGCGAGTTCTGTCGTTGTATGGATGTATTTTCTGACGAACTCCGCCGCGGGGCCGTAGTATGGCTCCAGGAATTGGTCTATCAGCTCGAATGTATCGAGGTCGGGGTTCCACATAAGTTTCGAGAGCACCCAGTTCCTGAGTTCTGGAAGATCCGCCGCCCTGCCGCCGCCATTGCTGTTGTTCTGTTCGAAGACGGAGATTACGCCGCAGTCGCGGAAGAGGCGCATGTTCGGGGCGAATGTCGCCCAGTTCGGATGAGGCTGCCAATACTTTCTGAAGACAGTCACGTAGTCCCAGACGAGCATCTGCCTTGCCAGGGGCGCCCATCCAATCATGTCCTCGTGAAGGCGGCTGTTGGGGCCGGGCGTCTCAAGGGTCTGGAAGGATGCCGCCTCGATGGTGCAGCTCCGTATGGCGACGTTGTGCCTAGGCCAGATTGTCTTCGGAGGATTGCGTGTGAATCTGTAGGCGAGGGTCTCCACAAGCACATCCGGGAATTCCTTCTCGACCGCCTCGGCCACCTCGTTGACAAAATCGATGTAGAGGTCGGTGATGTTGCCGTGCTTCTGGATGAAGTCGTTGCACTCGTCGCACTGGCAGTATCTCGTGTTGTCATTCTGACTGACTGAGATGAAGCCATAGCCAGGGTCGTCACGCAGCGCCTGAAGCGTCTCCTTGACCAGCTCTTCGCGCATCTCCCTGTTTGTCAGGCAAAGCTGGGAGTCACGACGGCGCGCCGCCTTCCTGAAGGGCTCCTTCCTGTAGGAATACCACTCGGGATGACGGTCAAAGTATTTGCCCGGCGGAAGAAGGATGTCGAAGGTGTGGACGAACATCCGGAAGCCAAGGTCCTTCCACCCCCCGTACCTGATGTCGTTGGGCTGGTAGCTGCCGTTGTTCCGAAGGTGGGAGTGAAAGGCAGGGTCACCACCTGTATTCTCGGAACTGACGGCGCGGATGTATATCTCGGGCGCGTAGCGATAGTCCCACGGGGGAAGTTCCAGCGAGGAAGGGGAGGACGGTGTGATGGTGGCGTCGGCGGCAAGCCACATCACGCCAAGGGTCCGCTCCAGAAACTCGTAGACAGCATACAGGGTGCCACGGGGACGGGCGCCGCATAGGAAAAGACGGTCGCCGTCGCTGCGCAAAAATATCTCGTCCTTCCTGAATTCCTCCACCGACCCAAGCCCCATGAGGGACAACGCATCCCCCACGGGACCGACAACAAGCAGGGGACCGCTCAGGGTAGGGGAATACTCCACCAACGGCAGAACCGCACCAGTACACAAACGTATGTACTCCCGAAGCTCCTCGCCTGCACAACGCTCGGCGGCTGTCGCCTCGGGTATCACCGCTATCCGATAACTGGATAATGGAGCAGCATGACAAAAGGTGAAAAAAACTGACAAAAAGAGCAGGGGCAGGTAACGATTCATTGAAAAAATCTCAGGTTGTCGGGCCAAGGGGTACGCAGAAGGCGTGGAATGGTGTAAATTAACCCTGTCGACAAAGTTTGCCAGAATAGCTCAGCTGGTAGAGCACTTGATTTGTAATCAGGCGGTCGTCGGTTCGAATCCGACTTCTGGCTCCATTTTTATAACTCGCTTGAAATAAGCATATTACGGCTTCCGAAATCCACGGAGGCCTTTCTTCTTTCCCCAGAAAAGGCAATTCCCGGGGCGGATGCTCTCCGTGTGGGAGGGATCGGGCTTCAAAATCCCTTGTCATTCGATGGTTCTGAATCCATAAGACGGAGTATATTCAGGGATAATCTGCCTGGCGTCCTTATGCAGAAGTCCTTTGCGCCCTTGTTGGCATACGACTTGCTTTCTGTCGGGTAATGGAGTTTTCAGCCACGGTGAACCGCCCTGCGCGACCGGGCCATTTTCCGCACAATATGGAATTTTTCTCAAAAACAAGAATCCGTCTTTTGCTTTTTGCCGCGCTGGTGGGCTTTTCCCTTGTGCTTTGTGGCGCCGGGCTGCCTGCCGGCCTTGACGGAGTGAAGGAGCTCCTGGTTGCCTGGGAGATTACGGTCTCCTTCCCCGGGAGCGAATCCCCCCAGGTCGTCTATTTCGGGGTCGCCTCCGAGGAGTTCACGGGCGAAAGCGAGCTGCCCCCTGGCTCACCCGACCAGCAGGACGACCGAGTCGCATTCCAGAAGGGGCTGCTCTCCTACTCCACATGCGTCGCAAAGTGCCGTGACTTCCTGTCCATCGACATCTCCTCCTACGACCTGGTGCTTTCCAGGCAGGCCGACTCCGGAAAATGCCTCCTCTCGATACGCAGGATCGCCGGCGCACTCCCCGCGGGAAGTACGATTTCACTTGTTGCAAAGACGGGGGACGGGACGCCCCTCGCAGTATGGAACGACGCCACCGAAAGCAACGCCGTCACCACAAGCCTCCCTCCGGGAACCTACTCGATCCGCGTCAAATCCGACAAGAAGTACTACGACAAGTCCTTCACGGTCGCCCTCTCCCAGGGCTGGAACCTGGTCTCCCTGCCGTTCACGAGCCTGGCCTCCGCAAAGGTGGCCGGCCGAAATCTCCCCGGCGATGTCATGGCATTCCTGAGCCCGGATGAACTTGGAGGAGCCCTCCGCCAGGTCGAATCCCTCTCCGAACTCAATGACGGCACGGCCTTCTGGATCTACTCCGAGGCCGACGGCGCCAAGCTCGTGGCTTCCGGACGGGCGCCGCAAGGAGATTCGGGAGACGACTCGTTCTTCAATGAAGAGAGGCTCCGCCGCGTATGGAACCTCCTCGGAATCGTCGCAGGAGTCGATGACTCCACCAGGGAATTCCTCCAGCCGACAAAAAATCTCCCGGAGGGCGTCTACACCTGGAACACGGCTTCCTCCCTGATGGTCAGAGCAACGGGTTTCCCTGAATTCGGAAAGGGGTACTTCGTCCCGTCTAAAAAGTAGCTCCAACAACCGAATCAAGAAGCATAAAACAGGTGAAATTTTCCTTCCGTCCGCTATATTGGAAGGCTTACATGAATTCGTTTCCCTGCGCGTGGGTTGCAGGGGTTCACTCCTTTCATATCACATAAGAAAACGACTCCTTCATCAAAGAGGTATCCATAGCAAGATGAAAAGAACAACAGGTATCCTGGCCGTTCTCGTTCTCACGTTGACGGCGACTGTCTGGGCGGCTTCCCCCTTCACGGTGAATGTCAGGGTCGGCTCCGCCACCGCCGCGCCGTCCCTGGTCTTCGGCCAGGGCAACTCCGCCGTCCAAAGCCCGTTCCCTCCCTTCTCGATGCCCTTCGGAGTGAAGGACATCTTCCTGGCCAACCCCGCGAACTTCGGGGGCACGGCAGGTGTCAGCGGCGACATGGCGCGCCTCGGGACTGACATCCGCACGACATCCGACGACAACCAGTGGGTGCTCGTCGTCGCCAGCGACGCAGTCGTCTACTTCACCTACGACAATGGAGACCAGCCGCTCTATGTGAAGGGCGACAAGGACGATGCGGCGACGCTGATTGTCGACGCGGCCGCCTTCCAGGTGAAGGCGGGCGTCAACTACACGGTCAGCCAGAGGGATGACGCGGAGGTTGTCACCCCCGCGCAGGATCCCAAGAACTATGTCGTCTACCTCACCCAGGACGAGGCGACGAAGGAGTATGTCTCCGGCAAGCAGACGGTTGAGGTCGCCGGCTCCAAGGTCCGCCTGAACATCGTCAAGGGCGACGAGGAACTCTACCTCGGATGGACGCCCGCGGGCGAGACGAAGTGGTACGGCCCCTTCCCGGCACTGGACGAGGTCGCGGAGAAGCCCGCCGCCGCATGGTGCATTGAAACCAATGTCCAGCCCGCCGCCATTGAAATCGCCGACGGCGCCGCCACGTTCTCCTTTGCCGGCGGCTCCTCCAATAACACGATTGAGCTGACCGCAACCTCGAAGAAGGGCGGCCTCAAGGCACTCTCAGCCACTGCGCTCGAAGAGGATGGCACCCCGATCGCTACCATCAACTGGGTCATCATCTCCACGGGCACCCTCGACTTCGACGGCAACGGCGTGATCGATGAAAACGATGTGACCTACTTCTATAACTATGTTGGGAATGATTTGCCCGACGCGGGCGATGACTCCTTCGACTGGACCGGCCTTGATCAGCATCTTAAGGTCACTCCCACCCAGCAGCAGCTCGAGACCGCGCTTGCCACCCTCCAGGGCATGAAGCCATTGCTCGATTTCGATGAAAACGGCATAATCGATGAAAACGATGTGACCTACTTCTATAACTATGTTGGGAATGATTTGCCTGACGCGGGCGATGACTCCTTCGACTGGACTGGCCTTGATCAGCATCTTAAGGTCATTCCCACCCAACAGCAGCTTGAGACCGCGCTGAGGAATCTCCAGAGGCTCAAGAAGTAGGCGAGGAAGGTAACAGATTTAGGTTCGTATAATCCGTGCATCTCTTGAAACAAGGAGAAATAGATGATCTCTCTTAGAAACAAATCATTTGGAAAGGCGGCTCTCGCGGTCGCCCTCTTCGTGGCATTCCTTGTGCCCCAGGTCGCCAGCGCAAGGTGGAAGTCAGAGTTCATCTCGGGCTCCATCACAAACGGACAATTCCTCGAAGGAAAGTACATCGACGGCATCTCCGAAAAGGCCGCTGTCCAGTGGTGGATTACAAATGACGATGAGGGCATCAGCAATTTGTTGTTCACGCTTAGCAAGGGCGCAGACATGCAGTGGCTCAGCTCTAAATCGGAGGAAATATCTGAAACCACCATTTTGGAGCCGTGGTGTGGTCCTATGGCTGGAACGAAAGTTCGCCTCAGAGTCAGTGCGCCTCCCACGAAAGCCAGCCCCGCCAATCTTCCTCGCTTCCTGGCAATCACCGTTTACTACAAGATTACGAATGTCAACGGGACTGCATTCACCCCAACGGCCGATTTGCTCCAGGCGTCCTCGTCTATGAACAGTAACTATACGGATATCGACGTCATCGGTCCCACCGCGCTCTCCGTCCTCAAGGGCTTTAACTTCAAGACCATTGGCAACTACGAGATGGACGAGGACAAGGATTCCCTGGTCATCGCGGCGACCGACAGCAACTTCGAGTGCCTGGCCTGGGACGGCAATGACGTAGTCCCCAGCACGGCCGTCGCATTCAGCGAAGCATCCATCGAATCCTCCACCCAGGGTACGGTCTCCGTCGTCGATGGAAAGATCGTCTACACCCCGGCAGAGCGCTTCCTGGGCACGGCCAAGATCGAATACAAGGCAATCCCCACCGGCGTTGACAATCCAGCCGGCGCAACCGGCACGGTCACGGTCACTGTCAAGGACGTCGACGACAGGCCGGTCATCACCGTCAACCCCCAGAAGCCCTACACCCTCGTCTTCAATGAAGGCATGCCGGTCAACTACCCCGGCAACGGTACGGAGCTCTACTTCATCGAGACCGAGAATGACATCGAGGATCCCTCGCTCCTCGAGGACGCGGTGCTGACACTCACCTCCGCAGGATACGACCCCATCGTCCTGAATGTGAAGCTTGTCAAGGACGGCGATGCCTCCGGCGACGACACCTTCTTCATGGTTGACTTCAACGGCGTGACCGACATCATCCCCTTCACCGCCGTCCGCCATCCCGCCACCACCGTCAACTACACTGGCGTCCTCGCCATGACCGACGGCGGCGAGAAGGCATACGAAGTGGAGCTGGGCGGCCTCGCCGTCACGGTCAATGACACCGACCGCGCCCCGGAAATCGCCTTCGCCGGACTTACCGCAGCCTCCGGCTATCTGCAGAAGGATGGCGACACCTGGCAGATGAAGGCCGACACGGTCCTGAACACCCCCGCATTCAACTTCTCCGATCCCGATGAGGAGGACGAACCCTCGCTGGAAATCGCATACGTCCTGGCCGACGGCAGCGACTCCGCCACCCCAGTCATGGTCAAGGGCGGCATGACCGACATCAAGGGCATCGTCACCTCCAATGGCAAGACCGCCGAGGCGATCATCCCCGTGGCAGTCATCAACAGCGAGCCTGTCCTTTCCTCCGAGACCGCGCAGATCTTCATCCAGCGCGGCGGCACCAGCTTCACCGGCACCACCCAGTTCACCGTGACCGACGCAGACGGCGTGACTGACATCCGCATCCTCAACGCGGACGGCGCGGATGCCGACTCCTTCGACGTCACCGGCGGACTCGGCGGCAAGGTCGAACTGACCGCATACGGGCTCCAGGGCCTCACCCGCACCTTCACACTCACATATACCGTCCCGGAGGATAACCAGGGCAGCGAAAGCGACCTCGCTGGCCAGGCAATCCTCAAGGTCACTGACTTCGCTGGAGAGGTGCAGAAGATCCTGACCGTCACCATCGAATTCAAGGAGAATCCCGCCCCCGCAGTCGCCTTCGACGTCGCATCCTTCGAAATCGCCGAAGTCAACGCTGACGGCACTCCCGCCACCATCGAGTTCACTGTCACCGCCACTGACAGCGGCGTGGTGCTGCCCTCCGGAGTCTCCGCAATCGACGTGGCCGCCCCCGCCGGCTGGACTGTCACCCCCAAGGGCGACGCAGTCTACGGCACCTCCACCACTGGAGTCTTCACCGCGACAGAGACCTTCACCGTCACCACGAAGGGATATGACACCATCGTGAACGACGCCTCCGGCAAGCGCCCGCGCACCAAGGACTTCTCCATCGAAGTCAGCGCGAAGGACGCTGTCACCAGCGCCAGCGGCCCCGCCTCCACCGTCGCAGTGACCGTCACCGATGTCAACCGCGCTCCTTCCGCTCCGACCGCCGTCGCACAGACCCCCGACAGCGACAAGGCTGTCTTCGATGATACCCTGCAGGCCACCTTCTCGGGCTCCATCGATGCAGACGGCGATGAGCCCGCCTACGCACTCGCATGGTCCTACAGCACCGACGGCACCAGCTTCACCGCACTCGCCGAAACCGGCGACTCGCTGGACAACGGCGACGCTGTCAGGAAGGGCAACACCGTCAAGGTCGTCGCAAAGGCATACGACATGCCATACGGCGACGCCGCCGACAAGGAGTCCGATGGAACATACGAGGCCACCTGGACAATCGGCAATACGGCTCCATACTTCTCAAGCATTGGCGACAACACCATCGGAGACGATCCGGCCCTGCCCCTCACCTATACGATCACTGCAGTCGAGGGCGGCGACCCCGTCTCATTCAACCTGCTTGGCGTCGACGTGGACCTCGACAAGCTGACCTACGGCTTCGACGCCCTCGATGAGAAGGTCGGAACCATCGCCCTCGCCGAGAGCGCCAACGGCGGCATGACCGTCACCTTCACTCCCAAGAATGGTTTCAACACCAAGGGCGTCGATCCGGATTCCCTGCCCAAGGTCGGCTTCAGCCTGAAGGACAGCGACGGCGCCAACTCCCAGAACACCGCCACCCTCGCGATTCAGGTCACCGAGGTCAACGACGCCCCGTCTGTCGTGGATGCCTCCGACTATGTCCTGCCCGACCAGCTTGGCGTTGAACGCACCATGGAGTTCACCGTCCAGATGGGTCTCGGAGAGGATGACCAGGTGCTTACCGCCGCCGTCATCAAGTCCGTCATCGACGCGAACAGCATTCTGGACGGCGAGCCCGCCATCGAATTCCAGGAGAAGAGCGTCACCTTGACATACAAGGTCAAGAGCGATGCCCCGCTCGGCAAGGGCGCGGTCATCAACTTCGGATTCACCGACAACGGCACCACCAACGGCGTGGAAGACTTCAAGGAAGGCTTTGGCAGCCTTGCGATCTACATTGGAGCAACCCCATGGTATCCGATCATCACCTTCGATTGCGTCGATCCCGAAAACCACGTTGACGGACATGTCGTCAGGCTCTTCGATGAGACTGGCTTCGAACTCCCGCTCGTCATCCGCGGAGACCGCAGAAGCCTCCTGCCCGCAGACTACTATGAAGTCGGCTTCAAGGGCTTCGAGGAAAACACCTCCGTTGACTACGAGGTCCGCGTCTGGTCAATGACCGACGGCGACACCGGAGTCATCTGCGGCGATGGTGATGCCAAGAAGGTTGAAATCGACGAGTACGGCCTGCCCGGCGAGGCGACCGCCGCCGCTCCCGAGGCCACTGCAGACGATGAGGGCTGGGTGAGACTGCCTTCCATCAACGTCCCCATGTCCCGCGACTACATCCTCAGCGTCGTCAACGGCAATGGCGAGACCGTCCAGACAATCGGCCCCAACAGCTTCGAGCCCAACGAAAGCGGCATGATCATCTCCGAGGCTGCCGGAATCGAGCTCCAGATCCCCGTGGCCGGCGAATACTCCCTCTATGTCCAGGGCATCAACCCCAATGGGGAAGGCCCGAACACCGAGGTTCTGACAATCCACGTGCCCGAATCCAGCGACGCGGTCCTCGCCTGGACCAACGCCCCTGCGTTCATGCCCGCCGACGGCAAGATCCTGACCAGCGGCACCGTCAAGATGGCCTGGCCAGTCGCAACCCACGCCCAGGAGTACAGCCTGAAGATCTTCGATGCGGACGGCAAGCTCATCAAGAGCGAGGATGGAATCTCCGGCACCACGACCACAGTCAGCCTGGACATCAGCGAGGAGATCGCCAACTACAGCTGGTATGTGACCGCTAAGAATGGCAACAACACCCTTGACTCCGGAATGCACCAGTTCTCGCTGGCGACCACCACGAAGGACCTTGTCATCACCGGCGTCTTCGCGCACAGGGGCAAGATCGTCATCATCACCGATGGACTCCTCGACGAGAGCCTGGATGTCGTGATGGACTACCAGTTCTTCTCCATCGCCGACTTCGCATGGTACAACGGCTACGGGACCCCCGTCGAAATCGTCACCGGCGAACAGTCTGGCTCCAAGCACAGGGAGCTGAAGCTGCCCGACTCCATCTACGAGTTCACTCCCAAGGTGGGCGACTACATCGTCATCACGGTCTATGTCGACGGCAAGAAGACCAGCGACCTGGTCGTCTACCAGCTCCAGGAGTATCCGTTCCCGCATGGCATATAGCAGTCCTGGCTGATGCCGCCTGGGTGAATCCGGGCGGCATCTCCGCTGCATGAAAATCATCTTTAACTCCATAAAACCACAAAGGAGAACCAATCAGTGAAAAAGTCACTTCTTTTCGTATTTGGCTGCCTGCTTGCGATTGGACTGTACGCCCAGGAGGCGGAGGTCCCTGCCGTCGAGCAGGAGCAGCAGGAACCCGCCGCGCCAGTCTTCGAGGCAACAGAGTTCGGCGGCGACTGGAGCATCAATGTCGGCCTGAGCTATCGTGACTTCAAGCGTCCCAAGTTTGGCGGAGCGACCAGCCCCTCCTTCACGGGATATGTCTTCAACGAGGCCACGGGCGAATTCTCCGCTCCCTCGGACGCGACCCTGGGCGCAGCCTGGGCAGCCCGCAACTACACCAGCGGTGCCACAGGCGTCGGACGCCTCACCTTCGGTGATTTCGGCGGCGCATCCATCAGCGGAAAGGGAACCTACGGCAACGCAGACCAGACAGCGCCGGCAGTCGGATTCTCAACCAGCATCTGGTCAAAGGATCAGTTCGATGTGGCGTTCGTCGGAAACTTCCAGTTCTTCTCAATGGATTCCGGCGACAAGATGGTCGGTTCCGGCGACACCAAGTGCTACGACCTCTTCGTCGGCAAGAAGGACGGGCACTATCTCATCAACCAGGGTAGCCAGCAGCTGCCTTCCACCGCCACCGGCAACACCGACCTGAAGGCATTCGGTTCCTCCAAGTTCGATATGCAGCTCTACGTCTTCGACATCGGTCTCTCGCTGGGCTACAACTTCGACAATGGCGTGCGCGCCTTCGTGGCGGCAGGTCCGAGCCTCTCCCTGGCCGACATGGAGACCAGCTCCCGCATCTCCATCGGTTCCGGCGATTCCCGCAAGACCCTCGGCGGCCGCGCCAACGAAGTCGAATTCAACTGGGGACTCTATGCGTCCGCAGGCGCAGGCTATTGGTTCAGCGAGGCAGTCGGCCTGACCGCCGAGCTGCGCTACGACAAGGGCTTCGGCGATGTCGGAACCCGCTATGTCAGCCAGAGCCTCAATACCCTGGGCGGACAGCTGAAACTCCAGTTCCGCTTCTAATGCGAGAGCCGCGCTTTTCATAGAAAAGACGACTGCAGAGGGCGCCTTCCTTCCCATGGGATGCGCCCTCTTTTTTTCGAGACGGCAAAAACAAAGCCCATTCGACTGCGCACAGTAAACCAACACGTTACGCAAGTGACTCGCCTTCAAATACTTACAACTATTCTAACGTCGATTCTGATGTGTGCGGCACTCCTCGCCGCGGAAGCATCCCGCATTGATGTGGATTCTTCGGTCGTCGGGCGAATCTGGAGCGTGGAGAGTGTCTTCGACGATGGCCGCGCCGCCATAGTGGCATCCCCCGCCGGCAAGGAATCCCGCTTCCGCGGGGGATATGTCGTCGACACCTCCTCGGTCACACAGGTCTTTTCGGCGGAGCCGCCAGTCGCACTCTTCAATTTTTCCTGGACTCTCGACCAGGTTGTCGCAGGCCCCGCAAAGACGCTTTGGGGTGTGAGCGACGACGAGAAGGGGGGCAATGTCAAGGTAAGGACGCTTCACTACTACGCAGGCACCGACGGCCCCTCCACATCCCTTGGAAGCCGGTTCGACTACGAAAGGCTCCTCGTCTCATCCGATGGCTCCAGGGCATTCGCATACAACTCCCCCTCCGACGGAACCTCCGCCCTCGGAACACTTGACGGCGACAGGTTCTCGGCGACAGATGCCGTCGAACTGACAGGCAGCGCCGGGCTCCGCCCAGCGTCCTCAGCCTCGCTCGATACCATTTTCTTCCTAAGCCAGGCTGCAAACCAAACCCTCGACCTCAATTGCCTCGACGTGGTGAAGGGAGTCGTCACGCGAATCGACAACCTCGGAAACCGGGAGCAACTCGGACTCTACAACGGCCACTATCTAAAGGAAGTGAATGCCATCGCCGCATCTTCGGACGGACGGTCGGTCATCTATCCATACGTGGCAGGATCCGAGGGAGTCACAATGCGACGCACATTCCTCGACCGCTTCGGTAGGTGGTCCTCTGAAAATCTGCCGCTTGCAGGAGCCCGGGAACCCGCGCTCTCCTCCGACGGGCGGTATGTCGCCTACAGGCGCGACTCCGAAATCATGCGATATGACCGCGTCTCCGGAATCATCGCACGACTCTCCCCCGAAGGCGTGGATTGCGCATCCTCGCAGCCCGTGATTTCACCAAACGGGCGCCATGTCGCATTCCTTGACGCAGAGGGCAATCTCTGGAAGGCGGATTCGGGGCCTTCCATCAACTTCCAGACAGAGGCCATCCGTGTCCCGAAGAAGACAGAGGAGGGGATGGGGCGCGTCATTGGAATGACGGTCGACGGCGCCTCCGAGTCGACGACAATCACCTGGAGTCCCGTCCCCGCCGATACGCAATTCCCAGGCGTCCTTGAGATAGCCGATGTGGAGGAGGGGGAGAATCCCGGAATTCTTCCTGGCGTGGAGTACCCCGTCTCCACTCTTCCCTGGGTCATACGGACTGACGGGACCGCCGCCGGCCGCTTCCTCCTGCGCTTCACCCTTTCCACTGGCGACCAGAATCTCCTGGAGGTAGTCGTCTCCGACTTCGATTCACTCACGGGCTTCCTGCCACCCTCAAACAATGTCTACGCATACCCAGAGGTGCGCTTTACCTCGGACGACACTCTCGAGATGATGACGACCGCGCCGCTGGATTCCTCGGACTCGGCACTCTCCATAGACTACTACAGGACAACGCTCCCGTCAGGGGAGTTCACAAGGCTGGAAGCCGCAACTGACGATGTGGCGCACATCCACGGAACCCGAAACGCACGATTCTGGATACGGCAAGGCGATTCGTGCCTCTATCGCGAAAACACAAGAATACTCGGGACGGCGGTCTCCGCGGCAACCGTCTCCGAAGACGGGCCGATAGCCGCCCTCTCACCCACGGGTGAACTCCTCTTCTATCCAAGGGAGGACTCCCAGCCGCAGACAATCGCACAAGGGGCGACGACGCCAAGGCTCTCCAGGGATGGACGAACCCTCCTCTGGGTCGAGGAGGGCAAACTCAAGACAATGAGAATCGGAATCGACGAGACGCCTCTCGTCCTTGCACAGGGCGCCGGCATTGCGGAGGTCTGCGGCATCTCCCAGGACGCCATGAAGATTGTCGCAAAGCGCACTGACGGCAGATTCATCATTGTGAACCGTGCGCTCGGAGACTTCGCCGAGGAACTCCCCGTCCCGGCGGGAGCCACATCCGTGGCAATCTCCGACAATGGCCGCCGAATCGTCTACCTGGCGACCAATGGCGCCGACTCCCTGGCACGGGTCTATGCCCTGGACGCACAGCCGGGAAGCCTCCCGGTCTGCCTCACTCCCGAAATTGTCCAGCCATGCCGGTATCCCGCAATCTCGCCGTCCGGCCGCCGCATTGCATTCAGCACGGTCGCGGATATGCAGGACGAGGGCAGGAGCATCGCGCAAAATGAACACGTCAACCTCTATGTCTGGGAGGATACGGCCTGGAGAAACTACTGGCCGAATGTCCTGAATACAACCGCCGCCACAATGCTGGAGGACTCCCCGGAGACGGATTTGCGGATATCGTTCTCAGACCCCGACAACGACGCGCTCGTCGTGAGAGTCGTCAATCCCCCGCTCCACGGCGCCTGCCGTATCGTGCCTCCGGATGCATCCGTCGCCAAATACAAAATCCTCTATACGCCGGACCCAGATTTCTGCGGTGAGGACTCGATGGTTATAAGTGTCTCAGACGCAGTAGTTTATCCATCTTACACCATTAGAATACCCGTGACACCCGTCAACGACCCGCCAGTCTGGACGGAGGAGCCGCCACGGGCAATCGAGGCTCCTGCAGTCGCGGTGACGGCATATCCGCTTGCCGCCCACGACCCGGATACGGGGAACCAGGTCTCCCCCGACCGCCTAGTCTACTCCATCTCCTCCGCGCCCGCCTGGATGGGCGTCTCCGACAATGGCCTGACTGGCCTCCTGACTGTCAATCCGCCAATTTCCGCCGCCGGACACAGCTTCCCCGTCACCCTTAATGTCTCCGACGGCACAGTGGACGTGCCCCTTGAAATCCAGGTCACGGTGAAGGACTCCGGAATCCCGCTGGAGATTTCCTCCGCGCTTCTCTTCGGCGACCACCAGGCTCCTGCCGCATCCCCGACTGTGGAAGAACGCTACCAGGCCGCCCTGGCAGGATGCTGGAAGAATCTCCGCAAGGGCGAGTGGACGCCCCTCTCGCTGCCCGGAGACGCGTCGGTGACACAGCTCAAGGCGCTCCTCCAGTCGGAACTCTACGTCCACGAACCCAAGTCAAACTCATTCATCCCCGCAACCGCCGGCATCCTTCCCGCTGGAACGGGATTCTGGGCCGCACCGTCACCTGACCCCACAGCCCAGCCGACGCTCACCCTCATTCCCAGGGCACCGTCAAACCCACGCCCGCGTTTCCTGGGACCACTCTGGGACGATGCAGCCCCGTCCTCGCAATTCTACTGCCCCGTCGATGGCGCCTGGCGCCTCGTCAACGCATGGAGCATTGGAATAGGGGTCTTCTCCACGGAGAATGGCGAGTAGAAGGGGCGTGCTTCGCTCCGCGGCGGGACAGTGGATGCCCCCGGCCAGGCGCAGATGGTTTGAGATTTCACATTTCCAGAAAGAGCCGTGTTTTGCATAGTCGTTCCATGTTACAAGGAGGACCCTGAGGTCGTCAAGAGGACGGTCGCCCCGCTGCTGGAGAAGGGCTACCGGGTCGTATTGGTCGACGACGGATCCCCCGACCCCCTGTCCTTGCCGGGAGTGCCCGTGACAATCCTGCGACATCCAATCAACCGAGGACAGGGGGCGGCCTTGCAGACAGGGGCGGACTACGCGCTGGCACAGGGCGCGGAGGCAATCGTCCACTTCGACGCCGACGGACAGCATGACCCGGCGGCAATCCCCGTCGCCCTGGATGTAATCAGGCGGGGGGAGGCGGACATCGTCCTGGGGTCGCGTTTTCTGCGCCAGGAGGACATTGCCGCCGTGCCGGGGAGCCGCCGCCGCACCCTGCGTCTCGCGCGGATTGTGAACGGACTCCTTACAGGCGTCTGGCTGACGGACGCGCACAATGGCTTCCGCGCCCTTTCGCGCAAGGCGATGGAGTCTATCCGGCTTCAGGAGGACCGCATGGCCCATGCAAGCGAAATCCTCATTCTCATGAAGAAGGCGGGATTGCGCTGGAAGGAGATTCCCGTCCATGTCAACTACACCGAATACTCCGTTGCGAAGGGGCAGCGTCTTGGCGCCGCCCTGGAAATCCTTTCGGATCTGCTGCTTGGCAAGATGAGATAGCGGGGTGTGTTTGCCGAGGCCGTCATGGATTACGAATTGCAGTCAACCTCCTTTGTCGCAATCGACTTTGAGACCACCGGCGGAGTCGCCGGCTATTTGAGCGTGCCCTGGCAGATTGGGGTGGTTTCGGTGCGCAATGGCCGCGTGGATCTTGCCGAGTCCTTCAACTCCTACCTGCGGGTTCCAAGGGAACAGCCCTTCAATCCATACACTCCGGGCCGTTGGGGGCAGTTGCGGGATGTCCTGGACGAATCCCCGACCATTCAGGAACTCTGGCCGACCCTGCGGCAATATCTGCAAGGACGCCCGCTGGTCGCACACAATGTTCCCACGGAACGGGGAGTCCTCTCCCGGGAGTTTCCCTTCCAGGAGTTTGGGCCCTGGATAGACACCCTGGCGCTTGCCCGCAGGGCGTATCCTGCCCAGCGTGACTTCAAGCTCGAGAATCTTATCCCGAATCTCGGAATGCAGCCGCTCCTGGAATCCCGGTGCCCCGGGCTGGCGGCGCATGACGCATTCTACGACGCGGTCGCATGCGCCACGCTGCTGGAGTCGCTGCTCAACGCGCCAGGATGGAACTCACTTGCCCTTGAACAACTTGTACAACTCTCCCACCGACATGGCTGATACACACGCCATCCATTTTTCGACGGACTTCCCATCCGCCCCCGCAAAGGTCTTTCTCGTTGGCATCGGCGGCATCGGCATGAGCGGCCTGGCGCAATTCCTGAAGCACCAGGGATACGAGGTGGCCGGAAGTGACCGGGGGCTTCTGGATTCCTCCCGGCAGGGGCTCTTCAATGCACTCCGCGCCGCAGGAATCACACTCTATCCACAGGACGGGTCGGGGCCGGTGGAGTTCCGCCCCGACGCATTCGTCTTCACGACGGCCATCGAGCCAGGCAACCCCGACCAGCTTGCCGCCCCCGGAACCCCCGTCTTCCACCGGGCATTCGTCCTCTCACATCTTTGCACCAAGTGCGGAGGCCGACTCATCGGCGTGGCGGGAACCTGCGGCAAGACCTCCGTCACTGGCTGGATTGGCTCCGCCCTCAATGCACTCGGACGCCGAATCGTCCTGGTGGACGGCGGCTACCTGCCGGAATTCGAATCTTCCGCCCGGCCGGGAAACTTCTTCGCCTCCAGCCAGGACGCGCCGCCGGAGTTCGTCGTCGTGGAAATTGACGAAAGCGACCACTCCATCAACGGCTTTTCCCCGGACTACGGAGTCGTCCTGAATGTCGGCGACGACCATTACGGGACGGAGGAGCTCATCCGCGTCTTCAGGAGTTTTCTCTCCCGTTGCAGGTCGGGTGCGGCCTATCCTTCGGACGTCCCCCAGCTTGCCGTCGAGGAGCCGTCGGGCCGGGTCGCTCCATACGACTGCTCCGCCCGGGGCTATGCCCCGATGCGCGACGGCATGCGCTTTGTCTCCTCCGACGGCATCCAGATACTCAGCACCCAGTCTGGCCTCCACAACGCCTGGAATGGCGAGGCCACCTACCGCATATTGCGTCTCGCGCTTCCCGGCGAATCCCCGGAGCGCATTGCGGAGGCGATGTCGCGTTTCCGCGGCGTCCTCCAGCGTTTCGAACTCCTCTCCGCCCCGTCTTCGCCTGTTGCAGTCGTGAATGACTACGCGCACAATCCGGAGAAGATTGCGGCATCCATCCAATGCGCACGGGAGCGCTTCGGCTCCCCCCTGGGAATCGTCTTCCAGCCCCATGGCTTCGGCGCGCTGCGCTTCATGGAGGAGGCGCTGGCAGAACACCTGCGCAGGAGCCTGGAACCAGGAGACCTCTTCATGATGCTGCCAGTCTACTACGCAGGTGGAACGGTCACATTCTCGCCAACCTCGGAGGAGGTCGCGGGGCGCTTCGCCGAATCCGGCGTGGAGGCGGTTGCAGTCCCCTCCCGCAGGGAGGCCGCGCAGAGACTCGCCAATGGCGACTACAAGGCGTGGCTCGTCCTCGGCGCAAGGGATGCCTCCCTCAGGGAGTGGACGATTCAGCTGGCAGCCGCCAGCCAGCCTCCCGCGGCAGGGCAGGGCGCATCCGCCCGGGAGATTTCGGGTTTATCTTAAGGCACAACTCCCACGACACTCAACTCCCCAGATGTCCCTCATAAAAGAACCATCCCGTCAATCCCGCAAAATCCCCGTCGTCGGGATTGCGTGCCTGCTTGGCATGGTGCTTCTTGTGGGCGGGTTCCTCTGGGTCGCACTGGGCGGCGCCTCCGCCTTCAGCGTCGAGGAGCGCGTGAATCTCACCTGGGCAATCCTGAAGAAGGAGAATCTCAGCTTTCTGACGACCCAAAGGCAGGAGTGGCAGGCGAGAATCGGCTCCACCCGCGCCGCCTGGTATGGAATCGAGGAGTCGCAGGGCTCCATCATGGCGGATGTCTTCTACGGGTTCGACATGGATGCACTAACGGAGGAGGATGTCACGGTGGAGGAGGACGGGACTGTCGTCATCAACTTCCCCGCGCCAAAAATCCTCACCCTGTCCCTGAGGCCGGAAACATACGAGTCCGTCACCAAGCGCACCGGACTCATGAAGTTCAAGGGCATCATCGATGACGAGGATGAACAGGTGCAGCAACGGCTGGCATCCCTTAAGCGGGAGGTGCTTATGGACATGCTGCAACACCAAAGCCTCGATTTCAAGGAGATGGAAGAGGGAATCATTCGTTTCCTGGATCCGCTCTTCCAGAAAATGGGAGTCCCATACCGCATAGAATTCCAGGACAACTCCCCCAACAAGGCCATCATCGATTACCTTAAAACGCAGGGAAGTATATCGTAAGTTGTTGAAAATAAGGATGTTATGTTACAGAGGCGGGGCGAGCGCGCAACTTTTCGCCAATCATTCGCGCGATTCCTTGCAATTTTTCGCAAAACCGATATGTTAAGGCGTTTTCCGTGCCGGGCTAGCTCAGTTGGTAGAGCAGTGGAATCATAATCCACGTGTCATAGGTCCGAGTCCTATGCCCGGTACCAAACATTTTCCCAAAAACCTCCGTTGTTGTTTGACCACCGTCTGCACCAAAAATGCAGCACGGTGGTTTTTTTATGCCCTCGCGTCGCCGCAGGGGCGAAGGCCGGGCCACTTGCAACGCCTTGTCTATCCATTCGGGTTATTGGAGAGACGATAAAGTACGCGGTATGCGTCCTTCCGTGCGCAGTATTTAGCGTTTTCACCCTGTCGCGCCCTTGTCGCCTTTCATTTTGCCAATGCCCATATTCGACGTCCATAGCCATGTATTTCCCGACAAGGTCCACCATCGCGCGATAGACGTGCTGGTCGAGAACTCCCACGGTCTTCCGGCATTTACCGACGGCAGCCTGGTCGACCAGGAGCGTCGTGCCTTCGAGACTGGATACGATGGCTGGCTGAACTGCCCGGTTGTCACCAGCGAGAAGCAGATGCGCCATGTCAACGAATGGGTTGCCTCCTGGAACCGCTGGCCACATCTTTCCCTGGCTGGGCTCTATCCCAACGCCCCGATGGACGAATTGCTCGGGGAGTGCGACAGGATTGCGGGGATGGGGCTTCTCGGAGTCAAGTTCCACCCGGAATACCAGCAGTTCGGCATCCTGGAGGAGCGTCTGAATCCCCTTTGGGACAAGCTGGAGTCGCTGAAGCTCCCCGCGCTCTTCCATGCGGGAAGCGACATTGGATTCATGGGACAGGCCCCGCATTCCCGGCCAGCCGACTTCGCCCTCCTCGCGGAACGCCACCCCGGACTCACGATCATCTGCGCACACCTGGGCGGCTGGCGCAACTGGGACGAGGTGGAGAGCGACCTGGCGGGAGCGCCGGTCTATCTCGACACATCCTTCTCAAAGTGCTGGATGACAGACCAGGAGCAATTCGAGAGAATCATTCGAAAACACGGTGTCTCAAAGGTCCTCTTCGGGACGGATTCCCCCTGGTCGCCATTGGACTGCGCACTCCGTGAAATCGAGGAGACAGGGCTCACGGACGAGGAGAAGGCCGCCATCTTCTACGGCAATGCGGCGGGAATCTTCCCGCTGCCCGGATTTGCGGAGACCACCGGCTGATGCCCGCGCCCCGTGGAAAATACGAGTTGCTCGCCCTCTCCGACGAGGAGCTCATGAAGGAGTGCCGCTTCGATGCCATGAGGGGGACTGGCCCCGGCGGGCAGAAGCGCAACAAGACCTCCTCCGCCGCCAGGGTCACCCATCTCGAAAGCGGGTTGAGCGCATTCGACGATGTCACACGCTCCCAGCACCAGAATCTCAAGCACGCACTGGACAAGCTGCGGGGCGAAATCGCCGTGAATCTTCTTCCCGGAGAGGGAGAGCCCACCCCAGGCATCCCCATCGCCCCGGTTCCCAAGCCAAATTCAAGGAACTACTTCCTCTGGCTCGGCAGAATCTTCGACGCACTCCTCGCCACGGATTTCCAAATGCCGGAGGCCGCCGCAAGATTCGAGTGCTCCCCGTCGCACTTGATTAGAATCGTGGCAAAAGACGAATTTGCGTGGCAAAAACTCGCCGAAGCCAGGCAGCGACGCAAAATGACACCGCTGAGAAAATAAGGGCAGGCCATCTTCACCCATAACCAGGTAGAGAAAAATGATAGAACTAGCAAAACGTGCGAAAGCCGCCTCCACGCCACTTTCCGACACTTCTGTCGAGCTCCGCAACCGTGCTCTGCTGGCGATGGCCGAGGCGTTGCGTGTGCATTCCGCCGAGATAGGAGAGGCCAACGGGCGGGACCTTGAGGCGTCCCGGGATTTAGGGGATGCGTTGCAAAAGCGCCTTGTCTTCGACGAGAAGAAGCTGCGCGGGGTCGTGGATGGCCTGGAGGCCCTGGCATCGCTGCCGGACCCCCTGGGACGGGTGCTGACCCGCACCGGGTTGGCGGAAGGACTGCACCTGCGCCGCGTCACCTGCCCGATTGGCGTGATAGGCATCATCTTCGAAGCCCGGCCTGACGCGCTTGTCCAGATCTCCTCCCTCTGTCTCAAGAGCGGCAACGCGGTATTGCTGAAGGGCGGCAAGGAGGCGCTTCACACCAACCGGATTCTGGCGGAGGTCATCAGGAACGCCACGGAGGCCGTGGGGCTTCCAGGCGACTGGATACAGCTTCTCGAGACCCGCGAGGAGGTGAATGGCATGCTGAGGCTCAACGAGTACATCGACTTGATCGTGCCGCGAGGCTCCAACTCCTTTGTGAAGTACATCATGGAGAACACGACCATTCCCGTGCTGGGGCACTCCGCAGGGCTCTGCCACCTCTTCCTGGATGCGTCGGCCAATCTTGAGAAGGCGGTCGCGATCGCCGTCGACGCCAAGACCCAGGCGCCCGCCACTTGCAACACTGTCGAGACCCTGCTCGTCCACAAGGACGCCGCATCCAGGCTGCTGCCCGCAGTCTGCGATGCACTCCGAAACGCAGGAGTCGAACTCAGGGGCGACGAAATGAGCAGGTCCATCGTCACATGGATGAAGCCGGCGACGGAGGAGGACTGGTCCACGGAGTATCTGGCGCTGATTCTGTCAGTGAAAGTCGTGGACGACCTGGCCGCCGCAATCGCGCACATCAACCGTTTCGGCTCCCATCACACCGATGCAATCGTCACCGAAGACGCCGCCGCCGCGGAGCTCTTCCAGAGGCGTGTCGATTCGGCGGATGTCTTCTGGAATGCGTCCACGAGATTTGCGGACGGCTACCGTTTTGGCCTTGGCGCGGAGGTCGGCATCTCCACGTCGAAGATTCACGCCCGTGGGCCTGTGGGGCTCGAAGGCCTCACCATCTACAAGTGGCTGCTTTCGGGGCAGGGGGACGCGGTGGCGCCGTTTGCGGATGGCCGCCGCGCCTTCACACATCGCCAGGAGGGCTGAAAGGTCCCCAGTCGCCGGGCAGTTTTCCCGCCACGCAATACATTTGGCACTTTCCCGCGCAACCTCCATAACCATACTGCTTTCCAAGTCATGAACTACGACAAGAACGGCGCCCTCCTGGGCACGTCAATCCCCGAACTTTCCGCCCCCAAGTCCGGCAAGGTCCGCGATGTCTATGACCTGGGCGACAGCATCCTCTTCGTCGCCACGGACCGCATCAGCGCCTTCGACTGCATCATGCCGAATGGCATCCCGGGCAAGGGAAGAGTCCTTACTCAGCTCAGCCTCAACTGGTTCCGCATCCTCAAGGGAATCGGGAACCACCTCGTCACCGCAGATGTGACAAAATATCCCGAAGTCCTCCAAAAGTACGCGAAGGACCTGGATGGGCGCTCCATGCTCGTCAAAAAGCTGAAGATGCTCCCCGTGGAATGCATCGTCAGGGGATATCTGACCGGCTCCGGATACAGCAGCTATGTCAAAGGCGGCGAGGTCTGCGGAATCCCCCTGAGAAAGGGATATGTGAATGCAGACAGGCTCGACGAGCCAATCTTCACTCCCACCACAAAGGAGGAGTCGGGGCACGACATGGCCATCACCATCGATGAATTGAAGAAGGTGATCGGGGAGGAATTGGCGGACAAGCTCGCCAAGGCGTCCATCGACCTCTATCTCCAGGCCGCGGACTACGCACGGGCCAGGGGAATCATCATCGCCGACACAAAATTCGAGTTCGGCCTGGACGAGGAGGGCAACCTTGTCCTGGCGGACGAGGTGCTTACGCCAGACTCAAGCCGGTTCTGGCCACAGG
Organism: uncultured bacterium; assembly: GCA_900548225.1. Taxonomy (GTDB): domain Bacteria; phylum Verrucomicrobiota; class Lentisphaeria; order Oligosphaerales; family Oligosphaeraceae; genus UBA1724. Next base: position 61,790 of record URJM01000002.1, read on the forward strand.
AGTCATACGCCCCGGGAAAGAACCCGCCGAGCCTCGACAAGCAGTTTGTCAGGGACTACCTGGATTCCATCAGCTTCAACCACCAGCCGCCAGCCCCGGAGCTTCCCCCCGAAATCGTCCGGAAAACCGCCGAGAAGTACGAGGAGGCGCTCTCGCTCCTCTCCCATTCCTAGGGGAAAGGAAACACCGGCCAGCTCTTCACTCCCTGCCAACGCCGCAAGCGCCGGCGAAGGCGGGGCAACCCCCAACTCCAAAATCTCCCAATGCCTCTCATGACAGATTTCTACCAGAGTCCATTTTCGGTGCGTTATGCTAGTCGTGAGATGCAGCGCATCTTCTCCGAGCGCAACAAGTTCACCACGTGGCGTCGTCTGTGGGTGGCGTTGGCGGAGTCGGAGCAGTCCCTGGGGCTCCCCATTTCCGACGAGCAGCTGGACGAGCTGCGTGCCCATGTGGAGGATGTGAACTTCGAGGTTGCCGAGGCCCGGGAGAAGATTGTCCGCCACGATGTGATGAGCCACGTCTATGCGTATGGGGAGCAGTGCCCGAAGGCGAAGGGCATCATCCACCTTGGGGCGACATCATGCTACGTGGGGGACAACACCGACCTCATCGTCATGCGCGAGGCGCTGCGCCTTCTCCGTGGCAAGCTTGTGACCGTCGTCGGCAACCTTGCAGGTTTTGCGGAGAAGCATGCCGGGATGCCGACCCTGGCCTTTACACACTTCCAGCCGGCACAGCCCACCACGGTCGGCAAGCGCGCCACCCTTTGGCTCCAGGATGTGATGAGCGACATCGAAGACCTGGACTATGTCCTGGGAGGGCTGAAGCTCCTGGGCAGCAAGGGAACCACGGGCACCCAGGCAAGCTTCCTAGAGCTCTTCAACGGGGACCACGAAAAGTGCCGCAGGCTCGACGCGATGATTGCGGAAAAGATGGGGTTCCCTGGATGCTATGCGGTGTCGGGGCAGACATATTCGCGGAAGATCGACTCGCGAATCCTGAATGTCCTCTCCGGAATCGCGCAGACTGCCACCAAGTTCTCCAACGACATACGCCTCCTCCAGCATCTCAAGGAGGTGGAGGAGCCCTTTGAAAAGTCGCAGATTGGCTCCTCGGCGATGGCGTACAAGCGAAACCCCATGCGCAGCGAACGCATTGCGTCCATTGCGAGGTTCGTGATCTGCGACGCATTGAACCCCGCAATCACCGCCGCGACGCAGTGGTTCGAAAGAACCCTTGACGACTCCGCGAACAAGCGGATTGCGATGGCGGAGGGATTCCTTGCCATCGACGGCATCCTCGACCTCTTCGCAAATGTCTCGAATGGCCTCGTGGTCTACCCGAATGTCATTGCAAAGCACCTCGCCGCCGAATTGCCGTTCATGGCCTCCGAAAACATCATGATGGACGCTGTGAAGGCCGGCGGCGACCGCCAGGAACTCCACGAGGTCATCCGCGCAAATGCCCAGGCGGCAGCGGCGCATGTCAAACTCGACGGCGGCGAGAACGACCTCCTGGAACGCCTGGCGGAAGACCCGCATTTTGCGGGAATGAACCTGGACCTTGCGGAGACCCTCCGCGCCGAAAAATACGTGGGACGGGCTCCCGAACAGGTGAAGGAGTACCTCGCCGAGGAGGTGAAGCCCTTCCTGGAGGCAAACGCCGCCTCCGCAGTCGCCGGCAACGCCGTCCAAATCTAGCGTCCCGCCCGGGCGGAACGCCCCGCACCTCCGCACCTCCCCCCAAAAAAACAACAGCACTCCGTTTTTTTCTCCAAATCCAAATGTCCGCATACAAGGAAGAGACAATTGTCGTATTGGATTTCGGTTCGCAGTATAGCCAGCTGATTGCCCGCCGCATCCGCGAGTGCCACGTCTTCAGCCAGGTCATTCCCTGCAATACCTCGGCGGCGGAGCTGGCGTCGTTGCAGCCGAAGGGCATCATCCTTTCGGGCGGGCCCGCCAGCGTCTACGATGAGGGAGCCCCCCAGCTCGACCCCGAAATCCTCAATCTGGGGATTCCAGTGCTGGGCATCTGCTATGGAATGCAAATCCTCGTCAAGAACCTGGGCGGCACGGTCTCCTCCGCTCCCGAACGGGAATACGGCCGGGCACAGCTCCACATCCAGAAGCAGGGCGAGCTCTTCGCGGGAATGGACCCGGAGCAGACGGTCTGGATGTCCCACGGCGACAAGGTGACCATGGAGCCCTCCTCAATCGAAACCCTGGCCGTCACAAGGAACTGCGAATTCGCCGCCTGCCAGCTGAAGGGCAGGGCGCTCTACGGAATCCAGTTCCATCCTGAGGTTGTCCACTCCCCCAATGGCATCCAGATTATCCGCAACTTCTGCCTGAAAATCTGCGGATGCAGGGGGCTCTGGAATATGTCGTCCTTCATTGAAGACGCGGTGAAGAGGATACGCGAGACCGTCGGTGAGGAGAAGGTGATCCTTGGGCTCTCCGGCGGCGTGGATTCCAGCGTAGCCGCCGCACTCCTCCACAAGGCAATCGGACGCCAGCTCACCTGCATCTTCGTCAACAACGGTCTCCTCCGCAAAAACGAGGCGGAAAGGGTCAGGGAACTCTTTGGACGCAATTTCCAGATGAATCTCCACTACGTCGACGCGACGGACAGGTTCCTCGGAAAGCTCGCGGGAGTCGAGGAGCCCGAGGCAAAACGGCACATCATCGGAAAGGAGTTTGTCGAAGTCTTCGCCGATGCGGCCCGCAGCATCGAGGGCGCCACGTTCCTGGCACAGGGAACCACCTATCCCGATGTCATCGAGTCAATGCCAATCAACGGAAATCCCGCCGCAATGATCAAGAGCCACCACAATGTCGGCGGCCTCCCGAAAGACCTCAAGTTCAAACTCCTCGAACCGCTCAACCAACTCTTCAAGGATGAGGTCAGGGAGGTGGGACGAACCCTCGGACTCCCGGACGAGGTGATTCTGAGGCAGCCGTTCCCAGGGCCGGGACTCGGAGTCAGGCACCTCGGCGCAGTGACACGGCATACGCTCGACCTGCTGAGGGACGCGGACGCAATCTTCGTGGAGGAGGTCAAGGCGGCCGGACTCTACTACAAGCTCTGGCAGGCATTCTGCGTCTTCCTCCCCGTGCGCACGGTGGGAGTAATGGGAGACCAGCGCACCTACGACTATGTCGTCGCCCTCCGCGTGGTGGAATCCCAGGACGGCATGACCGCCGACTGGGTGAATCTCCCGGACGCGCTCCTCAGGAGGGTCTCGAACCGCATTATCAACGAAGTCCGCGGAATCAACCGCGTCGTGCTGGACATCACTTCGAAGCCGCCAAGCACGATTGAATGGGAGTAGCCGCGGAAATCCCCTACCACCGTGTCGAATCAATCCGTCACAATTCTTGACTACGGCGCCGGCAACCTGACAAGCGTCCGCCTGGCGTGCGAACGCTTCGGTGTCGCCCCCGTCATGGCGACATGCGCCGAGGAGGCACTGCCCGCGGGCTCCATTATCTTCCCCGGAGACGGGTCTGCCGGAAGCGCCATGGAACAGGTGCGCTCACGGGGATATGACAGGCTCCTGGAAAAGGCGGTGGCCGATGGACGGCCAGTCCTGGGCATCTGCATCGGAATGCAGCTGCTCTTCGACTGGAGCGACGAGGACGGAGGCGTACCCGCCCTGGGGCTCCTGCCCGGAAGGGTGCGCCGCTTCGACTTCCCAAACCACCCCGAACTCAAAATCCCCGAAATGGGATGGAATGCAGTCCACTTTGACGAAACCCACCCGCTCTTCAGGGGAATCCCGCAGGACACGCCGTTCTACTTCGTGCACTCGTACTACTGCGCCCCCGACAGCAGCCCCCTCGTCCTCGGAACCACCGAATACGGCGGAATGGAGTTCTGCTCCGCCGCAATCAGGGGATCGCTCGCCGCAACGCAGTTCCACCCCGAACGCTCAGGCGAGTTCGGATTGAGGCTCTTCAGGAATTTCCTCGAATGGGACGGAAAGGGAGGAACGGCAGGATGCTGATGAAACGGGTGATCGTATGCCTCGATGTGAAGAACCGGCGCGTCACAAAGGGCGTCAGGTTCAAGAACAACGTGGACGTGGGGGATGTGGTCTCCCTGGCGGATAAATACTGCCGCGAAGGGGCGGACGAACTGGTCTTCTACGACATCATGGCCTCCGCGGAACAGCGGCCAATCGACCTGGAGATGGTGGCCTCCGCCGCAAGAAAGGTCTTCATCCCGTTCTGCGTGGGCGGCGGCATCCGCTCGTCAAAGGACATGAGGGAGGCACTGCTGGCCGGGGCGGACAAGGTCTCCCTCAATTCACTGGCAGTCCAACAGCCATCCATCCTCACGGAAAGCGCAAACGCCTTCGGACGCCAGTGCGTCGTCCTGGGGCTGGACGCAAAGCGCGTCGCCCCCTCCTCCGAGTTTCCCTCCGGCTACCAGGTATTCATCAACGGATACCGCACGCCCACCTCCTGGGATGTGGTGGAGTGGGCAAAACACGCGGTGGAACTGGGTGCAGGGGAAATCTGCCTCAACGCCATCGACACGGACGGAGTCCGGAACGGCTACGAGCTGGAAATCACGCGCAAGGTGGCTGACGCGGTCAGCGTCCCCGTAATCGCATCCGGCGGCGCGGGGACCGTCCAGCATCTCATCGACGCATTCGTGGAAGGACATGCCGACGCTGCGCTCATCGCGTCAATGGTCCATACGGATGGCTTTACCTGTGACGGCATAAAGGCCGAAATCCGCAAACGCACTACATTACCCCTCCGCTGAATAATTCTCGGGGCGAACCTTTTTTCAGGAGCATTTCATAAATCATGTCAACGGTTGTAGTAGTAGGAACCCAGTGGGGGGATGAAGGCAAGGGCAAGGTCGTGGACTTTCTGGCGTCCCAGGCGGACGTGGTGGCGCGATACCAGGGCGGCAGCAACGCGGGGCATACCGTGATGGCTGACGGACATGTCTTCAAACTGCATCTCCTCCCGTCGGGGATCCTCTATAAGGGATGCATTTGCATCATCGGGAACGACGTGGTCCTCGACCCGGTCTGCCTCCTCCAGGAAATCAGGGAGCTGGAAGCGGCCGGCGGCTCCGTCGAGGGATTGCGCATCTCAAACCGCGCACATGTGGTCATGCCATATCACAAGGTCTTCGACGCACTCCAGGAGAAGTTCAAGGGGGACGGCAAGAAGGTGGGCACCACCGGACGCGGAATCGGACCATGCTACGCCGACGCGGCTGACCGAATCGGCATCCGGGTCGTCTCATGGATGGATCGCGACGCATTCGCCGAGGAGCTGAAGTCGGTCCTCGAATGCAAGAACCGAATCCTCCAGGCCTTCGGGGAAAAGCCACTCGATTTCAAGGAAATCTACGAGGAATACTGCGGCTACGCCGACCAGCTCCGCAAGTATGTCTGCGATACAGGCGCATTGGTCTCGCAGTTGATTGCCGAAGACAAGAAGGTGCTCTTCGAGGGCGCACAGGCCGCGATGCTGGATCTCTCACACGGCACATACCCGTTTGTGACCAGCTCCCATCCCACCGCGGGAGCAGTCTGCGTCGGACTCGGAATCGGGCCAAAGCATATCCACAAGGTGGTGGGTGTGGTGAAGGCATACGCCACACGGGTCGGCGAAGGACCTTTCCCAACTGAATTGACAGACGAGACAGGAAACAGAATCCGCGAAATCGCACATGAATACGGCGCGACGACTGGACGGCCAAGACGGTGCGGATGGCTGGACCTGGCTGTCATCAAATACGCAGTCCAATTGAACGGGCTCGACTGCATCGCACTCACAAGGCTCGATATCCTGGATTCCTTCGATGAAATCAAAATCTGCACGGGATACAGGCACAATGGGCAAATGCTCAGGGAATTCCCCGCAAGCCTCAAAGTCCTCGCAGATGTCGAGCCTGTCTACGAGACGCTCCCCGGATGGAAGGCCGATACGACTATGTGCAGACGCTTCGAGGAACTCCCTGAAAAGTGCCGGGAATATGTGGAACGAATCGGAGAAGTGGCCGGGGCCAGGGTCGGTATCATCTCCGTGGGACCCGAAAGGGACCACACAATCGTCCGCGAGAAAATGTTCCAGTAGAGGCAAGGGGAGGCGAACCCCATAGCGGTGGCATGATATCAGCCGTGGGATGGAGCGAATGCGCAACCCACGGCGGCCACCCGGCGAAGGCGGGTTGGTTCCCCTATTCCGCCTCCTTGTGCAACAAGGCGCCGTAGGCAAGACTCTGGAAATCCCCTGATGTCAATGCGGCGGCAGCATGGCGGGGACGCAACTGGACGACCTTGAGACGCGCCAGAACCTGCCCGTCACGCCTAAGGGTGAACTCCTGACCCAGACGAATGCCATGCAGGGATCCCTGGTCCAATATCGCAATCTGGGTCACATTGTCTAGACGCAATATCGCACAACTCCCCGAGGACGCCTCCGCGTCGGGGGTCGATGCCAGGCCAATCTCCGACAACGCCGCCTCAAGGGACTCCCTAAATGCCGCCAGGGACTTTTCCACAGGCTCACGCAATGCCTGGGATGCCCCGGACGCATCCAGCGCCGCGACAATGGTGTCCTCCAGCGCCGCCCCGATCTTCTCGACCTCACGAAGACGCGCCAGGCAGTGCCCAAGCAATTCGACCATCCTGGCCGCATCCCCCTCCCCAAGTTCGCCATTCTCAGCCCCTTTAATGAGATGAATGGCGGCCAAGTCTAATTCTGTCTGGGATTGTGCATTTTTGTCGTTTTCTAATAGCAGGGTCGCATATTGCTTCCTCAAGGACGCCAGCTCCCGCTCCAACGACGCCTTCTCACGTTCAAGCTGCAACTTCTCCTCCTGAAACTGGACGTGCAGTTCCCGGGCCTCCGTGAGACGCTGCCGCAAGGACTCCACTTCCGATTCTTCCTGCCCATGCACACCGGGCAGAAACGCCAGGAAGACCAATAGTAAAAATGCACTCAGTGGTAAATGATACATGCAAAAATCCAGCTGCCGATGACCCCATAATGTAAACGCCATGGACAAAGCGACCTCGAATCATGCGTTTTGTTCCACAGATACCCCCACCTCCGTGTCCATTCGTGTGCATTCGTGCTTTTCGTGGTTAAATAATCCCTCCGCCCATTCGTGTCCCTTCGTGTCCATTCGTGGTTCATATTCTTTCCGTCATTTCGTGCCTTTCGTGTATTTCGTGCTTTTCGTGGTTCATCCCCTCCTCAATGGACGCGTGGCAGAATTGCCGCGCGGGCGCGCCCACGCGCGCCATCCACGCACTACCTTCTCCTCTCTATTCCCTATGAAAAAATATTCGTGTCCATTCGTGTGCATTCGTGGTTCATTCGTGGTTCAAACTATTCCCTGCCATCGTCATTTCGTGCCTTTCGTGCTTTTCGTGCTTTTCGTGGTTAAATACTCCCTCCGCCCATTCGTGTCCATTCGTGTTCATTCGTGGTTCATATCTTTCCGCCCCTTCGTGGTTCATATTCTCTCCATCCCTTCGTGTCCATTCGTGGCCTCGAAGGACTACAAGCGCCATCAAAAAACAAACCGGCCATCCTCGAAAGATTATCAAAAAGGTTTACATTTCTACCTGCTACTCGAAGACATAGTTCCCGTATGGGACTTCCTGGTCGCCCTAGATGACTTAATCACTGCCACCCATCTCCACAATGAAGACACTGATAATCACCAGGCTTGCCTTCCTCTCGTTCCTGTTCTCATGTCTCGCCCTTCTTGCGGCGGAGAACGCCCGCGTCGTCAATCTGGTTGCGACGCCACGCACGCCATGGAACGGACTTGTCGACATCACCTACTCCCTGGAGTGCGACACCCCCGACGACGCCATGGCGGTCTCCTTCCAGGGGCACGACCGCGACTGGGACGAATCAGTCCCCATGACCTCCCTCACGGGAGACGGGGCGGCCGGGGAGTTGCTGCAGGCCGGCGGGCCCTACCACATCGTCTGGGATTCCGCTGCGGACTGGCCCGGAGGGCACTCCTCGGAGTTCACTGTGACCGCCACGGCGGAGGCAAAGGAGAACTGGCCCCGCTATCTTGTAGTTGACTTGAATACGGGCGCCATCGCCACCTCCTCCGCGGGACCTGATCTTTCCGATGACACATGCCGTACCACGGAACTGTGGCTGCGACGCATCCAGAAGGGCACTTTCACCATGGGGTCCCCCGACACGGAAGTGGGAAGATTCTCCAGCGAAACCCAGCACCAGGTGACTCTCACGGAGGATTTCTACATCGGTGTCTTTCCGATTACCCAGAAGCAGTTCTTCCTTGTCTACGGAAGCAATCCGTCAAATTACCAAGGCGACACACGCCCCGTGGAGAAGGTCAACTACGGCATTCTGCGGGGGGAATCAAAGGGCGCCGGATGGCCATCCTCAAACGAGGTGGACGAGGATTCGTTCCTGGGAAAACTCCGCGCAAAGACGGGACGGGACTTCGACCTGCCCACGGAGGCACAGTGGGAGTACGCCTGCCGCGCGGGAACCACCACCGCACTCAATACGGGAAAGAATCTGACCTGGCCATCCCAGGATTCCGCCATGGACGAGGCCGGAAGGTATCTCAGCAATCAGAAAGACGGAAGGGGCGGTTATTCCGAACATACCAAGGTGGGCTCCTATCAGCCAAATGCCTGGGGACTCTATGACATGCACGGAAATGTGCGCGAGTGTTGCCTGGACTGGTATCAGAAGGACCTCGGCAACTCTGCCGTGACAGACCCCAAGGGCCCCGCCACGGGCACCGAGCGGTCGGACCGCGGCGGCTCCTTTTTCTTCTACGCGCAGCATTGCCGCTCGGCAACACGCAACAAACTCTCCCCACTCGGCAGCAGCCCCTTCCTTGGAGGCCGCGTCGCACTGACGTTGACTTCCACGCAGTAAGGCAGAGGATGGTAACCTCGGCAAAGGACGGGCAATAGAACCACGAAATACACGAAAGTCCATTTTTGAACCACGAATGCACACGAAAATGGCAAGACAGTCATAACCACGCACTGCCTTCTCCTCCCTATTCCCTATGAAAAATTGGCATTCGTGGTTCTCCCTACTCAAATGGACGCGTGGCAGAATTG
>URJM01000003.1 GCA_900548225.1 uncultured bacterium
CCCGATGTTTTCTACATGCTTAGCATGGGCTTTTGTCTTTTCCCGCCGCTTATGCGCCATGCAGACGACAGCGGGAGCAGCAGATCTGTTCTTTCTTGCTGGTGGCATCCGATTGCCCGATGCTCCTGGCCAGCCTGATGTTTGCGCCTCGTCCCGTATCAGGCATCAGGGAAGAGACGTCACGGGCTATGCCGCGAGTGCGTACTCAGTGTTCGCAGTTACTTTTTTGACCGATGATTTAGGAGGCCAACGATCATCCTCCGCATGCTTACATCGTTCCGCTTCTTCAGTCGAAACCATTTCGCCCCCAGATTTCAAAGAACAAATACCCGGCGGCCGTCATACGCTTATTCTTCTGAACCGCCATTTGACATAATATAATCAAGATTCCGCAATTTGGGTCGGATGTAGCCGGATCAATGCAGTGGTTTTTGGGGGATTTGCGTCCCGTGCCTGCTCTGCGGCGAACACGGAGCTGATTACATTAGCCCGCAAGCCCACTGCAAAGTGTCCACGCAGTGTCCACGCACTTCTCCCTCCGGCGGACGTCCCACTTACCTGACTTCCATGACAAACCTGATACGACGTGCAGTGCGCCTGGCGGCGTTGTCTGCATTATTTCTTCTTCCTCCTGCGTCTGCGTCGTCGCAGGACGCGTCGTCTTCTGCCGTCAATGGTGGAACAACATCAAACCAGCAGCAAATGAACACTACAGAATCCCAGTCTTCCAGTGCGTTGTCCCCGTCTGAAATCATTCCTCTTGAGGGTCCCAAGTCCTTCAACTTTGGCGCGGGGTTGTGGAATAGCCAGGAATGGCTTGAAGTTAAGAGCTCCCGGTGGGAGTACATTGGCCACTGGGTGCAGGCGGCGGACCACATCCAGAATGCCGTTCCCTCGGCGTCGGATCCCGGAGAATACTGCAACGAACTTGCGCCCCAGACCTTTACGAGCATGATTTGGAAGAGGCCCCTGAAGCAGTCCTTTGTCGTGTCGTCGACGATGGAATTCGACCATCTGATGGCTCCGTTGATTGTGTTGGCCGAGCCTGTGGGGCATGACAAGAACGGCTATCCCGAATATCGCCAGCACTGGGAGGTTGTCATCTACAACGAAGGGATCAACGTCTGGCACCATGAGTTCAATGGGAAGCAGACCTGGCACCTTGCGGCCTCCGTCAAGTCGCCGCTTCAGGCGAAGGAGAAGTACGACCTGGTCGTCGAAGTGCGCCATCGCAAGGGGCAGGGCGCGGAATTGAGAATCACCTGCGGCGGAATAAAGTTCTCCTATATCGACCACGATTTCCCTGAGACCATCTACGCTGGCATTACCGGGTGCGAGGGAATCAATAGATTCTACGACTTCAAGGTGTCGCCGCTGAAATAGCCGGCCAGCCTGGGTCAAGACTACATAACATATTGGGAGTGAGTAGGTTATAAAACTTCCTCGCTCCCTTGCCTTCCTTCTCCTATCCTTCGGTAAAGGGCCGTCCCTCGCCGTCGGTCTTCACCGTGATGATATCGATGATAGCCCAGATCCATGTGATGGGCGACAGGAATCCGCAGGAGAGCAATGTAATCAGCAGCTGTGCGACTGCGCTGCCCATTCTTCCGGCGTAGAAATTATGGATGCCCAGGCTTCCGAGGAATATTGCGAGCAGGATGTAGATGAGCCGTGACTTTGGCGGCGGCATCGTTATGACCGTCGGCTGTGGTGCGCTGGCGTAAGGGCGTCCTTCTGTTGTGAATTCATCACCGATTGGCATCTTGGTCATCTCCTCTGTTGTCTTTTGGTAGTTGAGTTCTTCAGAATCCCAGCAGCAGCTGGTTTTCGTCATTCGGTTTTCGTCTGCCTTTTCGTTTGGTTTCTGCGAGCCTGGGCTTTGTCCTGTCCAATTCGTCAAACTCCGTTGCCTCCAGGTTTTCGAGCACCTGTGCGGCCCGGTCTATGATCTGCCGTGGGATTCCTGCCAGCCGTGCCACGTGGATGCCGTAGCTTTTATCCGCAATTCCCGGGGCGATCTTTCTCAAGAAGAGAATCTCCTCTCCTTGCTCCCTCACAAGCACATTGTAGTTTTTCACTCCAGGCTTTGTGAGCGCCAGGTCTGTGAGTTCGTGGTAGTGTGTGGCGAAGAGCGTGCGTGCCTTTGAAGTTGGCGTGTCGTGCAGGAACTCCGCGATTGCCCAGGCGAGGGAGAGTCCGTCGAAGGTGGAGGTCCCCCGTCCGATTTCATCGAGGATGATGAGACTCCTCGGAGTTGCGTGGTTGAGGATGTTGGCAGTCTCGACCATCTCCACCATGAAGGTGGACTGGCCGCGGGAGATGTCGTCCGCGGCTCCGACGCGGGTGAAGATTCTGTCGGCCATGCCAATCCGCGCCTTTCTGACGGGTATGAAAGAGCCCATCTGCGCCATGATGACAAGCAGTGCGACCTGCCGGATGAAGGTGGACTTGCCCGCCATGTTCGGCCCCGTGATGAGTCCGATCTGGTTGGAGGAGGTATCAAGGAGACAGTCGTTGGGGACGAATGCCGAGTCAGTCATGCGTGCGTCCAGGACGGGGTGGCGTCCGTCCCTTATGTCCAGGACCGTCTCCTCGACGACCTCTGGGCGCACATAGTTGTACTGGATTGCGACCTGCGCCAGGCTTCCAAGGCAATCCACTGCCGCCACTGCGCGGGCGGTCTTCTGTATCTGCTGGAGGTGTGTGCAGACCCTCTGGCGCAACTCCTGGAAGAGCTCGTATTCGAGAGCCTGGCTCTTTTCGTCGGAGCCAAGCACCTTGTCCTCTATCTCCTTGAGCTCAGGCGTGATGAAACGTTCCCCGTTCACAATTGTCTGCTTGCGGATATACTCCTGGGGGACGATGTCGAGGAAACTCTTCGACACCTCGATGAAATATCCGAAGACCTTGTTGAAGCGGACCTTCAGCGACTTGATGCCTGTCCGCTGCTGTTCCTGGAGCTGGTATTGCGCAATCCAGTCCTTGCCCTCCGTGGAGGCGTGGCGCAGAGTGTCCAGCTCCTGGTTGAACCCCTCGCGGAAGATTCCGCCGTCGTGGATGGTGGCGGGCGGTTCGTCGACGATTGCGCGTCCGATCAGTTCCGTCAGTTCGGGGAGCTCCTCCAGTTCATCGGCCTCGTTGTGCAGCAGCTGTGCCGAGGCGTCCGAGAGGAGCGTCCTGAGTCCTGGGACCATTTCGAGTCCCCGTTTGAGAACGAGCAGGTCTCGGGCACTGGCGTTTGACCCTACGGCCAGCCGTGTAATCGTCCGTTCGATGTCGCGTATTGCCGCCAGCATTTCCCGGAGTTCCCCCAACAGCATTGGATGTGAGAAGAGGTCATCCACTGCGTCCTGTCTTTCCAGGATGTCGTGGAGGTTGTTAAGCGGGCGCAGCAGCCATTCGCGGAGCATGCGCGCCCCCATTGGGGTCACCGTCTCATCCATCACCGAGAGGAGGGTGTTGTTCTTTTCGCCGGTGAAGATTGGTTCAACGAGTTCGAGATTCCTCTGTGAGATCCTATCGAGGACCAGGCAGTCTTCGGGCTGGTATGCGGAGATGCGTGTGATATTCGCCGCGTCCTTTCGGAGGTTTGTGCATGCGTAGTGGAGGATTGCCCCGGCGGCGCCGATGGCGGTCTCGTATCCCCGGCACCCGAATCCGTCCAGGGACGCCACCTGGAAATGCCGAAGCATATCCTTGCGGCAGACTTCGATGTCGAAGTGCCAGTCTTCGAGGCTTGTCCAGTTGAGATTTCGTGGCACCTCCTTCGGGAATCCCTCCAGCTGCCACCGTTCAAGGACGCTGGCGGGGGCAAGCGTCTCCGCCGGTTTCAGCCTGGTCAGCTCCGCGTCCAGGGACTCGGGGGCAATCTCCGCCAGCCTGAATTCGCCGGTGGTCAGCTCAAGCGTGGCAAGCCCCCAGCGGCCCTTCGAGGGAAGAATGGCCGCAAGATAGTTGCTGCGCCGGTCGTCCAGCATCGAGTCCTCCATCAAGGTCCCCGGGGTAATCACCTCCGTAATGTCGCGCTTGACAAGCCCCTTCGCAAAGCGTGCGTCCTCAAGCTGGTCCGCCAGTGCGACCTTGTAGCCTGCCGCCAGGAGCTTTGGAATGTAAAGGCGCACCGCCTTGTAGGGCACGCCGCACAGGGGGGCGCCGGCGCGGCTCGTCAAAACCACGTTCATCAAGGAAGACGCAATCTTCGCGTCCTCGAAGAACATCTCATAGAAGTCACCCATCCGGAACATCAGAAGCGTGTCCTTGGTCAGGCTGCGCTTCGCGTCCATGTATTGACGCATGCCGGGAGTCAACTCGCCGGCGGTGGAATTGGTTTTGGGTGAAGACATTTACAAAATATGGCAACTATTGACTTTCTTCTCGCAAAGCAACGCGCGGTTGGAATGTGGCGTGCATTGATTTGGGCTGGCGAGAGATTATAATGCGCCTGTGGCGTTCTCGCGCATCTCTTCGGCGAGGAGAGTGTTTGCGGCGAGGATTCCCGAGAGCATTGACCCGACGATGCCGAGGAGTCCCTGGTCTGTTCCGGCCACAGAGAGCCCTGGCATTCCCGAATCGAAGTCTGGGAGTTTTACTGGCGCTCCGTAGATTGCGCCGTTTTCGTGTCCCGTCCATCTTTGGACGGTTTTAGGCGTGAAGCAGTCGACCAGCCGTGCGTCCTGGCGGATTTTGGGGGCGATTTTGTCCAGGAATCCCTTCATGGCGTCCGCGAGCATTGCCTTTGCCCTTTGGTATTTCTCCGTGCCTGTGTTGAACCAGTCCTTTGGGCTGGTTATTGTGGAGAGCCTCAGGAGCCGTGCCTCCGCCTCGCCGCATCCGGGATAGTTTCCCGGTGCGCAGACGAGCATCGACTCGACCATGAGTGGGTTTTCGGGTGGCTCGTATTTGAAATCGCCGCTGTCGCAGCAGAAGAGTATTGCGTCTTCGAGTCCGTATTCCGCCGGTTTTTTTGGCAATTCCAGGATTGCCTCGAAGAATCCCGCTTCGCCTGGGGGGATTTTCGCGAGTCGTGTTGGGACCGAGGCGTCGCAGAGCCGTCCGGTTTCGAATGCTCCAATCGTGGAGACGAGCCTCCTGGCGCGGAGGGTTTCGCCGCGGGTGGTTTCAACACCGTTGGCGCGTCCGTCTTCCCCGACCAGAATCCTGGAGACAGTGCAGCCGAGCCTGACAGTCGCGCCGGAGGCCTCCAGCCGCCTTGCCACCACCGAAAGGAACTCCTTCATGCCGCCGGCGGGGCGCGCGAAGCCCTCTATCACGACACTGCGGAACATCGTCGCAAATGCGGAGAACTCCATGTCTCCCAGCCTTGGATTTCCGTAATACATGACGGGCATCCGCAGCATGCTTCGCAGGAGTCCCGAGGAGATGTGGCGTTTCAGAACCGCCTCCGAGGACTGGCAGGGCAGCGGCACGGTGGAATAGCCGTACCGTCGAATCTCCTCCACAAGCCCGCGGAACCCTTCCGCGTCTGCGGGAAAGAGCCTTTCCACCTGGGCGGTGAACTCCGCAAAGTCATTTGTCAGGCGCAGTTCGCATCCCGGGAAGAGGATTCGCGACTGGCGCTGCGGCATAAGGCGCAGGTCGTCGCGCCGAATGCGGAGTTGCCTCAGCACGCGGTTAAGCGGGGCGGCCGCCTCCGTCGGGAGGACATAGTTCGTGACGGCGTGCAGCCCCGTGTCCAGCACGCGCCCCCCTCGCTCATACCAGGTATTCAGACCGCCGAGCCGGACAGGGTTGCTTTCGCATAGCAGGACCCGCAGCCCGAATGCGGCCAGGCGGGTGGCGGCGGCCATTCCCGAAAAACCCCCGCCCAGCACTATGACATCGTAGTCCCCGTCTGACATCTACTATTTGGCGGCGGCGACAAAGCCCCCGCGTGAACGCTCGATGATATCCTTGCCGACGCATACCGCAATGCGGAAGTAGCCCGCGTAGCCAAAGCCGGATCCCGGCACGGCCAGAATCCTTTCGGCTGCAAGCTTCCTGACAAAGGCCACGTCGTCCATCCCGTGGGGCGCCTTCGGGAAGAAGTAGAAGGTGCCGGCCGGCATCTGATACTCGATGCCGGCTTCGTCCAGGATTGACGCCATCACCCTGCGGCGTTCCCCGTAGACCGCCAGCTGCGCGCTCTGCGCGGCCAAGGTCTCGTCCATCCTTTCCACGGCGCCGATAATCAGCTTCTGGCCGATGCATGGCGCATTGACATATCCGATGGTGCGGTTGGTGAGGATGAGTCCGGCTGTCAGCTGCGCCGCCTCGTCGTCGCCCATTGCGGGGTTGACTGCCAGGTATCCCACCCGCTCGCCGGCCAGCCCGAGGTTCTTGGAGAAGGAGGAACAGACCACGGAATACTCGTAGCATGGCAGGATTGAGGGGACGACCTTGCCGTCGAAGGCCAGGAATCGGTATGGTTCGTCGGAAACCAGGATGATTGGTCGTGTGCGGGATTGGTTCTTCCTGCGCAGAATCTCCGCCAGCGCATCCAATTCCCCGCGGGTGTATACGACGCCGGCCGGGTTGTTGGGGCTGTTGATGAGAAGGATGCGGGTGCGGTCGCTTATTGCCGCCTCGATTCCGTCCAGGTTGAGCTTGAATGTGCCTGGCGCACTGGGGACGGCCTTCAGAAGGCCGCCGAAGTTGCCGCAGTAGGAGCCATACTCGACAAAATACGGCGCGGGGCAGACCACCTCGTCCCCGGGCTCCAATGTGGCCTTGAAGAGGCAGTTAAGCCCACCTGCCGCACCCACTGTGATGACGATGTTTCCGGCGGGAATCGGGACCCCCTGCTCGTGGCTGGCCCATTTGGCCAGTGCCTCGCGGGCCGCGGGATAGCCTGCATTCGGCATGTAGCCAAGGCCGGCGGGGACGTCGACGGCGTCCGCCATGGACCGCAGGGTTTCGATCACGGTTGCGGGGGGGCGCAGATCCGGGCTGCCGAGGCTGAAGTCGTAGACATTGTCGGCGCCGTACTGCTTCTTCATCTCGATGCCCGCCTCGAACATTCTTCGAATCCAGCTGGAGGAGGCTTGGGTCTTTAGTATCTTGTCTGAAACAAGTTGCATCTTTCTGTGTGGCAATGGGATGTGAATCGTTCGCCTCGCGCCTGCGCGGATGGTTTCGCCGCGCCTGCGCGTGTTTTTTTGGGCGGTCTGGTTTTCCTAGCGCTTGACGCGTGCGTTTCCGCCCCAGATGCTCCAGACCTGCTCTTCGTCGGCGGGCTGGGCGTAGTCAGTGAGGTGCGTGGTTGCCAGTGCGCCCGTCGCCCATCCGAACTGGATCCACTTGGAGGGTTCCATTCCCTTGAGCATGGCATAGAGGAATCCGCCTACGAATCCGTCGCCGCCGCCAATGCGGTCGAGGACACCGATTTCACGTGGTTCGACGACCTGCCACTCGCCGTCGATGTTCGTGATTGCGCCCCAGCGGTGGAGATTTGCGCTGACGACTTCGCGGAGGGTCGTCGCAAACGCGGTGGCGTTTGGATAGGCTCCCTTCACGCGCACGACCATCTCCTTGAAGGAGTCGATCTTCTGGCCGATGCCCTTTCCGCCGGCCTCGGGTCCCTGGATGCCCAGGCAGAGCTGGAAGTCCTCCTCGTTGCCGATGAGGACGTCGGAGAGGGACGCGATTTCGGAGAAGATGTCGTGGAGTTCCTGCTCGCGCCCCTTCCAGAAGGAGGCGCGGTAGTTCAGGTCGAAGGAAATCCTGCTGCCATGGGACTTGGCCGCGCGCGCAATGTCGAGGCAGAACTTGCTTGTCTCGGGGGAGAGGGCGCCGATAAGTCCCGAAAGATGGACGATTTTCACGCCCTCGTCTCCAAAGATCCGCCCCAGGTCGAAGTACTTCGTGTCAAGAAGCCTTCCGACTTCGCCGGCACGGTCGTTCTGGACGCGGGGACCGCGGCTGCCGTAGCCGCTGTCAGCCAGGTTGAACTGGTGGCGGTATCCCCAGGGGCCTCCCTGCTCAATCTCGGGCCCTTCGTAGTCCATGTGGCGGCCCGCCAGGTTGTCCTTGATCATCCTGGCGACGGGGCTGTCCTTGACGAAGGCCGTGAGGACTTTCACGGGCATGCCCAGGAATGCCGGGATGCTCGCCACGTTGGTCTCGGCGGAGGTGACCTGCATCTTGAAGGTGTCGGAGCAGTGGAAGGGCTGCCCGTCCAACGGAGTCAGGCGGACTCCCATGCTGGTGGGGACGAGCATCGCGTATTTCGCGTCTTCACGGAATGAAATTGCCATGTGGTTGTTCTCCTGGTGTTGTTGACTGTCCTTGGCGCAAATGCGCGCGTCTATTCGAAGTTCTCCTTAAGTGCCCAAAGTCCGAGGGCGGGGTTGCTGACGTAGAAGACCTCCTCGCCGTCAACCAGGTTCATGCCGTCCTTGAGGCGTTCGGGATTGTATTTGGCGGTCATCGCCTCCAAATCGCCATACTTGAAGCCGACGCCCTCTATCTCCTCGCGGGAGACCTCCGGCCCCGGGCAGTATGTGATGTTGAAACGCCCCTCGGAGGAGCCGTGGATCAGGTGCGCCGCCCCGCCAAGGTTCTCCTGCATGTCCGCATTCTCCCGGACCGCCTTCAGGGTCGCGGGGGTGCCGTTGTAGCCATACTTGCGAATCAGGCGGTCCATCGCGGAATCCTCGCCGAACTCCTTGAGCCCGGGCGCGAGGATGATCAAATCCCCGTCGTCCGCAATCGCCATCCTGGTGCGGTAGATTGCCTTGTTTCCAAGCCAGGTGGTGTGGAATTCGTCAGGGTCCAGGAAGACCACCACCTTCTTGAGGGGCTTGTCCAGCAGGACCAGGTTGGTTGCCACGCAGAGCTTGCACGCCTCCAGGTACGCGTCGCCGCCCGTCCCCGAGTAGAATCCCCTCATGGCCATGCGGCCAGTCGCCTCGTCACGTGCCATGACTGTCAGCATATAGACAATCGGCAGGTCGGAGAGATAGGTGTCCACCCCGTAGTTGAAGAGCCGCCTGACCGGCGAGTCCGCACGCCCCATGATCTTCTCCATGTTGCTGACCGCGCCAAGGAAGTGGGACTTGTTGATCATGTCGGAACCGCCCACGCCTACCATGATGTTCTTGGTGTAGTTCGCCATGCCGACAACTTCGTGGGGGACTACCTGCCCGATGGAAAGAATCAGGTCGTAGCCCTGGAAAAGGATGTTGTTGGCCTGGACCTGCACGGTGTAGTCAAGACGCCCCCCCGAAAACTCCTGGATCTTCTCCGAGGGGACCTCACCCATGGTGCGGACGTCATTCCTCCAGTCGTGCACCAGGAAGGCGCCCTTCGGGATTTCCGTGCCGAACATCATCTCAAGCTGCGCGTCGTTCATGGGCTTGTGAGTCCCCAACGCGGGCATGATGTCGATGTGACACTTGGTGCTGTACTCCTTCCAGAGCAGCTGGGTGATGAGTCCGGCCTGGGAGTTGAGGCGGGTGTGGTCCGGCGGCAGCAAGAGCATCCGCCGGGGAGTCTTCCCGGATTTCTCTATGGTCTCACGGAGAAGGTCCAGAAGCTGGTCACTCTGGATGGAAAGGGTCTCGCCGCCTAGACTGGTGTAAAGCATGGTAGAGAGTAGAGAGTAGGGAGGAGAAGGTAGTGCGTGGTCACTTTGCAGTGGGCTTCCAAAGTAGAGAGTAGGGAGGAGAATGTAGAGGGGAGTGCGTGGTCACTTTGCAGTGGGCTTCCAAAGTAGAGAGTAGGGAGGAGAGGGTAGAAGATAGTGCGTGGTCACTTTGCAGTGGGCTTCCGTTGAGCGCGGCGGTTTCGCCGCGCGGTAGAGGAGAGAGGAATTAACACACAGGCAACGCACGGCGATTCTGCCGTGCGGGCGCGCTCAAGCGCACCAGCCACGCACTACTTTCTACCTTCTTCTCCCTACTCTCTTGAAAAAGCCATTCGTGGTTCAAAATTGTTTTTCGTGTTTTTCGTGTTTTTCGTGGTTCATCACCTCCTCAATGTACGCACGGCGGAATCGCCGTGCGGGCGCGCCCGAGCGCGCCAACCACGCACTACTTTCTACCTTCTTTTCTCTCCTCCCTTAAAAAAAAGTGGCGCGGGGAGGGGAAGAGCCAGGCCGTAAAGAGGGAGACAGAACATTACGTCGGCTCGATTCCGATGCCAGCTGGAGAATAGACTGGCGCCAGGAGCGGCGTATGGAGGAAAACCGCTCGCTGGATTCCTCCGCCGCGCCACAAATCAGGCAGGTGGTGTTCCTACGCGTTGTAGGTGCCGGAGACGGTCTTGCCGCAGTCCTCGGTCCACTCGGTGTGGAAGAAGACTCCGCGCGGCTTGTCAACCCGCTCGTAGGTATGGGCGCCAAAGTAGTCGCGCTGGGCCTGCAGGAGATTGGCGGGAAGGCGTGCGGAACGGTAGCCGTCGTAGTATGCCAGTGCGCTGGAGAATGCCGGCACGGGGACACCCGAAAGCACCGCCTGGGAGACTACCCTGCGCCAGGACGCGGCGCAGGAGGCCACCGCCTTGCCGAAGAAGTCGTCCACAAGCAGGTTTGCGAGATTCGGGTCCTTGTCAAAGGCGTCGCGGATCTTTTCGAGGAATGTGGCGCGTATGATGCATCCACCGCGCCAGAGCAGTGCGATTTCGCCGTAGTGCAGATCCCAGTTGTATTCCTTTGCGGCGAGTTTCAGGAGCTGGAAGCCCTGGGCGTACGAGCAGATCTTCGATGCGTAGAGAGCCTGGCGCACCGCCTCGATGAACTCCTTCCTGTCGCCGTCATACGCCACCGGGGTGGTGTCGACAATGCGCTTCGATGCCTCCACCCGCTCCTCCTTGACTGCCGAAAGGCATCTTGAGAAGACTGCCTCCGCAACGGTCGGCGCCGGGGCCCCCAGATCCAGGGCGCTCTGGCTGGTCCACTTGCCGGTGCCCTTCTGGCCCGCGACATCCAGGATGATTTCGGTGACGGGCCTGCCTGTCTCCGGGTCTTTCTTCGCGAAGATTTCGCTGGTGATTTCGATGAGGTAGCTGTTGAGTTCCCCGTGGTTCCACTCGTCAAAGACGGCGTGGAGTTCGTCCTCGTCGAGTCCCAGGACATTTTTCAGGAGCCAGTATGCCTCGCAAATCATCTGCATGTCACCGTATTCGATGCCATTGTGGACCATCTTGACATAATGTCCCGCGCCATTGTCCCCGACCCACTGGCAGCATGGGAAGCCGCCGACGACCTTTGCGGAGATTGCCTGGAAGATTGACTTGACGTATGGCCACGCCTCGGGGTTGCCGCCAGGCATGATCGAGGGTCCCTTCAGGGCTCCCTCCTCGCCGCCGGATACGCCTGTGCCGATGTAGCGGATGCCCTTTGCGGAAAGCTCCGCGGTCCTGCGGATGGTGTCCTGGAAGAAGCTGTTGCCTCCGTCGATGATGATGTCGCCCTCCTCGAGGACTCCGAGCAAATTCCCAATCATCTGGTCAACCGCGCTTCCTGCCTTGATCATCAGCATGACGCGCCGGGGGCGCTCCAGGTTCGCCGCAAGCTCCTCCAGGGAATGGCAGGGGATGAAGTTCTTGCCCGCGCCGCGGCCGCCGACAAATGCGTCCACCTTCTCCACGCTGCGGTTGAATACCGCCACCGTGAATCCGTTGCGCTCCATGTTCAAGGCGAGATTCTCGCCCATGACAGCCAAACCAATCAGACCTATGTCGCCTTTCTTCATGATTTCTTTAACTCCTAGGAAAAATACAGAAAAAACACACCAAAAAAACAACGCGGGAAGAAGTGCCCGCGCCTAGACGGAACGCATACGCGTAATGTAATGCTCTTTCATCCCCTGTGCAGTGGAACGGGGAGCGGAGAACGGGGAGTTGCGGGCCGGGATTTCCCTGTCCGACCCGTTGCCGCCAACTGGCGCATCACTCGCGCGCGTGTATGGACATAGAGTGATAAAAGGTCGTAACCTGTTGAAATTCAACAAGTTACGACCTTTGTTCAGGATGCGTTTGTTCAGGAGGTGCGGACCTTCCTGGAATTTTCAGCAGGAAATCCTACCGCTTGTCTCCGCCCCAGCCTGGCCAGTTGGGATACCAGTAGTAGTCGCACTCGAAGTAGGGCAATGCTGCATCGGGGTTGTTTCTCTCGACCTTGTCGATGGGGCTGGCCTCCACATGCCCGTCGGTGAAGGACATGTTAAGTGCGCGGGAGTGGCGGAAGTATCCGTTCTTGCAGGCGTAGACCCAGTTCGGGAATGTGACGATGATGCCCTCGTAGTTATCGGAGAGACCGTGCTTGTAGTTGTTCACGCCGTCCAGGATGTTGACATGGATGGATGCGTATTTGATGCCGCTGACGCGCCTCCAGGTGGCCGCCTTGGAGGGGTAGTTGCCGTCGTGGGGGCTTCCCCAGTTGCTCGCCGTCAGTGGCTTGGCGTGTCCCATTCCTGCGCTGGCCTGGTAGCTGATGTTGCCCAGGAGGCGGTCGCTGGTGGGGCAGGAGGGGCAGAGGGCGACCTTGTGCCAGCTGGACTTGTCGGGTCCGCCGAAGCCATCACGGATGTCGGACGCGGGATCCTTGTCGGTCCAGTCCCTGGTGGTCATGGGGCATCCGGGAATAATCGGGTTGACCGTGAACCAGTAGTACATGTCCCTTGGGAAGTCCGGCTTCATGGCGTCGCCCTTGATATAGGAGTTGCCGGCCGGTTCGTTGGTGCGGTAGGCGATCATCGGCAGATAGTCGTCATAGTCGTTGGCATAGAGGAGGTTGCCCAGCTGGAGCTGCTTCAGGTTGTTGGTGCAGCTGATGGCGCGTGCCTTTTCGCGTGCCTTGCTCAGGGCGGGCAGGAGCATGGAGGCCAGAATCGCGATGATCGCGATCACGACCAGGAGCTCAATAAGGGTGAAGGTCTTCTTCATGATGTTCCTCGCTAGTACTTGTCGGGTGGCTTGCAGGGTGGCATCACATGCGTGTGACTAACCGTCTTCATTGTATGAAAAAACAAACAAAAGTCAAGCGGTTGTCTATAGAATTATGGAGGTGGCACGAAAAAATGTCATAACCTGTTGGATTTCAACAGGTTATGACATTTATGCAGAGTGTGTGCGTTCAGGAAGGGCGGGTCGCCGGGGGTATTGGCCTCGGCGAAGGGCCGTCCTTCCCGGACAATTCAGCAGGAAATCCTACCGCTTGTCTCCGCCCCAGCTTGGCCAGTTGGGATACCAGTAGTAGTCGCACTCGAAGTAGGGCAGTCCTGCCTCGTGGTTGTTTCTCTCGACCTTGTCGATGGGGCTGGACTCCACATGTCCGTCGGTGAAGGACATGTTAAGTGCGCGGGAGTGGCGGAAGTATCCGAGCTTGCAGGCGTAGACCCAGTTCGGGATGGTGAGGATGATGCCCTCGTAGTCGCTGGCCAGGCCGTTTCTGGAGACGTTCACGCCGTCCAGGAGGTTGACGTGGATGGAGGCGTACTTGATGCTGCTGACTCGCCTCCAGGTGACTTCGCTGGCGGGGTATTTGCCGTTATAGGGGGTTCCCCATCCGCCCAGTGAGAATGGCTTGCAGTGTCCCATTCCTGGGCTGGCCTGGTAGCTGATGTTGCCCAGGACGCGGTCGCTGGTGGGGCAGGAGGGGCAGAGGGCGACCTTGTGCCAGCTGGACTTGTCGGCGCCGCCCTTTCCTTCGCGGATGTCGGAAGCGGGGTCCTTGTCTGCCCATTCCTTGGTGGTCATGGGGCATCCGGAGATAATCGGGTTGACGGTGTACCAGAAATACATGTCGTATGAGCCGAGTTCCATGGCGTCTCCCATGATGAAGGAGTTGCCGCCTGGTTCGCTGGTGCGGTAGGAGATCATCGGCAGGTAGTCGTCATAGTCGTTGGCGTAGAGCAGGTTGCCCAGCTGGAGCTGCTTCAGGTTGTTTGTGCAGCTGATGGCGCGTGCCTTTTCGCGTGCCTTGCTCAGGGCGGGCAGGAGCATGGAGGCCAGAATCGCGATGATCGCGATCACGACCAGAAGTTCAATCAATGTGAAGGTCTTCTTCATGGCGTTGTTCCTTGTGGTTGGAGGGGATGATGTATTCTTTGGGGTGAAGGGCTGCGCTACAAATCTCAAGAGGCGTCCGCAGTCCCTTGTCATGGAAAAACAGAATTCTCGGTGTCCTGATATGGCGCAAAAGCCGCAAGTCACTGAGAAATCAGGGAATTGCGACTGCATGTGCGGAAACGGTTTGCAGTAGGGGCAGGGAGTTCGATGCCCTGGGGTGTTGCCTTCCGGGAGGGAGCAACCTGCTTGTACGAGTATTATCGGAAAAATACGGCGGATTTCAAGGCTGTGTGGCGAAAAGAGTCCAATAATTGATGTATCTACTTGCATTTCAAGAAGTTACATCTTATTGGCATTCCGTGTCCAAGTCCAGGAGTGCCGCCAGGATCGCCTGTGTCGAGAGGACGAGGCAGTCGATGTCGACGCGGTCGAATGTGTCGCCGGGTAGATGATACTCCTCGTCTGCGTATGGATGCGATCCTTGACAGACGACTGCCCGCGGGAATCCGGCCTTGACGAAGCTCCCGTCGTCGTCCCCGACCTCCCTTTCTCCGACATGGCACTCCAGCGGAATGCCGTGCCGTGTGGCGGCTTCCGCCACGAACCTCGCCAGCGGGCGCCCCTCCGGGGTTGACGACAGCGTCCACATTGTGTGATGTCCCGCCATGATATCCCTGTTGCATCTTCCGCAAATGGAATCTACGTTTACGACTGCGTCGACCTGGTCGCCGTTTTCGGCGGCCTCGCGTGCTTCTGTTGCGCTATGCCATGGCCAGTGTTCTTCGTTGCAGAGTAGGAACCTGAATGTATGCCTCAATTGGCATGTGGCGAGGATTCTCATCAATTCCAGGAGTGCGGCCGTGCCCGTTCCGTTGTCGTGCGCGCCGGGGCCGTTGATCCAGCTCTGGGAGTCCTTGTGGGCAAGAAGATAGACCACCGATTCGGGTGACCGGCTTCCCCGCAGGACGCCCAGGAGGCTCCGCGCATCATGCCAGGGATCCTCCGGAAAGGGGTCGAGATACTGGTGCGAGCGCGGGTATGAAGGGTCAAAGCGGCATCGAAAGGGCTTCACCCGGTTCGGTTTCACAAAGACCTCCAGCCCCGGAATGGAACGCATCCGGGACTCCAGCCACTCGTCCACCTCGTCAAGGGAGTTCTTTGCATGCCAGGGCGCCGTGTAGTTGACTGCCCTGAATGTGAATGGATCCACGCAGAGATGGCGCAAATCCCTCCGGAGGTTCGATGCCGAGACTTCGTCAATGCAACGGTTCATTGGCTCCCTGAAAACTATGCGAAAAGAACCCCGCCGTAAATAGCGTCCTGAAAGAGGGAGGACGGAGAGTGTAGTTCCCCTTCCCAGGCGTCGACGGGGTTCAAAGAGAAGACAGAAGGCGGGGACTAAAGGCCGTCCCGCTCGAATTCGTTCATCTTGCGGTTGCGACGCTCGTGGTCCTTCTGGACATTCTCCTGGTTGATCCGCTGAATCTTCGATTTGCCGCCACGGACATACTCGTTCCAAAGGTTCTTGATGTTGCCACGGTAAATCCAGGCGCCAATGCACAATGCAATGATGACAATCCAACGGATGAACGCCCTGATGGGCAGCTTCGATTCGGTCCGGCGCTTCCTGTCAACTACGTCCGCAGTCCGGCGGGTGGACTCCTTCGCCATCTTCAGACACGCACGGGAACAGCACTTGAAGCCATCCTCCTCCACAAGACACTCCTTGCAGACAGGACGACGACAGACACAGCAATGCGCAACGGCAAGCCGATCAGGATGCTTCAAACATACGGGTCCATCTAGTTCCTTGTCCATTCTCTAACCTCCTTGCCTGTGTGATGAACTATCGCGATAACTGCCAGAACGAAAATCTGATAGAAGATAATCCATGTTTTGTTTTTTGCAGAGAGTAGGGAGGAGAGGGGAGAAAGTAGTGCGTGGTTGGCGCGCTTGGGCGCGCCCGCACGGCGGTTCCGCCGCGCGTCCGTTGAGGAGGGGATGAACCACGAAATACACGAAATACACGAAAGGGGGAATAATAGAACCACGAATGGACACGAATGGACCACGAATATCTTTTTTATAGGGAATAGGGGGAAGAGGGGAGAAGGTAGTGCGTGGACACTTTGCAGTGGGCGTCCAAAGTAGTGAGTAGGGAGGAGAGGGGAGAAAGTAGTGCGTGGACACTTTGCAGTGGGCTTCCGTTGAGCGCGGCGGAGAACCGCCGCGCGGTTAGGGGACAGAGAAGGATGTTCTATGATTTGCACGGGCTAACCGCCGCGCGGTAGAGGACAGGGAGGGATTCACACAGGCGACGCACGGCGGAATCGCCGTGCGGGCGCGCCCAAGCGCGCCATCCACGCACTCCCCTCTCCTCCCTCCTTCCTTGAAAAGCGGTGTGCTTCCGTTGAGCGCGGCGGAGGCATACTGCGGTAGGGGAGAGAGAAAACAACATAAGGATCGCACTGCCGTGCGAACCGGGTGGACGGTATTTGTATATTTACGTTAAGACAGAATACGCAGAACCACGAAAGGACACGAAGTAGTTACTTTGAATACCTTCATGTCCGCATTGGAATGATCACGCAGATAGAATGCAACGAGGCCGTCAAAAAGCGCCACAATGACCACGCTATGTCAGTTAGGGTATGTAGTTACAAAAAAAAGTAAACCTGACAATGGTTCAAGACAAAAAGAGGCACTTTGACTATATTCAGTGTGTGGCGCGTATATTTAGCGGGTAGTTCTTAAGCGAAACCTGGAGCTCTCAAGTGTGATAATACTCACCAAGCAAGGAGGACTGCTATGAACGGAGATCTTTATCACTACCATTCCTCCATTGCTTCCACCGCGTCTCCACCGCGTCTTCACCTGGCTATCCTCTTGTGCTTGCTCCTACTCAATGGTCTACTCTTGGCGAATCTTCCTTACGATTGTTCCACATGCAGCGGGACAGAGGAGGAATGCAACTGCAACGAGGAAGAGGCACCACTGGACGGCGAGGAGGCTGTTGACGGGGCTAGATGCTGTGGGAGCGAAGGCGCGAGTTTCGGCAGTCTGAAATTATCTGTGCCTTTTGGTCGCCCGCTCCACGAGGAGCTGAACCTTCAGAGCCAATTCAGCCTCTACGCCGTCTCGTCCTCGCCTCTGGTCTACACGACGCAGTATTTGCAGTACCGCAACCGTCTACTGGATCGCATCCTCCAAACGGAAGTTGCACCCGCGCACTGCGGTCGCATCCTCGGCGCAGATTGGGAGGATCGTCTAGAGTCTCTCTCCGTCTCCGGACGCGTGGTTACGAACGACACGCTGACGGGGAATGTCACGCACCTGGTGCGCCTCCTCGGTGCGAGGCGCGAGCCTGTCGTGTTCCAGTTCATGCTGGGCGATTCCGTCGGTCGCCCGGTCGGCGAGAAGGCTACGCTTCGCCTGACGCTACGTATGCGGGATTTGTCGGGAAACGACACTGTGTCTGTCCCGTATTATTATGATCTCTGCTTCGGGAATGGTTCCTTCGTGAGATACGCGGCCTCGGATGGACGGGTAGTATCTTGCACGTCTTCGACGGGGCGTACCGTCACCCCCGCCGAAGCCGGACTTGAGAGCATCTGGGACGATTCGGGGATCATCCGGCAGGTGAAATCGGATCGTGACGGCTTAGCCGACGTGGTCGCTCTGAAGGACTCCCCTGGATACGAAATCAGGCTGTACGCATCCTCGCAGATCAATGGTAAGACTGGTGGCCTCTACACGGTGACTGGAGTTCCGCATACCGTCTGGCGCGTCTCCAATCCGAACGCTGGGAAGGCGACACATGTCCATATAACCCGGATTACGGCTGATGCCGAGGAGACGACGGTCTACGAATACAGCAGTAATTCCGATGGCTGGATGAAGACCTCGCCCGACAGTGCTACGGTCATTTCTTCCCGCACGCAGACGGATATGTCTCGCACGCTCAAGTCCGTGACGGTGACGGAGTGTACCCGCACGGGCACAGTGGCGTCGCGCACTCTGAATCTTGTGCGGAAATACTCCTTCGGCGAGCGTATAGTCTCATCCACCCGCGACCCTGACGGTGCTCGTGTAAGGACGGTCTGGGAGTACTATTCCGAGCCTGGTGACGCGGGAAACTATGGTCGCAAGAAGACCGAGAGCCTTCCCGACGGGGGATGGACCACCTGGCACTACGATGCGCAAGGTCGCGTAACGGCGATCACAACGCCTTGGAAAAACTCTGCCTTCGGTTCGGTAGGCACGGAAGCGAGGACTGTATTTTATTCATATTCTCCGGTCGATGCCAGGGATATCGCTGAAGTCACCGACATTCGCCCGCGTGCCGAGGAGACAAGAATTCTCGGAGTCATCACGTCGAAGACCTATTATGCCTACTATACAGATAATGGATGCCGTGTAGAGGTGAAGGAACGCTGCGTCCGCCAGAATGCCTCGTATGGCGATACTGACAATCTACGCACAGTGAAGCGCTGGTATCCGGCGGGAAGTGGCGCATCGTTTGTCACGGCAGGACGCCTACATACGGTGCTTGGCGAGGATGGGCAGATGACGACATACGCCTACGAGCGCGGAAACTGGACACCCGGTGTCGACGACACCTCTCCAGGCGTGTTCGCCGCAGTAGCCGGAAGCTCGCTGCGGATCATCGAGACGCTTGGTACATCTGCCCATCCGGAAGGTATCCCCTTCAGGACGCTCCGGCTGATTTCCGTCATGGATGCAGCGGGCAACAAGGTCTTCACGGAGCGTCAGGTATATACGGGAAGCGGCTATGTGCGGCTTGACTGGGCCTCCTACGCATACGACTTTCGCAACCGCCTGATTCGGAAGTATCAGTCCAATGGTGAACTGACGGAGACAACCTGGAACTGCTGCGCCAAGGCGTCCGAAACGTTGCCTGACGGCAGGACATACCTGTACGAGTATGATGCACAGAGGCGTCTTGTCGCTAAGACGCTCGCTGGTAGCGGTGTACAGCCGGATTATGTCACCGAGTATACATATGATGCTGCTGGGAATATCACGGCGACAACCGCATCTGGCGGTGGCCTTTCTTTATCATCGTCGTCTATCTACGATCAGGCCGGACGCCAGGTCATGTTCATCAGCGAGGCTGGGTTGGTGACGAGACGGTCATATCTGACTGGCGTTAATGCAGGAAATCTGCGTCGTGGGGAAACAATCACCGTGACGCATCCTGGCGGTGCTCAGTCCATTAACTCCTATTACTGCGATGGTCGTGTTGCCTCAGTCACGGGAGATGCGCAGGTCTCCCAGTATTACGACTACGGTGTGAATGCTGACGGAACTCTGTGGACGCTCGTGCGTCTTGGCGGTGGCGCTTCCCCGCGCTGGGAAAAAACCACCACAGACTTATTAGGACGAGTCAGGAAGACGGAGAGACCGTGGAGTAACGAAGATATCCTTGTCGCCGAAAACCACTATGATAATGCAGGTCGTCTTGTCAGAATCACGCAGGCTGGCTTGGTAGATACGCTCTACGAATACGATGAACTCGGCAACATCACCCGCATTGGGCAGGACGCGAACGGCAACGGCGCGCTTGACCTCGCCTCTAGTGACCGCATCACGGAGACAACATCCGCATATATGCAGGATGTCAACAACGCCTGGTGGGGGCGAGCCACACAGAGCGTCTATGCGACAATCGACGCCGATACGCCGACAACCGTTTCCGTAACGGAAGATCGGCTGTCTGGCTTCGCGGACGGTGTAGTCTCTGAATCTCGTGAGACTGACATTCACGGCAACACGACCGTTGCTACTACTACTATCAACCGCGACGCGAAGACCGTAACAAAGGAAAGCTTATTGGCCGAATCGTCCGTCGCTGAACAGCATGTGACAGTCAATGGCTTGACCACATCTGTCAGATCCAAATCGAACCTGACAACGGTCTTCGGATACGACGGTCTGCGCCGCCGGGTTTCTGTCACCGCGCCCCGCACGGGAACTTCCACTGTCACCTACGATACGCAAGGTCGGGTCTCGTCGACGATTGACGCCGCCAACAACACGACCTCGTATGGATATGATGCCGCGGGGCGACTCGCCTGGAGGAGGAACGCCCTGGGTAAATACGCAAGATACGCATACAACTCCCGCGGCCAGCAGACCCGCGTATGGGGCGATACGGAGTATCCCGTCGAATACGGCTACGATCAGTACGGGCAGAAGGTCACGATGACTACCTTCCGCTCTGGCACTTCCTGGAACGGAGAATCATGGCCGGATTCACCCCCAGTCGGCGATACGACGACGTGGAACTATGACGGTGCCACCGGTCTGCTTATTTCCAAGGCGTACGCTGACGGATACGGCACCTCTTACACCTATACTGTCGACGGTAAGCCCGCGACACGCACCTGGGCGAGGAAGGACGCGCAGGGTAACGAATTGGTTACCGTTTATAGCTACAACCAGTTCGGCGAGCTGACGGCCATCGACTATTCCGACAGTACACCAGATATCACATACGCCTATAACCGCTTTGGGAAGTTGTCGCAGGTGACGGACGTGGTGGGAACACGCACATTCGCATACAATGCAACGCTAGATGAGGTTTCTGAGACCATCGTTGGGCTCTACGTCAAGACACTGGCGCGTACCTATACAAGTACGGGCTTCAAGGGCCAGAAGAAGGGGTTGTCCATCGACAACATCCCCCACTACACATACGGCTACGATACATATGGTCGAATGAACCAGCTCACCATTCCATCGGGGAACTTCGTCTACACTTGCCTGGCGAACAGCGACCTGGTGTCCCAGATGACTCGTCCAAATGGAATTACCACCACATGGTCCTACGAGCAGAATCGGGATTATATCATTCGGATCCAGAACGGGATAGTCTCCACATACGAATACGTGAACGACGCTATCGGTCAGCGTAGATCCTTGTCCCGATCGGGAAGCGCACACGCCACATCTGACACCATTTTCTACACTTACAACGATCGTTCGGAACTTACAGGAGCGCTGTCGGATGTGGATACCACCTATTCGTACTCATACATCTACGATCCCATCGGCAACCGAATCTCCGCATCCGAGGCAGGCGTGTCCTGGACATACACGACGAACAGCCTCAACCAGTACACATTTGCCACCGAGAACAATGTGCAGTTATCATTCGCCTACGACCAGGATGGCAGCATGACTTACCGTCCAGTGGATGCCACCAGCGGCTGGACGCAGGTATGGAATTGTGAGAACCGGTTGATTGAGACGTATAATGGCTCCGAACGCATCACCTTCAAATACGACTACATGGGTCGCCGCGTTGAGAAGTGCGTCTATTCGGGGAACCTCTTGGCCTCGAAGACATGCTATGTCTACGATGACTTTAAGTGCGTCGAAGAACTGAGCGTGCTTGATAACAACACCGTTGCCATGCGCCACGTCTGGCAGCCATTCAATGTCGGACTGGATGTGATATTGGCCACATTTGAGGGAAATGAATCAAAATTTTACCTTCATGATATTAATAAAAATGTGAAGCAGGTGACAGGATCTAATGGCATACTTCTAGAAGGGTACACTTACACACCTTTTGGCAAAAACCATGGTAATTCTATCGCTTATATCGGATTTAGCTCCGAAATCTTCGATGCTCAAATTGCTAAATTGTATTATAATTATAGATATTACGATACGTTTTTTGGTAGATGGAGTAAAACTGAACCGGTAAAGGAAACGGGGCATCTTTTACAAAGAGCAAAATACAATTATAGCTCCAATGTCACATTACATGAAGACATTAATTCGTATATACCATTTTCTAATAATCCAATTTCTTATTTCGATTCGCAAGGAGAAATTGCAGGAACAATAGCCATAGCCATAGGGGGAACAGCGGGGGCTGGGATTACTCTGCCTGTTATAATAGTTGGAACAGGAATTGCTGTTGTTGGTATAACAACTATTTATTGGCTTGCACATAGAAGAGAATCGTGCGAAAAGAGAAGGCCATGCAATCCCAATGATTGTAATCCTCCAGCAAATGTTAAGTTCAACATTGAAGTTCACACTACCCATGATCACGGAGATTGTCTAGGAAGGACAGGTAGCATGACGCATTGGCACTATGATGTTTATAATCAGAATCCAGATACATGTGATTGTTTCCTATCAAAACATAGGTTTGGTGGATGTGGCAACCCATAAAAGGAGAAAAAATGAGTTATTTCCTTGTGTTTAGAAATCCGGGCATTACCTTTCCATTGGTCGGGAACAATGATGGTAAATCAGTAATTGTTCCAATTAGAGAATGTCAACCTTATGTACAGGGTATAGTGTCTGATTATTGGCAAATAGATGGATTTGTTTATACTCTGTCAGATCCGTTAGGTGGAGATCAATGTGACGAAATCATACAAAATGCAAATGATGACTTCCATTATAAATCAACAGATTACCCAGAGACATATTTTTTTAGAATTATTTCCTTACTAATTTCAAAGCATTCAGATATTATTTTTTGGTATGGCGACAATCTTTTAAAAGAACCTTTCTATATACCCTATGCCTTGTTCCCACATGCTGTTATGGAATATATAAATGGTAGCAATAGTGATTATAATTCATCAATTCTCATAACAGGCTCCTCAGTGTGCCCAAATGATTGTCGGTGAGCAAAAAAACTGAGTTGAGCCTGGGTTTCTGTAAGTACGTTGCGTATAAAAATGTATTGCCCAAAGTAGGGAGTAGGGAGAAGGGAGAAGAAAGTAGTGCGTGGTCACTTTGCAGTGGGCATCCGTTGAGCGCGGCGGTTCCGCCGCGCGGTAGAGGACAGGGAGGGATTCCCATAAGGGACGCACGGCGGAATCGCCGTGCGGGTGCGCCCAAGCGCACCAACCACGCACTCCCCTCTCCGTCTGACGGTATCCGGCGCGCCAGTAGAGAGGACAGGGAGAGATTCCCACAGGCGACGCACGGCGGAATCGCCGTGCGGGCGCGCCCAAGCGCGCCAACCACGCACTCCCCTCTCCCCTCTTCTCCCTATTCTCTACTTCCTACATACTTTCGAGCGTATCGATAGTGAGGGTATGGAGTCCGTCTCCGATGATTTGGCGGACGATTTGGCAGAGTGCGACCCTTGCGGTCTTGAGTCTCTGGTCAGGGGCGTTTTTGACTGGGCACTTTCGATAGAATGTTGAGAAGTCCTTTGCCAGGTCGAGGAGATATCCTGCCAGCGAGGATGAGTCGAGTTCCTGTGCGGACTTTGCCAGTGCCTCTGTATACTTGTCGCAGCGCAGTGCCAGCCGTTTTTCCGTCGGGTCTGTGAGGACGCTCCAGTCCGGGGTGTTTCCTGCGACCTCCGCGACCTCCGGCTGTCGGAGCATTGACGAGAGCCGTGCGTATGCATAGAGCACGTATGGTCCGGTGTCCCCTTCGAATTTGATAGCCGCATTTGGGTCGAAGGTGATAGTCGTGCGTGGGTTTACCTTGAGCAGCATGAACTTCAGTGCGGCCATGCTGATGACGGCGGCGCGGTGTTCCAGGTCTTCCGGCGGTTTTTCGCCTTCGGGGACTCGTTCCAGGGTCGCATTTCTTGCGAGCTCCGCCATTTCATCGAAGAGGTCGTCTGCATCGACCACCGTTCCTTCGCGGGACTTCATCTTTCCGGAGGGCAGGTTCACCATTCCGTAGGCCATGTGGACCAGCCTGTCGGCCCATGGGTATCCCAGTGCCTTCAGGATTGCGAAGAGCACCTTGAAGTGGTAGATCTGTTCGTCGCCGACGACCCAGATTTGCTGGTCTGGGGAGAAATCCTGCTGTTTGAGGAGCGTCGTCCCGATATCCTGTGTGATATAGACGCTGGTGCCGTCGCTGCGGAGGACCACCTTTGTGCCCAGCGACGGGTCATGGAAGTCGATGATGACCGCGCCGTCCTGGCGTCGTGTAAAGACCCCCTTTTCGAGTCCCCGGGCGATGATGTCCTTTCCCAGCTTGTAGGTTTGGCTCTCCAGGTAGAGCTTGTCGAAGTGGATTCCCATGCGTCGGTATGTTTCGTCGAATCCCTTGAAGACCCATTCGTTCATCGTCTTCCAGAGCTTTCGCACCTCCGGGTCTCCCGCCTCCCAGTCCTGGAGCATCTTTGCGGTCGCCTGTCCAATCTCCGTCTTCAGGAAGAGTGCTTCGTTCTCCTCGCCGGCGAGTTCCGGGTTGGCGGCCTTCAGCTCGGCGATCTGGCGGTTGAGCTCCTTGTTGTAGAGGACATAGAAGTCGCCGACAAGGTGGTCCCCCTTTTCGCCGCGGCTCTCAGGCGTGCATCCCTCCCCGAACCGCTGGTATGCAATCATCGACTTGCAGATATGGATGCCGCGGTCGTTCACAAGATTCACCTGAATCACATCGTGGCCCGCGCGCTTCAGAATCGACGCGGTGGACATGCCGACCGTGTTGTTGCGGACGTGCCCCAGGTGCTGGGGCTTGTTGGTGTTCGGCGCGCTGAACTCAATCAAGATCCGGCGGCGTTCGCCCTCGGAAAGCACAGGGCGGGACATGATTCCGGAGGCCACCGTGTCCCGCATCAGGGCATCGGGCCTCAGGGTGACATTCAGAAAGGCCTTCGCCACCTCGCAGCGTTCCACATCCTCGTGGGAGGAGAGAAACTCGCCGGCCTTGGCGGCAAGCGCCATAGGATTGGTGCGGAACGCCTTTGCCAGCGGGAAGCAGGAGATAGTGACATCGCCGTCAAATCCCTCGGGGCAAAGCTCGACGGAGAGCTCCGGGATATCCGCCTTGAGTTCGGCGGCGAGGAAACTGCGGAGGTCGTTCTGAATCTTGAAACTCATAAGTATCTTAAAATCAACAAGTTATGACTATTTGCGAATTGTGGCGCTGCGGCCGTGGGCATCCAGTCCCTCCGCCGCCGTGAGTCTTGCCAGGGCGGGCTGTTCCCTGAGCAGCGCCTCCCGGTCGTATGAGAGGAGGCTTGTGCGCCTGAAGAAGGCATCTCCCGTGAGGCCGTTGAAGAACCGTGCCGTTCCCCCGGTCGGGAGGACATGGCTTGGGCCGGCGATGTAGTCTCCGACGGGTTCGGGCGTATACTCGCCCATGAAGATTGCGCCCGCGGCAGTGATCTTCGGCGCCAGCGCCTTCGGGTCTGCGACCTGCAGTTCCAGGTGTTCCGGGGCATAGAGGCTGGCGATCCGCGCCGCATCCACCAAATCCGCCGCCTCCACCAGGAAGAGTCCGTTCTCAAGCACCTTCTGCACGCACTCCTGGCGTTTCAGCAACGCCGCCTGGCGGACGATTTCGCGGGCGGCTTCGTCAAGAATCCGCCGGTCGGTGGAGACCAGGACGGCCTGTTCGCGTCCGGAGCCATGCTCTGCCTGCGAGAGTATGTCCGCCGCGAGATAGACGGGATTTGCGGTGTCGTCTGCAATCACGAGCACCTCGGAGGGGCCTGCCACGAGGTCAAGTGCGACCTCGCCATAGAGCCGGCGTTTTGCCGCCGCGACGTATGCGTTGCCTGGTCCGCAGATTTTTTCGACTTTTGGGATGGTGGCGGTTCCAATCGCCATTGCCGCGATTGCGTAGACTCCTCCCAGGCGGTAGATGGCGGTGGCGCCAGCCGCGCGGCAGGCATACAGCAGCGCCGAATGGATTCCCTTTGCGCCGCCGGGAGGGGTGCAGACCACGATTTCCTTCACGCCGGCGGTCCTGGCGATTGCGACCGTATGGCATACCGTCGAGACAAGTGGCGCGGTGCCGCCGGGGATGTAGCAGCCCACGATGTCAAGGGGATGGAACTGCTCCCCCAGGACGACGCCTGGACGGGGGGAGTAGCTCCAGTCCTTCGGAAGTGTGTGGGAATAGAACTCCTGGATGTGGGCGACGGCCATGTCGATGGCCTCCCTGTCTTCGGGGGAGACCGATTTGCACGCCTTGTCCACCTCCTCGTCACCCAGGCGGAACTGGGATGGTGCCAGCCTGGCATGGTCGAACTTCTCCGCAAAGTCGCAGAGCGCCTCGTCGCCGCGTCGGCGCACCTCGTCGATAATCGTGGCTGCTGCCGCTTCGATTTCCGGCGAGAACGGCTCGCGGGAGAGCATCTGCCCAAGACGCGCCTGGAAGTCCTTGTCGTCCCTGTAGAGAAATTGCATTGTGGTTCAGAGAGGTGTTTTCAGGGGATGGTGGGAGGGCGTTTCCGCAGGGGAGTCAGAAGATCACGGGGAAGCCGTCGACATACCCCTCGTTGTCGTGGTGGTGGCCGCAGTTGCATCCCGGGCCGTGTCCGCATTCGCCGCCATGTTCGATGTCGATATTCGGATCCACCTTCACAAGGCAGAAATACTCCGAGTCTCCAAGAATCTTCGTGCCGTCGTTCTGTGCGATGGTGTGGTATGCGGAGGATGGCACCGTGAAGATTGCGCCCTTGGCGGTCATCACGTCCAAATGCCCCTGGTTGATGGCGGCGCGCCCCCTCAGCGCACGGCACTGGACGCGGCCCGTGGAGGGCTCCAGGACTTTCACGAAGACGACGCAGAGCTTTCTGCCTTCCAGATAGTCGAGATTCATGGCGTGGCTCCAGTGGGTTCGGAGGGTTTTGGGGCGAGGGTGGAAAAAGGTTCGGCCGACCTCGCGCATCGAAGAGCAATCAACGCGCCAAGTCGGCCGGGGTTGTCAGGAACCCGTGGGGCGAAGCGGCGGCGGTGCCGTCGCCACAACGCCCTGTGGGGATGCCTGTGTGCGAGAACTAGCCCAGGCGGGCCTTCAGCTCGGCCAGCTGGTCGCGGATCTCGGTGGGAAGCGGATGGTCGGCATACTTGTCCAGCTTGTTCAGCCACTCCTCGAACTGAGGCAGAGTCGACTTCCAGCCTTCCTTGTCGACGGAGAGCAGGGTGTGCTTGTCTTCGGGGCTGACATTCAGGCCGGTCATGTCAATGGCATCCTCGGTGGGCAGGTTGCCAATCGCGGTCTCGTTCGCCGCGGCGACGCCGTCGCAACGCTCGAAGATCCACTTGAGGACGCGGCTGTTGTCGCCGTAGCCGGGCCACAGGAAGTGTCCGTCTTCGCCACGGCGGAACCAGTTGACGTAGTAGATCTTGGGCAGCTTGGCACCTGGGTGCTTGCCGATTTCGAGCCAGTGGCGCAGGTAGTCGCAGACGTTGTAGCCGATGAAGGGCAGCATCGCCATCGGGTCGAAGCGGAGCTGTCCGGCGCCGCCCAGGGTGGCGGCAGTCATCTCGGAGGACATGGTTGCGCCCATGAAGACGCCGTGCTCCCAGCTACGGGACTCGTTGACCAGCGGGACGACGGTCTTGCGGCGGCCGCCGAAGAGGATTGCGGAAATCGGAACGCCCTCGGGGCTCTCCCATTCGGGTGCGATGACGGGGCACTGCCTTGCGGGGGTGGTGAAGCGGGAGTTCTTGTGGGCGGCGGGGCCGCTGGGGTTCCAGGCCTTGTTCCAGGGGCGGCGCAGCCAGTCGACCACGGTGCCGGGGTCCTTGACGTCGCCGTCTTCCCACCAGTATCCGTAGTCCTCGGTGAGGGCGACGTTGGTGAAGATGGTGTTGCCGCCATTGATGGTCTTCATGGCGTTGGGGTTGGAGTGCATCGAGGTGCCGGGGGCGACGCCGAAGAATCCAGCCTCGGGGTTGATGGCGCGGAGGACGCCGTCCTTGTCAAAGCGCATCCAGGCGATGTCGTCGCCGACGGTCTCGACCTTCCAGCCGGGGATGGTCGGGGTGAGCATGGCCAGGTTGGTCTTGCCGCAGGCGCTTGGGAAGGCGCCGGTGATGAACTTGTACTTGCCTTCGGGATTGGTGACCTTCAGGATGAGCATGTGCTCGGCCATCCAGCCTTCCTCGCGGGCCAGGACGCTGGCAATGCGGAGCGCAAAGCACTTCTTGCCAAGCAGGGCGTTGCCGCCGTATCCGGAGCCAAAGGAGATGATCTCGCGGGTCTCGGGGAACTGGGAGATGTACTTCTTCTCGACGGGGGCGCAGGGCCACGGGACGTCCGCCTGGCCATCGGCCAGAGGAGCGCCGTTGGAGTGGACGGCGTGGATGTATTCGCGGCCGGCGTCAATGCGGTCGAGGATGGTCTGGCTCACGCGGGTCATGATCATCATGTTGACGACCACGTACGCGGAGTCGGTGATCTCGATGCCATACTTGGCCAGGGGGGACTCGGGGTTGCCCATGGAGAAGGGAATCACATACATGGTGCGTCCGGCCATGCAGCCGTCGAAGATCTTGCCGAACTCCTCCTTCATCTCGGCAGGAGCCTTCCAGTGGTTCGTGACACCGGCGCCGGCTTCGTCCTTCGCGCAGATGAAGGTACGCTCCTCGACACGTGCGACGTCGCTCTTGTCAGAACGGGCCAGGTAGGAGTTGGCGGGGGTCTTCATCTTGATGAAGGTGCCGACCTTCACCATAAGGTCGCACAGGTCGTCATATTGCTTCTGGGAACCGTCGCAGAACTCGACATGCGCAGGCTTGCACTTGTCAATCCAGCCCTGCAGCCAGCTCTTCAGCTCGGCATTCTTCAGATCATTCATTGTGATCATTTTGGTGGATTCTCCTTTACCGTGTCTAGGTGGAACTTGGGCGGAAAACCGCCCCTGTGAGAACTCTCAGACGGGAAAACGGCATACTATAATGCCCGCAGAAAATATTGGGTAGAGAATAGAGAGGAGGGAGGAGAAAGCAGTGCGTGGACACTTTGCAGTGGGCGTCCGTTGAGCACGGCAAAAATTGCCGTGCCGGGTAGAGGGTAGAGAGGGATATACACAGGGACGCACGGCATTTTTTGCCGTGCGGTCGCGCCCACGCGCGCCAACCACGCACTACTTTCTTCTCTCTCCTCCCTCCTCCCTTGAAAAAAGATATTCGTGTCCATTCGTGTCCATTCGTGGTTCTATCATTCCCCCTTTCGTGTATTTCGTGTATTTCGTGGTTCATCCGCTCTTCAATGCACGCACGGCCCCGCCGTGCTCAACGGAAGCCCACTGCAAAGTGACCACGCACTACCTTCTACCTTCTTCTCCCTACTCTCTACTTGCCCCATTCCTTTTGCGACTATTATTCCGTTTGGTTGGGGCGTGGCTGCCGTGGTGTAGATTTTCGTATCATCCGTCCGTCCGTCCGCGCCACACTCATATTCCAGGAGGATTAAGAAATGGACTTTCATCCGATCACCGAGAACTGCCGCATCACCCCGGAGATACAGAACCTTCTTTCCAGGAAGAGGATGTCATTGGGTCTATCCTACAGGATGCTTGGCGAATACTTTCACCTGAGCTGGTCCACATTCAGGAAGTGGGAGTGTGGCGATTCCTCCGAGATGAAGTGCAGGCGTTTTCACCTGAAGACCCTCAACAGCTACCTGAACGGCGAGCACGACGACCGTCTGAAGTCCCTTGCGGATCCCATGGACGACCTTGTCAGCAGCTGGAAGAAGCTTCCCTCCCAGGTTCACCAGTGCATGGAGCGGATCACGACCACCTACGAGCTATGCCAGGGCCGTCCGGAATTGCGGAGGTGTCTTGTCCAGGCGATAGAGAAAGCCTCGAAGGACGCCTTGCGGGAATTGCTTGCCCGTGAGGCGTAGCGGTGTTTTCGTGGGTGGGCGTATCAGCACCACACCGTCGGGATTGACCCCTCTCGTCGTCCGCAATCCAGGAATACATCCTGTCGTCTCATATCCGTCAGAGTCTTTTTTGCCGTATCCATCGCGATTTTGTATTGGTTGCAGTCGTGGCTGATATGTGCGAGGATGAGGTTTTTCGTATTGACGGTGAGCAGTCTTGGCAGCAGTGCGGAGTTCTGGATATTCGAGAGATGTCCCTTTCCGTTGCAGATGCGTTGTTTAAGCATCCATGTGCGATTTGACATCGCGAGCATATCCATGTCATAATTGCTTTCGAGGACGAGAGTGCTGGAGTCGCGGAGATTGAACTCCACCGCCTGCGTGGCGCGTCCCATGTCGGTGGCGATGCCGACCTTCGACGACTCCTTCGTGAGGACGAACCCCACCGTCTCCGCGTCGTGTTCCACGGGGAACGAAGTCACCGTGAATCCTGACAGCGGGAACTCCGCCCCCACATCGAGGATGGTCGTTGTAACCGGCTTCTTGAAGACCTCCTCCATCTTCTGGGCGGCCTCATAATGCGTAAAGACCGGGACACCGAAGCGTGCCGCCGCCTTGTCCACGCCCTTGATATGGTCGTCATGCCGGTGTGTGACAAGGATTGCGCGGACGGATGCTTCGGGGATGCCGGTTTCGGCCATCCGTGCGCGGAGCATCCGGAGGCTTACCCCGCAGTCGACCAGCACCGTATTTCCGTCGGCGTGGACGGCGATGCAGTTGCCGTTGCTTCCACTAGCAAGAACCGTAACCCCGATAGCCATCTGAAATCCTATATCCTCTTCCTTGAAAGTGATTTACTTCTGTGCCACGATGCGGGCGACATT
This sequence comes from uncultured bacterium, assembly GCA_900548225.1. Classification (GTDB taxonomy): domain Bacteria; phylum Verrucomicrobiota; class Lentisphaeria; order Oligosphaerales; family Oligosphaeraceae; genus UBA1724. The sequence continues at coordinate 30,480 of URJM01000003.1, forward strand.
CTCCGAGACCGCGCCTGCCGCGCCTAGAAGCCTTGTGAATTCATCCATGCCTTGCAGCACGGCCTCCCGGCGTTCGCCGCCAGGGAGGATTTTCGCCAGTGCGTCGGCGAGGTTTTCGCCAGTGCACCTTTCCTGGAGGACCTCCTCGAAGACCGTGCGCCCGCAGACGAGATTTGCGATTGTGATCGTGTCGATCTTGATGAGGCGTTTTCCGACCCACCAGGAGAAGGGGCTGATCTTGTATGCGACGACCACGGGCAGCCCGAGCATGGCCGCCTCCACGGTCACGGTGCCGCTTGCCGCAATCGCGCAGCTTCCCTTCCGCATCATCTCGCGGGTGTCCCCGCAGGACCAGGTGAACTCGGGGGCGTCCTCGGGAAGCGCCATCTCCGACAAAAGCTGCCGGGCATACTCGAGAATCGCCTGCCGGGGCAGTGCGAAGTGGAAGCGCAGCGACGGATTGCGGCGATGCAGGTCGACTGCCGCGCCCACAAACTCCGGCATCAGTCGATGGAGCTCCTGGCGCCGTGAGCCTGGCAGCAGCAACACCAGGTTTTCGTCCCGGTCCGCGGGAGTCTCCATGTATGGGCGCAGGATTTCGAAGAGCGGGTGTCCCACGAAGCGTGCCTTCAGCGTGGTCGGCTCGTAGCACCTTGGCTCGAATGGGAAGATGCAGAGCATTTCGCTGCAATACCTTGCCAGCTTCCAGATTCGTCCGGTCTTCCATGCCCAGACCTGGGGGCTCACATACCAGACCACTCGGATGCCAAGCTTGTGGAGGCGTTTCGCCAGCTGCAGGTTGAATCCGGGATAGTCAATCAGGACGACCGTCTCGGGACGTTCCTCGGCCGCCCGCTTCGTCATGCGCCTCAGCAGTCCCATGAAGAAGAAGAGATGTTTCAGGCACTCCCAGAAGCCGATGATTCCCAGCTCCGTCGAGTCCACGAAGGTCTCTACGCCGGCCGCCCGCATCTGCGGTCCTCCCATGCCCCTGACCGTCAGCTCCGGAGCAAGGCGATGGAGTTCCCGCGCGAGGCTGGCGCCATACCCGTCGCCGGAGGTCTCCCCCGCGACAATCCAGACGCTTCTCTGTTGGCTCTTTTCCTCTGTCATGAAATCGCTCCACTGCGTCTGTTGATGCCGGGTGCAAGCAAATACGCCCTCAGCAGACGCCCCACGGGCTCAGTGTCAACCAAGAACGCATCATGTCCCGAATCGGTCTGTATTTCGACGTATGTGACAAATTTCCGTTCCGCGAGGAATGCGTTCACGAACTCCTTTGCGGAGGCGGGCGGGTAGAGCCAGTCTGACGAGAAGGAGACGACCATCAGCTCGGCATGGAGGCGTCGGCATGCGGCACGCAAGTCCCCGCCGCCCCACTGGACCGCCGCGTCGTAGTAGTCCATCGCCCGGGTGATGTAGAGATAGCTGTCGGGGTCGAAACGCTCGACAAAGGATTTGCTCTGGTGGTCGAGGTAGCTCTCAACCGAAAATTCGGTCTTGAAGCCCTTCGAGGGATCCAGGCGATCAAGGCGCCGCCGTCCGAATTTGTAGTCCATCCCCTTTCCCGAAAGGTAGGTGATGTGGGCAAGCATCCGTGCCACCGCAAGCCCGATGTCGGGGCGTTTCTCCTTGCCGAAGTAGTCCCCGTCCGCGAAGTTCATGTCCCGCATGATTGCGCTTCGAGCCACCGCGTTGAAGCCAAGACCCTGGGCGGAAAGGCGGGAGCCCGCCGCCATGACAATGCACTTGCCCATCATGCGGGGATAGCGCAAGGCCCACTCCAGGGCCTGCTGGCCGCCAAGAGACCCGCCGATGACAGCAAAAAGATGGCTGATCCCAAGACGGTCAAGAAGCATCTTCTCCATCACCACCCAGTCGCCAACAGTCACCATCGGAAAGGTGAGGCCGTAGGGCTTGCCAGTGGCAGGATCTATCGACGAGGGACCTGTGGTCCCGTAGCAACTGCCAAGGACATTCGCGCAGACAACGTAAAAACGGTTGGTGTCTATCGGCTTGCCAGGACCTATCACCGCATCCCACCACCCGGGATGGGTAAGGCGCCACTTCCTCTCAGGATGGTTCTGTGCAGTGGAATCCCATCCGGCAACATGGGCATCTCCTGACAAAGCATGACAAATCAGTATAACATTGTCACGCCCCTCCGACAATTCCCCGTATGTCTCGTATTCCACATCCACCTGGGGCAGGACGGCTCCGCACTCCAGCTTGAAGGGGTGTTCCTCGTCCGTTATGCGTATATGGTGGGGAATGGTCAATCCGACCGAGGAGAGTGAGTCCGGTGGATCGAAGGCGTGCTTGGTTCGTGGAATGTCAGTCTTGATTGTCGTGCTCCTATGCTTCATGTGCCGATTTACGCCGCGACGGCGGCGACTATGAATAATATAAGGTAGGGAGGAGGGAGGAGAGGGTAGAAGGTAGTGCGTGGTTGGCGCGCTTGGGCGCGCCCGCGCGGCGATTCCGCCGTGCGTCGCCTGAGGTGGAAGAAAGGAAACCACGAAACACACGAAAAACACGAAAAACATTTTTGAACCACGAATGCACACGAATGGGGCAAGTAGAGAGTAGAGAGGAGGGAGGAGAAGGTAGTGCGTGGTTGGCGCGCTTGGGCGCGCCCGCGCGGCGATTCCGCCGTGCGTCGCCTGAGGTGGAAGAAAGGAAACCACGAAACACACGAAAAACACGAAAAACATTTTTGAACCACGAATGCACACGAATGGGGCAAGTAGAGAGTAGAGAGGAGGGAGGAGAAGGTAGTGCGTGGTTGGCGCGCTTGGGCGCGCCCGCACGGCGATTCCGCCGTGCGTCCCTGTGTGTAAAACCCACTCTACCCTCTACCGCGCGGCGATTCCGCCGCGCTCAACGGAAGCCCACTGCATAGTGACCACGCACTACTTTCTACCCTCTCCTCCCTACTCTCTACTCGCATTATGTTATACAAAGTGCCTTGACTGCAACTTATTGAATCCATGCCCACCACCTTTCATATCAAAACATACGGCTGCCAGATGAACGCCAGGGACTCCGAGGCCCTGGCATGCCTTCTGGAGATGAATGGATATCTGGAATCCGAAGACGAATCCACGGCCGACATCCTCATTTTCAACACCTGCAGCGTCCGCGACCAGGCCGAACGCAAGGTGATAGGCAAAGTTGGCCTGATGAAGCGTCTGAAGCGTGACCGTCCCGACCTGGTCATAGGCATCATTGGGTGCATGGCCCAGCGTCTGGGGGGCGTCCTTCTTGAGAAGCTTCCGCACCTGGACTTTGTAGCGGGGACCGACCAGCTCCAGAACATACCTGGGATTGTCGCGGAGTGCCTTGCGAAGCGTGGGCGCAGATGTGCCACCGAGATGGGGCCGGGCGTCTTCAAGGAGCTTGACGGGCACCGTTGCGGCAATCTTCTGGCGCAGGTTTCCGTGATGCGTGGATGCGACCAGTACTGCACCTACTGCATTGTTCCGTACTGCCGTGGCCGCGAGAAGTCCCGTCCCATCTCCGACATAGTGGAGGAGGTCAAGATGCTTGCCGACGGTGGCACGAAGGAGATTTTGCTGCTTGGGCAGAACATCACCGCCTACGGGGTATCGGAGGCCCGCGCCGCCGGCACCTACACCCCGGAATTCTCGGGCTTTGCCGACTTGCTGGAGGCATTGCAGGGCGTGGACGGGATTGAGCGCATTCGCTTCACCTCGCCACACGTGCGCTTCATGAACCGCCGGTTTGTCGAAGCCGTCTCCGACCTTCCGAAGGTCTGCAAGTCCTTCCACGTGCCAGTGCAGAGCGGCAGCGACCGCATCCTCAAGCTGATGCACAGGAACTACACTGCCGCCGAGTATCTTGACAGGATTGCGGCGATTCGGGAACGCCTTCCCAATGCGACCTTTTCCACCGACATCATCGTGGGCTTCTGTTCCGAGACCGACGAGGAATTCGAGATGACGAATGCCCTCATGAAGGAGGTCGGATACGACATGGCGTATATCTTCCGATACTCCCAGCGGGAGGGCACCCAGGCCGCCAAGACCCTGGCGGACGATGTCCCCGAGGAGGTCAAGTGCGAGCGCAACCAGATTCTGCTTGGAACCCTGAAGGAGCATGTCAGCAAGGCGAATGCCGCGCTGATTGGTTCGACGGAGGAGGTCCTGGTGGAGGGTGTCAGCCCCCGCAACCCCCGGCGCTGGTGCGGCCGCAGCGACACCAACAAGATGATTCTCTTCGCCCCGTCCCCCGACATCCTTCCAGGGGAGATTCTTCCCTTCAGGATTACACGCGCCACTGAAAACGCACTCTACGGCGAGCTTGCACGATAGCCAGGCGCGGCGCCCGCACCCCATCCCGACACACAGCTTCACACAGCCTCCATCCATAAACCCAACCCGAACATAGTCAACAGGAGAACCGACATGGCAAACGAACTCGACGAATTGACTGGTCCAGTCAATGCCGCAGGACGCGACATCAATGTGATCGAAAAGCAGATTCCCGTGACGGTCGGCACTGGCTCGACCATCTTCGAAATCCTCCTCTGGGTCTGCGGAATCCTCCCGGGGCTCATCTTCCTCCTCATGAAGATCGGCGCAAGAAACTACTTCCAGCGCCTCCAGCAGAAACTCCAGGCGGATGCGTCCCAGATTGACAACTACCTCGAACAGCGCGTCATCATCCTCCAGAATGTCGTCGGCATCGTCAACAAGGCAATCGACCTCGACAAGGATGTGATGAAGACCGTGGCGGCATACCGCGGCGGCATCAACCCGAATATCACCGACGAACAGAGAAACGAACTCTCCAACAACCTCGACCGCTCCTTCAGGTCTATCTTCCCAAATGTGGAGAACTACCCCGAACTGAAGGCGCATCAGGCGCTGGCCGACGCAATGCAGCAGAACAACTACCTCCAGAGGGAAATCACTGCGGCAAGGACGCTCTACAACGACACCGTCGCACAGTGGAACAGCTCCCTCTTCGAGTGGCCCACCAGGCAGATCGTCGCCGCACGCGCCGGATACACCACCCGAATCCCGTTCACCGCAAGCGCGGAGACCAAGGCGCAGGCACGCCAGGTCTTCTTCTAAGGAAACCCCGCAAACAACAGGAGACTCCCCTCCGCAGCCTGACCACAAGACATCCACGCCATGCCCGAGGAAATCTACAATCCAGTATCGAGCTACCGCGACACATACAAGGATGCCTTCAGGCTGGCTGCAGAGGAGGAGTTCCAGCGCCTTGAGTCGGCGGCGAATGTCGACGCCGCGGAGAATGCGGCCCGGGTCAGGGAAATCAACAGGCTCGAAGCGGAGCTCAATTCCGCAAAGAGCCACCAGGGATGCATGACGACGATTGTCACGCTGATGGTGATATTGATCATCGTCGGAGTGCTCTCGGGCCTCGGGCTTGTGGCGGACGCCATGGAGGTCTACGACGACGGCACCCGGGGCCTCTATACATTCGGCGGCTTCGGAGGCGCAGTCGTCGCAATCCTCCTGCTGGTGAGCTGGGTCTTGCCCGCCAGACGCCGCGCGGTGGAACGCACTCAGAGGCTGGAAAATGAGCTCCACGAGGCAAAAGAGGCCGCATGGGAGCAAATGGAACCCCTTAACCAGCGGTTCGACTGGGATGTGACGGCCAGGCTCATTAAAAAGGTATGCCCCATCCTGAACATCGACCCGTATTTCACCTCCGGAAGACTCAATGAACTGGAAGGACACTTCGGATGGAGCCGAAGCTACCACGGCGACGACCGCTCCATCCTCTTCTCGCAAAGCGGGGATATCGTCGGAAATCCATTCGCCTTCGGAGAGGAACTGGTCCAGACATGGGAGGACAAGGTCTACACGGGATATCTCACAATCCACTGGACGGAGACCTACACCGACTCGGAGGGAAAATCCCACGAGGTGACAAGAAGCGAAACCCTCGTAGCACACTACACCGCACCCGCACCGGAATACTCAAAACGGTCGTTCCTCATCTACGGAAACGACGCCGCGCCTAATCTCTGCTTCAGCAGAAAGCCAACCGGACTCGCAAATGACGGAGACGGGTGGTTCTCGGGCATGAGAAAAAGGCACGCACTGAAAAAACTCAAGAAGTTCTCGGAAAATCTCCTCGACGAATCCCAGTATACCCTCATGAGCAACCACGACTTCGAGGTGCTCTTCCACTCGACGGACCGAAACGACGAAATCCAGTTCCGGCTGCTCTATACGCCACTGGCCATGCAACAGACGGTGGAGCTGCTGAAGGACCAGACGGTCGGATACGGGGATGACTTCACTTTCATCAAGGAAAATCTCCTTAATCTTGTGATTCCAAATCATCTCCAGGGATTCTCGCTGGATACAAACCCAGTCAACTACGCCACATACGACCTGGAGGCGTGCCGCGCCTTCTTCATCTCACGCAACGAGGAGTATTTCAGGCAGGTCTTCTTCTCGCTGGCACCACTCCTCTGCATCCCACTCTATCAACAACACCGCACCGCAAAGACTATCTACGGATATACACCTGGCGAAGAATCGTGCTTCTGGGAACATGAAAGCATGGCTAACTACTTCGGGGACAAAAGGTTCAAACACCCGGACTGCATCACCAGATGCATCCTCAAGACAAGAAAAAGGGCGAGAAAGGGAAATACAAGCACCATCGATGTCACAGCATACGGATTCAGGGGCATCGACAGGGTGGAATATGTGGAATGCTGGGGAGGAGACGGACAATTCCACCTCGTCCCAGTGGAATGGGTCGAATATCTGCCCGTCGAAAGAACGTCAAGCTATTCGCTGTGCGAACTGGAACCACAACCCGAAAACGACGAGGCAAGACCACTCGCCGGACCACGGACTAACCTCGACGACTACCTCGACAAGATCGGAGTCTCACGGGCATACGCGGCATATCGACGCTCCGTCTTCGCATGGATGGAATAAAAGTAGAGAATAGGGAGAAGAAGGTAGAAAGTAGTGCGTGGACACTTTGCAGTGGGCGACCGTTGAGCGCGGCGGAATCGCCGCGCGGTAGAGGGTAGAGTGGGATTTACACACAGGGACGCACGGCGGAATCGCCGTGCAGTAGAGGGTAGAGTGGGATTTACACACAGGGACGCACGGCGGAATCGCCGTGCGGGCGCGCCCAAGCGCGCCATCCACGCACTGCTTTCTCCTCCCTACTCTCTACCTAATATTTTTTCCGCATTTCCGGTCAGGAAGACCCGTGTTTCGAAGGCATCCATAGTGATTTCGAAGGAGTTGGTCTCCCTTGCCACCACCTCTCCCGAAAAGACATCCACCACATCGCATATTTGCGGCAGCCTGATGGTTTTTCGTCCTGCGTGGTTGGCGTGGATGCTGACCACATCCCGGCTGGCATAGAGATTGTCGTCCCCGTCAATGAAGACATGGACTCCTGCGTTTTGTGCGACATGTCGCAGGAACTCCCTGTCCAGGTCGGTGGTTCCGTAGAAGTATGCTCCATCCTTTTCGGCGACGGCCACCTCCCCCGTGGATTCATACCTTGCCAGCGGTGTAGCCTCCTTGTCCACCACCTTGAATCGTGTTTTGACCGTGTATGGTTGTCCTGCCTCCTGATCCTTCTCCCTGTCGAAGAGGATTTTGAGGGAGCCTTCTCCTGCCTCCGCCATCTCCATTCCCACGTTTTCGGAGAGTGTTTTCGTGGAGATTCCCTGGTCGTCCAGGAATCCCGTGCCGTATGTGAAGACCATTTTCGCGCCATTGTCCCGCAGTGCCTGGATTGCCTGCCGGAGTTCCGGCTTGTCCTTGACGGCGTTCAGGAAGATTACCATCTTGTATTTGGCGGGGCATCTCAGGATGTCCTCCAGCAGAACCACATCCACGGGGGCTCCGAACTGTGCCAGCGGGATTCTCTGGTAGTAGAGCAGGTCTCCCGAGATGCGCTGGACATAGCGTGGCTGGGTGCGCAGGGCTCCGTCATGGGAGTACATATACCGGCTCCGGTCCTTCACCGCCACGGCGGAGGTGGTTGCCCCGAAATACCGGATGGCATCCTCGTCAATCACAGCGGCGACTTCCGCGGATGGTGAGGAGCCGTTTTCCATGAGATACTGTCCTGCCTGCAGCGACCTTGTGAACAATTGCCGGATTGCCGGGTCGTCCAGTTCGTTGCCTCCAACCAGCGGCAGCTGGTTCAATGGAGTTGCGTGTGCCAGTGACATTCCGACATTCCTCTTCAGGACATTCAGGGTGCACTCCATGTTCAGAGTCTGTTCGAAGTCGGTCTTGAAGGTCAGGTGCGTGCGCGTGTCGTCCTCCATCATGGAGAACTTTCCTGCGTTGAAGATTGCGCCGTACGGTTTCATGTCCGCATTTGGCGCCCCCAGGCTTCGGATGCCGTAGCTTTGTGGCGAGAGGAAGTAATCCAAGTCGGGGCAATCCAGCAGCCTTTGGAGGGCGTTGTGTCCGCCGCCGTTGACGCAGTGTCCCAGGTTGGCGTATTCCATCAGATATCCGTAGTAGCATCCCACCAGCTTGTTCCGCCCGCATGCCTTCTTTGCGGCGGCGGCGAGGATCTCCACGCATTCCGCGATGGATTCGCTGTAGTACCTGTCATATAGGATTGCGATTTCGTCCCTGGCGGGGTTTCGGAAAATGCCGTCGACGGTTGCCTCCCGTTCCTGTCGTCCCGGCACGGCGGTTGCATTCACGCCATTTTGTGCGGCGTATTCCAGGAATTCCCGTGTTCCCCCCTGGCTGAAGTCCGCGTATTGGTCGGAGTGGGACGCCCATCCCTGCCATTCGCAGGAGATTCCTCCCATGAGATTGTAGATGAAGGTCTTTGGTCCGAAGAAAGTCTCCAGGTGATTCATCAGCGCGGTCAGCGCGCGTGCGGCGTCTGCGCGGTATTCCGCATTTGCGAAATCGATAGCCGAGACGTAGTATCCGTAGATGCTGCCGTCCTCCATGTGCGACATTCTATCGGGATACATTCTTCCGTACCATCCTCCGGGCTGGCACCAGACATAGAGTCCCAGCATGCTGTCAGGGTAGTGTTGGAGGATTGAATTCAGCGTGCGGTCGACCTCTGTGAAGTCGTACTGGTCTGGTCCGACCCACCACAGGTTTGTCATGCCGCCGAGCCGGGCCGCCACCACGTTGAACGGGGAGTCCGCCCCCTCCATGCCTGTCACGAAGTAGTGGTTGTCCATAGTGGAGGTGCATGCCGTGAGGATGTTGAAGAAGAAGGGTTTTCCGTTCAGCATCGGGATGGGTCCCCGCGGGGTCTGCGCCACCTTGGACACGGCGGGCTCCCCCTCCATGGCACGCTCCTCCGTCACCACGTCCACTTTCGTCATTCCCAGGAGCTGGCGTCTGTCGGTCATTCCGAACACCCATTGGAAGTGTGCGGGAGTCCCGTAGTAATCGCTTTCGAAGGCCTTGAAGCGGAAGAGGATGCCATCCTCGGTGGTGGTGCCCTGCAATTCGCCTGCAGTCCCCTCGAATGCCTTCAGAACCTGTCCGCTGGGGCTGCAAAAATGGGCGTAGAAGCGTTCATTTGGCGTGAACCCGTCCTCCGGCTCCATGAAGAGGACATCCATGGAGAGGATGTCGTTGGCGACCACCTTGACGCGCACCGGCGCGCCGTCCTTGCCCTTGAGGCTCCTGTACGCGGGGCGGAGGCTTGTCCAGGGTGCGGCAGGTGGACCGGGGCGTGTGGCGGCCTTTGCCCAGGCGCCGTCGTCGAAGTCCCTCCGTTCCCAGCCGTCGGGCGCCTCCCCTGCCAGGCTCCGGGAGTCCTCCGGGGTGACGACTTGGATCTGCCCGTCTTCCCTGGCAATCTGGAGATCCATCATCAGGCCGCCGATGTCTCCGGTGTTCTGGTAACGGATGGCCAGCAGATTCTCTCCTTCGACGAAAAATCCCGGGGGGACATCGAAGACATCGGGGTTCCTCCATAGGTCGCTCCACCTTCTTTCCAGTTTGTGGCCATTCAGCCAGGCCACCTCGATTTCGTCATCGCAGATGCTTTGCCAGAGTGCCTGCGAGGGCTTTCCATCCAGATGGAATCGTTTCCGCAGGTGGCATGGCCCGACGTAGTAGAAGGAGGGGTCGGGGGAGACCATTGGGGAGAAGAATGCATTGACTCCGGGGACGGCGGCCTCCGGCTTCCTGTCCCCTGCATTCGGCATGTCCACGGGCATCCTCAATGGAATTCCCTTGGCGAACTCCTCGGGGTGCAGTTCTGCAAGCGCCTTGTCTTCATCCAATTTCAGGAATTGGATTGACCTGACGAGCATGGTTGTCCCCGGCTGTGGCTCGAAATCCAGTCGCAGGGTGGTGATTGCGGTTGCATTCGACCAGATTGCGAAGGCATTCGCCCGTGCCTTTCCCTGCAAATCCACCACCATCCTATGGGGTTTTCCGTCGACAATGAGCTGTGGCAGATAGAATTTCTTCTCCTCGTCCAGCGTCGGGTCGTCACTGGTTCCGAAGAATGCGAATCCCCCGCCGATAGGCGTCTCCGGCGCCGTCGCCTCATATTCGACGACCAGGAAGTTCTTCCCTTCTGGCGCGAAATCCACCTGGGGGGCGTGGAGATTGGGGTGGAGAGCCGTGCTGGTGATTTCCAGTCCATCGGGGGTTTCGGCCACGGTCAGCATGCTGCTGTCAGTCCAATCGGAACGGGTGTTATCAAATGTCCATTCCTGGGCAAGGAGCGGCAGGGTGCAGGAGAGCAGGAGGATCGTCAGGAGGTTTTTCATGCGGTTGGCGGGCAGGTCTTCGGGTGGCTAATGCGACACTTCAGAATGCTATCTTCCCTATCAGGGCGGTCAATAGAATGGCGAATGGATAGAAATGGACACAAGTGGACAGAAATGCACTCTTTTTCAGGGGGCAGGTTCACTGATTTCCTGGAAAGCGCGTTCTACGGCAATCCGTGTGCTTCGTGGTCCAGGAACCGCCCTCCAGGGGAATCCGGCTTTCAAAAAAGGACTGCCGCGGGTGGCGGCAGTCCTTTTTTTGTGGAACCGGGTGTGTTCTAGGGCTAGCGGTCCTTTTCGCCGCCGTAGCAGTCGGCGCCCGGATACCAGTAGAAGTCCGTGTAGAGTGGCATGGAGTAGTTGTAGCCGATTATCACCTTGTTCTTGTTGACGGCTGCGACATGGCCATCGCCAAAGGCGAAGTTGCACATGTCACCGTGGCGGAAGTAGCGGCTCCTGGTTTCCAGGTCACGATGCATCGACGGTGGGAATGCAACGACCCCCGTCAGGTTGTCCGTGCCCAGCTGGTTGCAGGCCGTGCCGTCCAGGACGTGGACGAAGATGGAGGGGTACTTGATTGCGGAGATCCGCCTCCAGGTGGAGGCCAGGTGTTCTCCGACCTGTCCCCAGTCTCCCCAGGGGGTTCCGTCGAGGTACTTCTTGCAGTAGCTTGCGCCCATGTTTGCCTGGTAGGCGATATTTCCCGTCACACGCTGGCTGGTTGGTGCGGACGGGCATAGCAGGACCTTGTGCCAGGAACTCTTGTCGGCGCCTGTGCCGGGGCCGGTTGCCCCAAAGGCGGCGGCGGGATCCTTTTCACACCACTGGGAGCCTGTCATCGGGGTGCCGGGAATGAGTGGATTCAGGGAGAACCAGAAGTAGGTGTTCGGGTCTTCAATGATGGCGCCGAAGAAATTGACGCTCTGGTTCTGGATGTGGAAGACGTTTGGCGGCAGGTAGTCGTCGTAGTCGTTGCCGTAGAGGATGTTGCCCAGCTGGACTTGCTTCAGGTTGTTGGTGCAGCTGATGGCACGCGCCTTCTCACGCGCCTTCGACAGGGCAGGCAACAACATGGATGCAAGAATTGCGATGATTGCAATCACAACAAGCAACTCGATAAGGGTGAATGTTTTCTTCATTGGCGAATCTCTCCTGGGGTTGTTTGTTTTTGTCAAAGTAGAGAATAGGGAGGAGAAGGTAGAAAGTAGTGCGTGGTCACTTTGCAGTGGGCGTCCAAAGTAGAGAATAGGGAGGAGAAGGTAGAAAGTAGTGCGTGGTCACTATGCAGTGGGCGTCCGTCAAGTAGTGAGAAGGGAGAAGAAGGTAGAAGGTAGTGCGTGGCTGGCGCGCTTGGGCGCGCCCGCACGGCAGAATCGCCGTGCGTACAATGAGGAGGGGATGAACCACGAAAAACACGAAATACGCGCAACAGGGCGTTTCCTAATCGTTATTATAGGAAAAAAAACGAAAATAGAAAGTAGGGAGAAGAAGGTAGAAAGTAGTGCGTGGTCACTATGCAGTGGGCTTCCGTCAAGTAGTGAGAAGGGAGAAGAACCACGAATGGACACGAATGGACACTAAAAAGACAAAACAGTCATAACCACGAAAAACACGAAATATGGAAATCCAGTGACACCGCCTCATGAAAAAAGACATTCGTGGTCCATTCGTGTGCATTCGTGGTTCTATTATCTGCCCTTTCGTGTTTTTCGTGTTTTTCGTGGTTTCCTTCCTCCCACCTCAGGCAACGCACGGCACAATTGCCGTGCGGGCGCGCTCAAGCGCACCAGCCACGCACTGCTTTCTACCTTCTTCTCCCTATTCTCTACTTATCGCACTTTAACCCATTCGTTGAGTCTTGCTTCGCTTTCGATTATCACCCTGAGGATTCTGACGATGTCAACGGTTTCCTTTGGGGGGATGGGGACGATTCGGTCCTTGAAGAACTTGAGGATGACCTCGACCTGGTTTTCGAAGTAGTCCGTCACCTGCGGGACAGCCTTGTAGACCTCCGGGCCGCAGGCGCAGAAGGAGTATGGCCACAGAGTCGAGTGCATCGTCATGTCCGCGACTCGTCCGTCATCGAATCTGAAGACGATGTGGTGTGCCTCTCCTGAGCGTGTATGCATCAGGCTGGTGATATTTGTCCCCATGAGTGTGACAATCATTTCGAGGGGGTGGATTGCCTCCTCCCAGAAGACATGTCCGTCTCCGAACACCGAGACATATTCGATTGGGAACGTTCCCTTGACCTCCTGGATTTCCGTGCCGTACCTTAGCGAGGAGCATGAGAACATCGGGGTGTTGTGTGCTTCTGCCCGTGCGAACATCCGTTCAGCGGCGGCCTCCTCGAGGGCGAGGGGCTTGTCGATGAAGACGGGCTTTCCGGATGCGAGGGCTCCGTATGCGATTTCCTCGTGTGCCTCGGGGTTTGACGGTGCGAGGATATAGAGTCCGTCGCACTCCTCAATCAGCTTGTCGAGATTATCGTATGGCCTGACATTCCTTTCGGCGCACCACTTGTTCAGGGGGGTTGGCCCCGGGGTCTTTTCCCAGGCTCCGGCGATTTCGAACTCATCGGCGAGGCTGGACTTTGCGATTATGCCGGGGGCGTGGTTCGCGTGCCATTCGTCAATGCTGTAGTCGATGAAGGCGATTTTTCTTTTCATCCCGTGGGTCTCCCTGTGATTAGAGTTCGATGGTGCGGCCGGTCCTTGCGGAATCGTAGATTGCCAGAGCCACCTTGAGCGCCTTGATGCCGTCGTCGATGCTGGTGGGGAAGGGTTCTTCCTTCAACTCCGCCTCGATCAACTTCGCCATCTGGTTCTCCCATGCAGCGACGGTCAGGGTGCCGATGACCTCGCTCCTGGTCTCGAACTTGCCGTCGGGAGTGAAGCCGCCCTGGGTCAGAATCGTCTTCTCCTCCGCATAGTTCGCCAGGACGGCCCCCTTGTCGCCCATGATTTCAAGGCCATAGAAGCCGGCGACACTCGTCCACCCGCACTCGATATAGCCCATGGCCGGCCTGTCGAACTTGAATGCCGCGACAGTATTGTCCTCGACCTCGATCTTCTTGCGGAGAGTCTCCGAGAAGCCGGTGACCGCCTTTATGTCGCCGATGAACCAATGCGCCAGGTCGATGGCGTGGATTCCCATGTCCAGGACCGCGCCGCCGCCGGCCATCTCGGGATTGTAGAACCAGTCGGTCTTCGCCCAGCCGGGATATGGGCCGGTGTGGGCGAAACGGACGTGAATCATGTAGGGCTCCCCGATCTTGCCGGCCAAAACCGCATCACGGGCGGCAATCGCCAACGGGTTGAAACGATGGGAGAAACAGACTGCCAGACGGCGGCCTGTGCGCTGCTGGGCGGCCTTGATGGCCTCCGCCTCCTCCATGGATACCGCAACGGGCTTCTCAAGGATGACGTCACACCCGCACTCCATCGCCTCAATCGCATAACGGGCATGATACTTGTTCGGAAGACAAATCGAAACCAGGTCGGGACGCTCCTTCTGAAGAAGCTCCGAACAGTCGGAATACTCATGCTCAAAGTGCCACTTCTCCCTGACGCCAGCCAAGGACGACGGAAGTATGTCCGCTATCGCAGTCAGCTCGCAGTTCTCGTTCGCGGCATACCCAGGAATGTGGGAGGCGCGGGCTATCGCACCACCACCCAATACACCAATTCTCAGCTTCTTCATGGACAGATTAATTCGTGTTGATGAATTTGTAGGACAGGAAAACACACGGAAGCACAGGCTCCACGCCGGAGGGTCTCAAGACTCCGCAGGAATTACTATGCGCCACATTCCAGTTTTTCACTGGAACACCCAAGACAAACCTGCGGAAAAGTTGCGCAAAAGAATACAAAAATATTGCAACAATGGGTATATTCTGGAGAAAAGGAGGGTCCTTTTTCCTGCCGTCAACTGCGGCGTGCAATCTCCGCTTTGCGGCGTCGCGGGCGGGGTCTCCTTCTGCATTCCATTCCCCTGTCTCCCATGCGTCCCAAGTTAGAGACCAGCCTAGCCACCATTGCCGCCGAGGCGGGCGTGTCGATATCCACCGTATCGCGTGTCTTGAACAACCGCGGGAGGATATCGGAGGCGACCCGTCGGCGCATCCAGGAGCTATTGCGTTCCCACGACTTCTTCTTCCGCCGTGGCAGCCGGAACGTTCTGCTTGTCATGTCGGACATCCTCGGGGACATGGGCTGCTACGACCTGCGCGTCCTGTCCGCCATCCGTTGCGAGGCTCTGCGCCGTGGCTATGGCCTTGAGATGGTGGGGTGCGACGACCTCTCCATGGTGTCCGACCACGACTTCCTTGGCGTCCTGAGCATGGACATACGCCAGGACTTGTCCTTGAAGTGGCGACGCATCAGCAATTCGCCCCTGGTCTGCATCAACGACAGCGGCAATCCCGTGACGGGGATTCCGTCGGTATACTCTGACGAGAAGTCATCGGTTCCCCGTGCGATAGAGCATCTCGTGGGCTACAACCACCGCAGGATCGGGTTGTTGCTTTGGGGCGAGGACAACTTCTGCAGCAGATTTCGCAAGGAGACCTTCCTGGAGGGGATGGCGTCCCACGGTCTTTCCGGCAGTGCATTTGTCGTGTCATACGCGAGCGAGCCCCTTGGTGCGATAGACACCCTGTTGAAGTCCGGCGTGACTGCGATAATCATACCCAGCGAGACCATGTCGATACAGACCCTGCATTGTCTTCGCACCCTTGGCAGGCGCGTCCCCGAGGACCTTTCGCTGGTGGCCTGGGAGTACCGTGGCGTCTCGGAGTTCCTCGATCCTCCCCTTACCGCCCTTGAGCAGGACTTTGAGACCATGGCGTTGTGCGCCTTCGAGACCCTTGAGAAGCTGGCCAACGGCCTGAAGGTCCAGCTCCAGCAGAAAATCGCCTACAAGCTCTTCAAGCGGGAATCGGTGGCACTTCCCCCGTCGCGCCGTCAATGAAACACCTCGCACTTGCCATATTATTCCTTGTGTCGTTTTCACCTGCATTTTCGCAGAATCCAACCACGCCCATGAAATCCTACCTGCTCCAGTACTTCAAGCCATCCCCCCAGAGCGAACCCCGCACCCGTCCCGACGTCATCAAGCGTCCTGGCGGCAAGTTGCTTGACTTAATCAACGGCGGTGCGAACAAGGAGCGCGGCTGGGAGAAGTGGGCCCTCCCCCTGGGGTGCGGCTGGTTTGGCGCGAAGATTTTCGGCGGCGTCCCCACGGAGCGCATCCAGATTACGGAGAATTCCCTCGCAAATCCCTCCCCCGAGGGACTGAACAACTTCTGCGAGTTCTTCCTCGACTTCGACGGCCAGAAGGAATACTCCCGATACCGCAGGGACCTCTCCCTCAACGACGCCGTCGCGTCGGTGGAATACACCGTGGACGGGGCGCGCTTCCACCGGGAGCTCTTCACTTCCTATCCCGACAGGGTGGCCGTCCTGAGGCTCACCTCCGACAAGCCAAACGCCCTCTCCTTCAAGCTCTTCGCGGAAATCCCATTCGTCAAGGACTTCGGGTCGAAAGTCGGGGACGGGCATGGGAAGTCAGGCAAGGTGGAATGCCTCCCGGACAGGATTCTCCTCACAGGAAAGATGGAGTTCTATGAAATCCACTACGAGGGGCAGCTCCGCTGGCAGACGGTCGGCGGCACGGTCGCCTGCACCCCCGACGGCATCCAGTTCCACGACGCCACCGAGGTCGTAATCTACTTCACCTGCGCAACAAACTACAGGCTGGAGTCGAGGGTCTTCCTGGAACCCGACCCGAAGAAGAAGCTCGCGCCATATCCAATGCCGCACGAGACTGTGGAAAAGACCCTGGCGGACGCAATGGCACAGGGCTACGACGCCCTCAAGGAACGACATCTGGCCGACTACCACGCACTCTTCAACAGGGCGTCAATAGACCTCGGAGGGGTGTTCCAGCCGGATGTGGAGACAAAACAGCTGATCGAGGATCTGCGCAAGGGAATTCCCTCGCGGTATCTGGAAGAGCTCTATTTCCAGTTCGGAAGGTATCTGCTTATCTGCTCGTCAAGAAAGGGAACGCTCCCCGCAAATCTCCAGGGAATATGGAATGTCTATGATGTAAGTCCATGGACGGCAGGATATTGGCATAATATCAACGTGCAGATGAACTACTGGCCAGTCTTCACGACGAATCTCGCGCCACTCTTCGAGTCATACGCAGACTACCACTACGCCTATCTGCCGCTTGCACAACGCCACGCCAGGGAGTCGGTCAAACGGCTGCATCCGGAAAGGGAGACCGATGCCGCAGGATGGATTATCGGAACAGGCGCATGGCCGTATACCATCGAAGGCGGCCCCGTGGACAAGGATGGCCACTCGGGGCCGGGGACAGGGGGCCTCACGGCAAAGCTCTTCTGGGAATACTACGACTTTACAAGAAGCCCCGAAGTCCTCGAAAAGGTCTATCCCAGCCTCAGGGGAATGTCGGAGTATCTGATGAACTGCCTGGTGGAGAAGGATGGCGCATGGCTCATCGACCCCTCCGCGTCCCCGGAGCAGATGGATGAAAACGTGACCTTCGAGACGCCTGTCCACGGCTGGAGGATGCATCCGTATATCTGGACGACCGGGTGCGCCTTCGACCAGCAGATGACATACGAGACTTTCAACGATACGCTCAAGGCCGCCAGGGCGCTGGGACTCCCCGAGGACGACTTCCTGAGGCGCGTCGCAGAGGTCCTCCCACGCCTGGAGCCCGTCATCGTAGGCGATTCGGGACAGGTCAAGGAGTACCGCGAGGAGCATAAATACGGCGAAATGGGCGAGTATAAGCACCGGCATCTCTCGCAGCTTGTGGGGCTGATGCCAGGATCGATCATCACGGAAAAGACTCCCGAATGGCTGGCGGCCGCAAAGGTGTCGCTGACCGAACGGGGCGACGAGTCGACGGGATGGGCGATGGCTCACAGGCTCAATTGCTGGGCACGGGTCATGGATGGGGAACACGCACATCTCATCCTCGAAAATCTCCTGAAGATCGGGACGCTCCCGAATCTCTGGGATACTCATCCCCCGTTCCAAATCGACGGAAATTTCGGCGGCACGGCGGGCATTGCGGAGATGCTCATGCAGTCACACGCAGGTGTCATACATCTGCTGCCGGCACTTCCAAAGGCCTGGAAGGATGGAGAGTTCCACGGCCTCAGGGCAAGGGGAGGCTTCACGGTTGATGCAACCTGGAAGGACGGAAGGATCACATCCTTCAATGTCTACCCGGAAACCGACGATAAACCGATAGTTGTGATTGAGTAGAGAGTAGGGAGGAGAGAGAAGAAAGTAGTGCGTGGTTGGCGCGCTTGGGCGCGCCCGCGCGGCGATTCCGCCGCGCGTCGCCTGAGGTGGGAGGAAGGAAACCACGAAAAGCACGAAACACACGAAAAACAATTTTGAACCACGAAACACACGAAACACACGAAAAACAATTTTGAACCACGAATGGACACGAATGGACACGAATATCATTTTTTCATGAGACGGTATCACTGAATTTCCATATTTCGTGTGTTTCGTGTATTTCGTGGTTATGACTGTTTTGTCTTTTTAGTGTCCATTCGTGTCCATTCGTGGTTCTTCTCCCTATTCCCTACTCTGACGGAAGCCCACTGCAAAGTGTCCACGCACTACCCTCTCCCCTCTTCTCCCTATTCCCTACTTTCCATGTCCATAGAGAATCCGATTCATTCCGTAGGCCGCAACATCCAGGAGAAGGCGTCAGTCATCTGGAATGTAGCCAACTCCCTGTTTGGCGCATACAAGCCCCATGAGTATGGGCTGGTGATTCTTCCGATGACAGTTGTGAAGCGTTTTCACGACTGCCTGCTGCCCACCCGCCAGGCGGTTTTGGACAAATACGAGGCGGTGCGGCATCTTGCCGTCAAGGACGGCTTCCTGCGCGAGGCATCCGGATACGCCTTCTACAACACCAGCCCATTCACATTCGAGACACTGCGGGCGGACGCGGAGAACATCGAGGACAACTTCCGGGCATTCATCAACGGCTTCTCCGACAATGTGCAGGACATCCTGGCGCAGATGGGCTTCGGCGAACAGATAAAGCGCATGGCCGACTCGAACCTCCTCTACCAGGTCATCGTAGACTTCTGCTCCGAAAAGGCGGACATGAGCCCCCGGAAGGTGACAGCCGTGGACATGGGGTATGTCTTCGAAAATCTCGTCCAGAGGTTTTCCGAGAGCTATGACGAGGAGGCGGGGGCGCACTTCACCAGCCGCGACATCATCTACGCCATGTGCGATCTGCTCGTGACCGGCAATGACGGCGGGGACGCCAAGACTATCTACGATATGACGATGGGGACGAGCCAGATGCTGACATGCATGGAGGAACGCCTCCACCAGCTTGACGCCGAGATGGAGACAACCACCTTCGGGCAGGAACTCAATCCCTTCACATACGGAATCGCCAAGGCGGACATGCTCATCCGGGGCGGAAATCCCGACAACATGAAGTTCGGAGACACCCTGAACAACGACCAGTTTGACGGATATGCATTCGACTTCATCATCTCGAATCCACCCTTCGGCATCGACTGGAAGCGGGAGGCACAGGCGGTGGAGGCGGAGGCACGCAGGGGCGCCCGGGGACGCTTCGGCGCAGGGCTGCCCTCCAAAAGCGACGGACAGATGCTCTTCCTCCTCAACGGCGTGGCAAAGCTCAGGGAGGGCACGGGCAGGATGGCTATCATCCAGAACGGCTCATCGCTCTTCACGGGGGACGCAGGCTCCGGACCCTCCGAAATCCGGCGGTATCTCATCGAAAACGACTGGCTGGACGCAATCGTGCAACTGCCAAACGACAGCTTCTACAACACCGGCATCGCCACATACGTGTGGATTGTGACCAAGAACAAGCCGGAACTACACCGGGGAAGGGTGCTGCTCGTCGACGCAAGCCAGTGCTACGAGCCACGCCGAAAGCCCATCGGAAACAAGAGGAACGACATCACTGACGCATGCCGCGCGCTAATCGTCCACGCATACGGGGAGTATGCCACGAAGGACTACCAGGAGACGCTGGAGAATGGACGCAGAATCGTCTGCCGCGCCAGGGTGATGGAGAACGACGACTTCGGATACAGGAAGATCACCGTGGAGAGCCCGGTGGTGGACGAAAACGGCAGGAAGA
>URJM01000004.1 GCA_900548225.1 uncultured bacterium
GGCGATGATAGTGCGTTCAAGAGCGCGTGAAAGCAGCGCGGCGCGAACCTTTTTTCACCAAAAGCCCCATTGCGGACGACAATCCGCAATGGGGCTTTTTTGGTGAAAAAAGAGAACAGGGAGAAGAAATTAGAAAGTAGTGCGTGCCCACTATGCAGTGGGCGTCCAAAGTAGAGAACAGGGAGAAGAATGTTGAAGGTAGGGAATAGGGAGAAGAGGGTAGAAAGCAGTGCGTGGCCACTATGCAGTGGGCGTCCATCGAGCACGGCATAGTTGCCGTGCGTGTAGAGTCCATGGAGGGGTTTCACACAGGGGCGCACGGCAGAATTGCCGTGCGGGCGCGCCCACGCGCGCCATCCACGCACTACCTTCTACCTTCTTCTCCCTCCTCCCTACCTTGCAGTGTGCTTCCGTCGACCACGGCAGAGTTGCCGCGCGGGTAGAGTACAGGGAAAAGATTCCCACAGGGACGCACGGCAGAATTGCCGTGCGGGCGCGCCCACGCGCGCCATCCATGCACTACCTTCTCCCCTCTTCTCCCTACTCTCTACCTTGCAGTGTGCTTCCGTTGAGCACGGCAGAGTTGCCGTGCGTGTAGAGTCAAGAGGAAAGGTTCATATAAGGTCGCCCGCACGGCAGAGTTGCCGCGCGGGTAGAGTACAGGGAAAAGATTCCCACAGGGACGCACGGCAGAATTGCCGTGCGGGCGCGCCCACGCGCGCCATCCATGCACTACCTTCTCCCCTCTTCTCCCTACTCTCTACTTACCACTATCCCTCCAAAGTCGACGCTGATATTTTTCGAAGTGTTGCCGTGTTGGAGGGTGACGGTGGAGGTTTTTCCATCCCACCACCGGATATTCATGAGATAGAAGACTCTTGAGCCGTCCTGGAGGTCGTATGCTGCGAACTCCACGTCATCATTTGCTAGAATCCATCCCTTGTCGCATGCCTCCTTTTGCGTGGCGTCCGTTGCGAGTCTTCTGAGTGTGTCCTCATAGTCGTTTCGGATGGGGGATTCTGCGGGGTATTTATCTGACGCGAAGAAGACGACCTTTCCCTTGCCGACATTCCTGGTGACGACTCCGTCTGCGTCCATCCAGTCCTCTCCCAGGAGCCTTTCCAGAGTTGGCGTAGTTTCGTACAGGGGTGGTGCATCGTGTTTCAGGGATTTGCTCAGATGTCGCCGTGTAAGGAGGAGAGTGCCTCCATCCTCGACATATCTGGCCATCTTATCTGCATCTTCGTTTTCGAAGGAGTGCCATCCGAGCATTGCGACGACGGGGTATTTGCTCCAGTCTCCCTCCCATGGGAGCAGGTCTGGGTATCCCAGTGGCGTTCCGCTATACCATCCCTGTGGGGCGGCGGGGCACTTCTGGACATAAATCTGATCGAGTTTGCAGCGTGGATAGAAGACCCTGAGCAGGTCGAAGGACTCCTCCGCGGGACCGAAGCGCCATTGTTCGCCTTCGTTGCTCCAGACATTGGCCCGCCCGAAGCACCTCCATCCGTCGTAGCGTCCCTGTATGATTGCGACGGGTGTGACGAGGCGTCCATTTCTCGGGTTGTGTTCCAGGAATTTCCTGAATCTATGATGTGCCTCCTGGTGGATTGCGCAGGCATGGCTGAATCGGTCATAGTCTGCGTATTCGCTTTCCATTCGGTAGAGTCCTTCCTCCGTATTGATTTCGGTGGCGCCGTTCATGTAGCTGGTGGCGAGGGACAGGAAGTACCTGTCTGCATGTTCGCTTGAATCGAGTGGACTGGAATTCCACTGGAGTGCCAGATGAGTTCCGAAGTCGCTTCTTCCGTATGCCCGTGACGCTCCCCTGAGCGCTGCAAGAACCAGTGGCTCGGGACCATACATCTGTTCTGCGAGGAGTGTGTCGTATCCTGCCTGGAAGAAGTATCTGAAGAGCGTCGACGGTCCGGAGTGGCGTGTGGAGGCTCCTCGGGCGGTCTTGAGGTTCTCGATGAAATACTCGGCGGCCTCCTTCATGTCCCGTGCCTTTCGTGGATTGAAGAACCACCATGCCTCCGCGCCATCGCGTGTCGGTCGGATATGTGGCTGGATTCCTCCCGGGGTGACTCCCCTGGAGAGGATGTCCGCGTATGGTTCCTGGAGTTCGCCGCTTCCCCAGATCTTGTTTCCCCAGTAGCAGAAAGACCCGTCGTTTTCGTGCGCCCTCTGTCCGAGATAGAGTGGTCCTTCGACCAGGTCCGGAGTAGGCGTGGTCGCCATGCCCGGGACCTCCCGTCCGTCGACCATGAGCGTATAGTGGAGTCCGAGGTCGTTGAGGAGCGGGATGATCTTCTGCCAGGGTGTCGGGTCGAGGCTTCTGCCTCCTCCCCAGCGGTACGAGTGTCTGAAGCAGATGTAGTTGCCGATGTGGTTTGCGACATACCATTCCAGGAACCACTCCAGCTCCGGGAGTGCAGGCGGGATATACACGTCATCGCCTGTGCCGAGGAAGACGGGGGATTCGCCCTTCGGGGTCATCTCCACCGTGATGGAATCGGAATGGGTCTCCGATGCAAAGGTAATTTGCTCGAGCTTCCGTGTGAGCGGGGGCAGCTCAAGCGCGTGGAGGCCAGCCTTGCCGAATCTGTGCTGGACTCCGTTTGCAACGACAGTAAGATTGTCGACAGTGGTGCGGACGAGTGCGGCGAAGGAGTCGCCTTCGGAGACGCACTCCGGTGCGCCGATTACCTCGAAGTCGTGGTTTCCCAGGTGAAGCAGGTCAATGCCCTGCAGGACAAACCCCACGGCGGAGGGGTAGTCGTTGAGCAGCTGGATCTTCAGCGTATGGCGTCCTGGCGCGAGCACGCCAGCATCGAAGGTGTACTCTGGCCTCCGGACGATGCAGGAATACTTTTCACCCTTGAAGACTTCCCGTCCGTCGATGGAGATTTTGCATTCGAGCCAGTCTCGCCGCGAGAGGTTTTCCCCGAGGTAGTTGAGTGACGGGAATCGTGCCTGGGCAGGTGCCAGAAGCGGCAGTGGGTTTTCCGCGCCCTTCGGGGCGAGCCTGGGGCTGCCTGTCCACAGGGCGCCGGTGCAGTTTCGCGCGCCGATGCGGACGATTGCGCACGCGGCGTCACTGGGCATGGTGAACTCCTGGGAGAGCAGTGTCCAGTCGTGGGTGCCTTCGGGGAATGGGAGTTCTACGACCAGGTCCGGTTCGTCGAATGCGTCATCCGGATGCCGTCCCTCCTTTTGCCGGTATACCTCCAGTCTGAGCGACGCATAGTCCTCGCATACGAGTTCCCTTGACTTGAACGGGATGGCGAGGGTGGTGGTTTCGCCTGGGTGCAGCTCGTCCCTATGGAGTTTGGCGTATGCGTTTCTTGGGTGCAGGTCTCCGTGGCACGGCACTTCGAGGGCGTATGCCTCGCCGCAGGTGTCGTCCTTGACGAGTGCGTCGTCGATTGCCATTGAGATGGCGTATGGTGCGCCGCACTCAGCCCGAAGCCGCCAGAAATAGTCCGTTTCGCCGATGAGCCTGATGCGGTGCGTGGCCGGTCCCTCGAAGGGTTTTTCGACCTCGAAATCGTAGGTCGCCTCTCCGCAGGGCGGGATGTACCCCGACCTGTCGCCAGTCTGGCGATGGATGAGAATCTGCCGGTGGAAGTTCATGCGCGCCTCCCTGCGGAATGATTGGCTATGCCTTGATTTCGTTTTGCTGCGCGACGAGCTGCTCGACGCCATACATCTTGCGGAGCTTCGGCTTCTCAATCTTTCCAGTGGGATTCCTGGGAACCTCGGCGAAGATCACCTTGCGCGGGCGCTGGTAGCGGGGCAGGGCGCGGCAGAACTCGTTCACCTCGTCCTCGGTCAGGGCGGCGCCTGGCTTCACCTCAATGACTGCGGCGGCGATTTCGCCAAGGCGCTGGTCCGGGAGACCAATCACCGCGACGTCCTTGATTGCGTCGTTCTTGCGCAGGAAGTCCTCGATCTGGACGGGGTAGAGATTCTCGCCTCCGGTGATGATGACATCCTTCTTGCGGTCTACGAGGTAGATGAAGCCGTCTTCCGACTCCTTCGCCATGTCCCCCGTGAAGAGCCAGCCGCCCTGGAGGGTCTCCCTGGTGGCCTTTTCATCCTTGTAGTAGCATCTCATGACGCCGTCGCCCTTGAGTGCCAGCTCGCCCACTTCGCCTTTCCTGACGGTTTCGTGGTTTTCGTCGACGATTTTCGCCTGCCATCCGTATCCTGGGATTCCGATTGCACCCACGTGGTCGATGTTTTCGATGCCGAGATGGACTGCGCCTGGCCCGATTGATTCGCTGAGGCCGTAGTTTGTGTCGTATTCGTGATCCGGGAAGTACTTCTTCCAGCGCTTGATGAGGCTTGGGGGGACTGGCTGTGCGCCGATATGCATCAGGCGCCACTGGTCGAGATGGTAGTTGCTAAGCTCGATTTCGCCGCGCTCGATGGCGTCCAGTATGTCCTGCGCCCAGGGGACAAGCAGCCACACAATCGTGCATCTCTCGTTGGAGACGGTGCGGATGATCCACTCCGGCTTGACACCCTTTAGGAGGACTGCCTTGCCGCCGACCAGAAGGCTGCCGAACCAGTGCATCTTTGCGCCGGTGTGGTAGAGGGGAGGAATGCAGAGGAAAATGTCATCCTTCGTCTGGTGGTGGTGGTTCTGTTCAACCAGTGCTGCGTGGACAAGGCTCTTGTGGGGGTGGACGATTGCCTTGGGGAACCCCGTGGTGCCGCTGGAGAAGTAGATTGCCGCGTCATCCTCGTCGGTCAGCGGGATTCCAGGCGCCTCTGTGGAGCATCTGGCGACGAGGCTGTAGTATGGCTCGGCGAATGTCGGGCAGTCTCCTCCGACATAGAGGAGGGTTGTCTTTCTTGGGAGATGGTCGTAGATTGCCTCGATTCGCCCCGTGAATTCAGGTCCGAAGAGCAACAGGTCCACATCCGCCAGGTCGAGGCAGTATCTGATTTCCTCGGGGGTGTATCTGAAGTTCAGGGGGACGGCCATGCATCCGCTCTTGAGGATGCCGAAGTAGATTGGGAGCCACTCCAGGCAGTTCATGAGGAGGATTCCGACCTTCGCGCCCCTTGGGAGACGGCGCGTCAGGAGGAAGTTTGCGAGGCGGTTCGCCTTCTCGTCAAACTGCTTCCAGGTCATCTCCGAACGGAACGAATCAACGGAACTGGCCTCGATCAGCGAATACTCCTTCCAGGATGCATGGCGTTTTTCCATTTCCTGGGGATTGATCTCCACCAGCGCGATGTCGTCCCCGTATTTCAGGGCGTTCTGCTCGAGTATTTCAGTGATTGGCATGGCTCTGCTTCTTTGCTTTGGAATTCCTCCGCGTCAAATATTGCGGACAAGTCGGTTAGTATAATGCCTTTATGGATACGCACCGTGCGGGAGACGGCCAATGTCGCGGCGAAAGAGCCGCCGAAGCCCCCCCATCGCCCCCATGGAACCCAGGCGCCCCATGGCGGCATGGCGCGGTTTTTCGCGGGGGCGGGGATGGGCTTTCACCTTGAATTCCGCCAAATCGGGCGTATAGTAGTCCTGAATGCTTTAATATAGGAATAGAAAGACAATGGAATCAAACACACGACCGCACGAACAGGAAAATCGAGTTTGGGAGTTTTACAAGCCTGACCAGGAGATGGTGAGCAAGCTTATGGACGAGGCGTCCGTTTCCCGTCCCATAGGGCTTGTGCTTGCCGCCCGGGGCGTCACTCCGGAGACAGTCCAGAGCTTCCTCCATCCGGACATGGAGAATCTGGGCGACCCGTATTTGCTTCCGGGGACGAAGGCCGCCGCGAAGCGCCTCTGGGAGGCCATCCAGAAGAGCCAGAGGATTATGATCCATGGCGACTACGACACCGACGGAATCACCGCCACCGCGCTGCTTGCGTGGGTCCTGCGGGAAAACGGCGCGATTGTCAGCTGCTATCTTCCCCACAGGATAGACGACGGGTATGGCTTGACCGCGGACTCCATCAACAAGAACGCGAAGGGGCACTGCGACCTGTTGGTGACCGTAGACTGCGGCATCACCAGCTATGACGCAGTTGACGCGGCGCGTGCAATCAACCTCGACCTTATCATCACCGACCACCACACCCCGGGGCCGACCCCGTTGCACGACGGGCTTTCCGGCGTGGGCTCCGTGGGTCTGGGGCTTCCCGCAAACACCAGCTCCGAGGAGTGGATGGTGGTCGTCGACCCGAAACTGCCCGGCGCCCCCCCCGAAACAGAGGATCTGGCGGGGGTCGGAGTCGCCTACAAGGTGGCGTCCGCCTTCCTGAAATACGGCATCGAGAACCAGATTGGCGGCGAGGAGACGGACCTCCATGCCGTGCTTGACCTGGTGGCGCTGGGAACCGTGGCGGACATCGTGCCGCTGCTCAACGAAAACCGCATCCTGGTCCGGCAGGGGCTCGAGGTGCTTTCAATGCAGACACGCCCGGGAGTCCACGAACTCTGCGACATCGCGAATGTGGGCGACGTCCTTGCGACAAGCGACATCACATACCGCCTCGCCCCGAGAATCAATGCGGCCGGCCGCATGGGGGACCCCACCGATTCACTCAAGTTGCTGGAGGCGCGGGATGTGGAGCACGCGAAGGAGCTTGCGGTCATTCTGGACCAGTGGAACCGTGAACGCCAGACGATAGAGGAGCAGGTCGTCACCGAGGCGGAGGAGCAGATTGCGGAACGCTACCGTGTCGAGACTCCCCGCGGGTTGGACGTGGCGCGCTCAATCGTCGTATGGAGCGACTCCTGGCACCAGGGCGTGGTCGGAATCGTCGCAAGCCGTCTGACCCGCCGCTATCATCGTCCCAGCGTGGTTCTCACCCGGGACCCATCCGGCCAGTTCACCGGCAGCGCCCGCTCGCTGAGAACCCTCAATCTTGTCCAGGTGCTTGACGAATGCAAGGACACCCTCATACGCTTTGGCGGCCACGCCATGGCGGCCGGGCTTTCCCTCGAGGAGGAGAATCTCGAGAGATTCTGCGACGAATTTGACGCGGCGGTCCAGAGGGTTCTGAGCATCGAGTCGATGCAGCCGACCCTTTCGATTTGCGGCGAGGTCGCCTTCTCCGAGATGGACGACGTCTTCTTCCAGGAGCTTCGCGAGCTGGAGCCCTTTGGCCACGGCAACACAGAGCCGATCTTCATCACCCGCAACGTCACTCCCGAGCGCCGTTTCCCGGCGGGGCGCACCCACACCCGTGGCGTCCTCAGGGACTCCCAGGGCGGCAGGATGCAGTTCATCGCCTTCTCAAGGATGCCCGACGACTTCCCCCCGCCCCCGTGGGACATCGTCTATTCCCCGCACATCAACCGATTCAACGACTGCGAGGTCCCGCAGCTTCGCATCCACGATGTGAGGCCGGCCGCGTTCCCTCCCGCGGAACACTGAGTCCGTTTCGTCCAACCCACTTTCAACGCAAATCAGAACGATGATTCCGCTTTTGGATTTGAAGTTGCAGTACTCCTCGATTGAGTCTGAGTTGATTCCGTGCCTTCACGAGCTTTGCGCAAGCCAGCAGTTCATCCTCGGACCGAATGTGGAGAGGCTTGAACAGGAAATAGCAAAGTATTGCGGCGGCGGTTTCGGGTGCGGCGTTTCCTCAGGGTCCGACGCGCTCCAGATTGCCCTGATGGCCGAAAAGATCGCTCCGGGAGACGAGGTCATCACGACCCCGTATACCTTCTTCGCGACGGCCGGGGCGGTCTGCCGGTATGGCGCCACGCCTGTCTTTGTCGACATCGACCCTGCGACCTACAACATCGACGTCACCAGGATTGAGGAGAAGATCACCCCCAGGACGAAGGCGATCATCCCCGTGCACCTCTACGGGCAGAGCGCCGACATGGATCCCCTGATGGAGATTGCGCGGCGCCACGGGCTTGTCGTCATCGAGGATGCATGCCAGGCAATCGGCGCCGAGTACAAGGGTCGCCGCGTGGCGTCGATTGGCGACTATGGCGCGCTTTCCTTCTTCCCAAGCAAGAACCTGGGGTGCTTTGGCGACGGCGGCATGGTGGTCTGCACTGACGAGGCCAAGGCGAAGACCCTCGGGATTCTGCGCAACCACGGCATGGCCCCGCAATACCACCATCACCTGATTGGCAGCAACTTCCGCCTGGATGCGCTTCAGGCGGCGGTGCTTCTCGTGAAGCTTCCGCACCTTGACTCATGGACGGCGGCACGCCAGAAGAACGCCGCCGACTACAACGAACTCTTCGCAGGGGTCGAGGGCATCACAGTCCCCCAGGTGGCCGGGTATGCCACGCGCCATGTCTTCAACCAGTATGTCATCCGGATATCCGGCGGCCGCCGTGACGCCGTCTGGAACGGGCTCAAGTCCAGAGGCATCGGAAGCGCGGTCTACTATCCGATTCCGCTTCATCTCCAGGAATGCTTCGAATCCCTTGGATACAAGAGGGGCGACTTCCCGGAGAGCGAAAGGGCGGCGGCCGAAACCCTGGCGCTGCCAATCTTCCCCGAATTGACGACCGCGCAGAAGGAGGAGGTCGCCGCAACTGTCAAGGAACTCCTCGGAGAATAGGCTTGCGCACGGGCCATAGACGATGGGCAAGAAACGTAGAAAACACCGCAAAGGGACTCCCACGCTGCCCCAGAAGCCGCGTGGAAGCCTGCTTGGCATCTACGTGCGGCTCATGCGGCAGTATGCCATCAGGCACTGGATATACCTGACCATCGGCGTCTTCTTCGCATTGGTGGAGGGCGGCGCGCTGCTGACGCTCTGCAAGCAGGTGGGAATGGTCGCCAGCGGATTCGAAAGTGGGCGCGTGGCGAAGGGGCCAAAGGCGGCGGAGGTCGTGGAAACCCGTCCGGGGGAGACGCCCCCCGTGGAGGCAGCTGTTGTTGATGTATCTACGCAACTTGTTGATACAGAGGAAGTTACGTCTAGCCAGGAACTCCCTCCGCCCGCCAGGGCCGACAAGCAGTCCTCCAAAATCCAGAAGTATGTCGACCAGGCGAACACCTGGCTTCGGAAGTTCGGGTTGCCCGAGGTTGACAAGGGGGACGGCGTCCATTTCACGCGCAGTATGGTTATACTGCTCCTGGTGGGGCTGGTCGCCTTCTTCATCATCCAGGCGTTGGCGATTCTCGGCAACCGCTACTGTCTCAAGTGGCTTGGCGCCCGTGTTGTCACGGACATGCGCAGGTCTCTCTACAACCATCTTCTCGACCAGTCCCAGTCCTTCTATTCCCGCGAGGACGTGGGTGTCGGCAGCCTTATCAGCCGTTGCACCAACGACATAAACGCGGTCGAGTCCGTCATCTCCGGCAATTTTCCGGATTTGGTTGTCGCCCCCATACAGATTCTCGCGGCTGGTTTTTTCCTTGTGGGCGCCGTCATCGAGGCCCGTCTTTCCTGGTCCTTTGCCGTGATGGTTCTCCTGATGGGCTTCGTGATGTTCCCGCTCTACTGGGTGTGCCGCCTCATCAAGCGCTACCAGCACCGCGTCCTGGAGGGCGTCGCCGCCGTGACCGACAAGATGCAGGAGAGCTACTCCGGCATACGCGTCATTCGGGCCTTCAGGCAGGAGGAGCGTGAGAAGGAGTCCTTCAACCAGGTGAACGAAAAGTACTTCAAGTCGCTCTGCCGGGCAATCCGCGCGGACGTGGCCGTCCACCCGATGCTTCAGATTGCGGCGATGATAATGGTCGGAATCTTCGTCTGGATGTGCTATCTGAACGGCCTGACAATCGGCGTCCTGAGTGGCATGGCCTTTGCCGCCCAGAGCATGTACAAGCCAATCAAGGACATCGTCAAGGTGAATGCGGGGCTTCAGAAGGGCGCCGCCGCCGCCGAGAGGTTCTTCGAGGTGCTGGATTTGGACAGCTCCCTGCCAGTCCCCGACAATCCCCGCAGGATTTCAAGCTTCGACAAGGAGATCAGGTTCGACTCCGTCTCCTTCCGCTATACCAGTGACGGTATGGAGATTTTGCAGGGGATCGACTTCACGATACGCAAGGGCGAGATGGTGGCGCTCGTGGGACAGACGGGCAGCGGAAAGTCCACCCTCGCATATCTGCTGGCAAGGTTCTACGACCCGACCGCTGGCCGTGTCACCATCGACGGGGTGGACCTGCGGGAGCTGGACGTGACGGACTTCAGGAATCTCGTCGGAATCGTCTCCCAGGATACTTTCCTCTTCAATACCTCCATCGAGGAGAACATCCGCTACGGCCGTCCGGACGCGACCCACGAGGAGGTTGTGGAGGCCGCGCGCCAGGCGAATGCCCTCGAGTTCATCGAGGAGAACCCGGATGGATTCGCACGCAAGGTCGGTGAACGGGGAGACCTGCTCTCCGGAGGACAGAAACAGCGGATCGCAATCGCACGGGCAATCCTGCGCAATCCTCCAATCCTCATCCTGGACGAGGCGACAAGCGCATTGGACACGGTCACCGAAAAGCTTGTCCAGGACGCACTCAACAATGTCATGAAGGACAGGACGGTCCTCGCAATCGCACACCGCCTCTCAACGGTCAGGGACGCCGACTGCATCCTCGTGATGGAGGATGGGCGCGTCGTGGAACGGGGCACCGACAGCGAGCTTCGCGCCCAGGGCGGCATCTACAACCGCCTGGCAAGCCTTCAATTCGACAATGCGGACCCCTCGCCCCGGCACATCGGCTGAACCCAAAGGCATCTTCCCAAGTCAATCCACGCAAAACAACAACTCCGCCAATTTCACGACCATGTCTGACGCCTCAATCAACCGCAAGAGCTATCTCACCCAGAACAAGGGCGACTTCCCCGAATCCACGGACTTCCTCGGCATTCCATACGTGAAGGTCGATGATCTGCGCTACGGAACAAATCCCCACCAGAGCGCCGCATACTACAAGCCGGCGAATGCGGTCGACACCGTGATTGGAGACATGAAGGTGCTCAAGACCGGCAAGAGCGGACTCTCCCAGACAAATCTCGAGGACATCAGCTACTCGCTGAACATCGTCAAGTACTTCGACCGCCCCGCATGCGCCTGCATGAAGCATGTGAATCCCTGCGGCGCCGCCGTCGCAGTCGGTGACGAGACTCTCAAGGAGGTCTATGTGAAGGCCCGCGACTGCGACCCGAGGGCGGCCTTCGGCTCGGTCATCGCATTCAACCGCAATGTGGACAAGGATACCGCCGCCGAAATCATGAGCACATTCGTGGAATGCGTGGTCGCCCCGGGATACACCGACGAGGCAATCGAATTCTTCTGCAATCCCGAGGTCACCCTCAACAAGCAGATCCGCATCCTCCAGTGCGGGGACATTGACAAGCTGCCGAAATTCGTAGGCGACGACACGGTCGGATACCGCACGATGAAGGTGCTGGCCGACGGGACGGTCGTCGTGGCGGACCCGCTGCTGACCAACATGCGCTCCGTGGAAGACCTCAAGCCCGCCGCCGCCGACAGCAAGACGCTGGGGCATGTCGAGAGCACGGTCGCCGCCACCGACTCCCAGAAGGACGACCTCCTTGCCGCGTGGTATATCAACATCTCCGTGCGCTCCAATGGCGTCGTCATCGTCAAGAATGGCGGCACACTCTGCGTCGGAACCGGCGAGCAGGACCGCGTCGGCGCAGTTGAGAAGGCCATCGACAAGTTCCATAAGTACGCAGGCCGCGAGACCATCCAGGACTCCGTGATGGCCTCCGATGGCTTCTTCCCGTTCTACGATGCAGTCGAGGTCGCCGCAAAGGCAGGCGTCACCGCAATCATCGCCCCGGCGGGTTCCATCAAGGACGCCGATGTCATCAAGCGCGCCAATGAACTCGGCGTGGCACTCTTCCACGCGCCTGAACGCGTCTTCTCACACCACTAATGTCAGACGACACTGAAGACAGGATTGTTGACGGCGACGAGGAGAAGGAACTCTCCTCCGAGACCGATGACCTCATGGAGCCCGTCTCCGATTCGGAGGACGGGGTCGATGTTGTGCCTCCAGAGGAGCCCTCTGATGCGGATGCGCTCAGGGAGCTCATGGAGTACAACTTCATGGTCTACACGTCCTATGTCGTGAAGGAACGCGCGATTCCCGACGTGGACGACGGGCTCAAGCCCGTCCAGCGCCGCATTCTGCATACGCTCCATACCCTTGACGACGGCCGCATGCACAAGGTCAGCGGAGTCGTCGGGGATGCGATGAAGTACCATCCACACGGTGACGCGTCCATCTACGATGCGCTGGTGGTGTTGGCGAACAAGGATTATTTCATCGACCGCCAGGGAAATTTCGGAAATATCCTTACAGGCGACCCCGCGGCCGCCGGCCGTTACATCGAGTGCCGCCTCAGCAAGTTCGGGAAGGAGGTGCTTTTCAATCCCGCCGTCACGGAGTATGTGGATTCATACGACGGCCGCAACAAGGAGCCAGTGGTGCTTCCCGCAAAGGTGCCAGCGTTGCTGATGATGGGCACCGACGGAATCGTGCCAGGCATGGTGACGCATGTCTTCCCGCATAACTTCAATGAACTGCTGAAGGCGGAAATCGCAATCCTCAAGGACGAGCCTTTCCATGTCTATCCTGATTTCCCGACGGGCGGACTCATGGATGTGTCAGGGTATGCGGACGGACTCGGGGATATACGCGTGAGGGCGAAGATAGAGGCCGACGGCGATAAGAAGGTGGTCATCCGGGAAATCCCGGCGGGGTCCACGACGGACTCCCTCATCGAGTCCATCGAATGGGGCAAACATCAACCTCGGCTCCAACAAAGCCGCCATCAACGACTACACCGCCGAAGAGGTCAATATCGAAATCACCCTCCAGCGCGGAATCTACGCAGAGGAGACAATCCAGGAACTCTACGCATACACGGACTGCCAGAAGGTCCTCCATTCAAGCCTGCTCGTCATCCAGGACAACCGCCCCGTCGAGATGACTGTCACACAGGTGCTGCGCCGCAATGTCCAGCGGCTGCAGGAGATTTTCAAGGCGGAGCTGGAGCTGGAGCTTGCTGAGGAGAAGGAGGCGCTGCAACGTCTCTCCCTGGAACGAATCTTCATCGAGAACAGAATCTACAAGCGCATCGAAAAGTGCACGAGCCTTCCGAAGATTCAGGAGACCGTACGCACAGGACTGGAACCCTTCAGGGATATGCTCCAGCGGGATGTCTCCGACGAGGATGTCACACGACTCCTCCAAATCCCAATCCGGAGGATTTCACTCTTCGACCTCAATAAGAACCAGGAGGACGTGGATGCGGTGGCGAAAAGACGCGAGACGACTGAGTACAATCTCGCACACCAGGTGGAGTACGCCATCTCGTATGTCCAGGGACTCCTGGACAGGTACGGAAGCCTCTATCCAAGACGCACCGAAATCACGGGAATCGACGATGTGGACAGAAAGGAGATCGCACGACGCAACGTGAAGGTGTACCACGACAAGGTGAACTACTTTGTCGGAACAGGCGTCAAGTCCTCCAGCAAGGACGCGGAGCCGCTCGTCTGCACGGAGTTCGACAGGCTGATGCTGCTGCGCACTGACGGCACCTGCCAGATCATCCCGATTGAAAGCAAGACATACGTCGGACAGGCAAAATACCTCTTCGTCTACGACAAGGACCAGGTCTTCTCAATCCTCTATCGAAACAAGAAGGAGGGAACATGGTTCGCCAAACGCTTCCAGATTGGACAGTACATCCTCTCGAAGGAATACCACGTCGTGCCGGAGGGATGCGTCATCGAAGCGCTCTACACTAATTCGGGCGTGGTCCTCTCGCTGGAACTCGCCGCAAATCGACGCCGCGCATACAATGATGTCAAAGTGGATTTCGAATCATTGCCGCTGCGCGGACGGGAGGCGAGGGGATTCAAGCTGACACACTACCCCGTCGTGAAAATCAATGTCGTCAACAGGGGAACCGACAAGCCGCAGCCACCCGAATCACCCGACGCGGAGGAGGAGACGCCACAGGACGACATGAATGACACAGGCCGGCAGGAGACGCCTCCACAGCCGGAACCGCCCCCCGCGGCGGAACCTGTCGCTCCCGCGCCTATCGAACATATCGAAGTGACGGAGCCACCCAGGGAGGTGGTTACAGCCACCTCGACGGAGCCACCGCAGACTCCGCCGCCAAAACCGGATAAGAAGGCCTCGTCCCCCAAAAAGGCAGCTACAAAGACCAGACCCCCGAAGCCTGAATCTCCGAAGCCTGAATCCCCGAAGCCTGAATCCCCGAAGCCTGAATCCCCGAAGCCTGAATCCCCGAAGCCGGAATCCCCGAAGCCGGAATCCCCGAAGCCTGAATCCCCGAAGCCGGAGTCCCCACGAAAGTTCCACCAGGACGATCTGCCGTTCTTCCTGTAGCACCATGGCCCTCAAGAGGAGGGTAGGCACTCAAGAATCGGAGGCGAAATGCGCAGCGGTGGCAGGATAATGGCCGTGGGTTGAGTGCTCCAATCAGGCACTGCCGAAAACCCACGGCATGAAACGAAATATTCCCCCGGAGGATGCTTTCCGA
This sequence comes from uncultured bacterium, assembly GCA_900548225.1. Classification (GTDB taxonomy): domain Bacteria; phylum Verrucomicrobiota; class Lentisphaeria; order Oligosphaerales; family Oligosphaeraceae; genus UBA1724. The sequence goes on from URJM01000004.1 coordinate 14,494, forward strand.
GGGGGTATGAGCCCGTTATGCCACAAGGATAAATGTGTATTCCGTTGCGGAAAACAGGAGATGGGCATAGAGGATAATAGAATAGCGGAAATATTGAAGTTATTGTATAACATATTGGTAATAAGGAAGTAATAGTTTTTTTATGCCGTTCAATGCTGCATGTCCTTCCGTAAAATGTCTGGTCGAATGTGGTGCGGTGGCGGTTTTGTCACATATTTTCGAGCAGTGAGCGCAGTTCCTCCTGGGTGATTTCTGCGGGAATTGCCGTAGAGGAATCGAGGAGTGTGTTTGCGATGCGTCTTTTCTGCGTCTGCATTTGGAGCACTTTTTCCTCGACGGTTCCCTCCGCGATAATCCTATATGCGAAGACGGGCCTTTGCTGTCCGATTCTATATGTTCTGTCGACTGCCTGTGCTTCGGCGGCAGGATTCCACCATGGATCCATTATGAACACATAGTCTGCGGCAGTCAGGTTGAGTCCGACACCTCCGGCTTTCAGGCTGATTAGGAAAACCTTCTTGTCTGGATTGTCCTGGAATTCCTTGACCACCTCCCACCTGTTTTTCGTTTCGCCGTCCAGGTGGCAGTAGTTCCATCCGGCGTCATCGAGGTCTTTTTCGATGAGATTAAGGAAAGCTGTGAACTGTGAGAAGACGAGTGCCTTGTGTCCGCTCTGGATGAGTTCCTCGAGCATTGAATGGAGCAGGGTGACCTTTGCGCTCTCCGTTTCGGAGAAGCTTTCGTTGACGAGTGCGGGGTGGCATGCGGCCTGCCGCAGCCTCAGCAGGGCGGCGAGCATGTTTACCGTGGAAGTGCCCGATGTGGCGGAGAACTCCTTCCGGTAGTAGTCGCGCAGGTGTTCGTATTGTTCGCGTTGTGCATCGTGCAGTGAGCACATCAGGACCTGTTCTGTTTTGGGCGGCAGATCCGTGGCCACCTCCTCCTTGCGCCTTCGCATTATGAACGGGGCGACGGCCTTTCGGAGGCGTGCAAGGGTCTCTCGGTCTGTTGCCAGAGTAGTTCCGTGCGAGAAACTCTTCACGAAGCCAATCCGGAAGAGTCCCGGGTTTAAGAAGGAGAGTTGGCTTAGCAGTTCGGAGATGTTGTTTTCGACAGGCGTGCCTGTCATTGCCAGGCGGTGGTTTGCCCTGAGTGCCCGTGCGGCGAGTGCGGTTGCGCTGTCGCTGTTCTTGATAGCCTGTGATTCGTCAAGCACAACATAGTCGAAGGGAATCCTGGAGAGCGCCACGATGTCCTGGCGGAGAGTTCCGTATGTGGTGAAGACGAGGTCGAAGCCGGCGAAAGCCTCCGGCGTGGCGTCGCCGCGCGATGCCCCGTGGTGAATGTGAGTCCTGAGCCTTGGCGCAAACCTTGCGGCCTCGTCCTGCCAGTTGAAGAGGAGTGACGAAGGCATGACGACCAGGGTTGGCAGTAGCGGCCCCTCCTCGTGTCGTCTGGTCAGGAGTGCGAGCACCTGCACCGTCTTGCCGAGGCCCATGTCGTCCGCCAGGATTCCCGAGAGTCCCAGCCCCTCCATTTGTGCGAGCCAGTTCACTGCATCCTTCTGATAGGTTCGCAGCCTTGCGGCGAACCATTCTGGTGGATCGCATTTTTGCGGCGTGTCGGCGGCGCGCTGGCGTAGCTTGTCCAGGACGGCCCCGTATCGTCCGTCCACGTCCTCGACTTGTTCCTGGAGGATTGCATCGAGGAGTGCGGCCTGTTCCTGTCGGATTCTGACGCGTGCGCTGTCGGCCTCCCCGATTTCCACCAGGGCGGTGAATTTTTCGAGCCATTCGTTTGGCAGAATCCCGTATGTCCCGTCGTCCAGCCGGACAGACTTTGCGCCTGTGCGCAGTGCCTTCAGCAATTCCGGGGTTTCCAGCCTCTGTCCGTCGTCGAATGCGATTTCCGCATCCAAGTCCATCCAGTCGATTCCGCTTGTGCGTATTGTGAAATTCTTTTCGACGGGGCGTCGGTAGCTTTTGCCCTGTGCGCGTATGTGCCATCCCCTGAGGACAAGGGTCCGGACTGCCTGGTCGAGTTTTGCGGGAAGGAGTTTCCAGCCCGGGTCTTCATCGCCGCCTGTTCGTGTGACATTTCGGAAGCCAGTCCTGATGAGTTCCTCCCGAAGTCGTTCCTCCTCGTCCGGATTGCGCTGGATTACCTCGTGAACCCCCTGGAGGCGTTCCTCGGTTGACGCCTCGTCGCAGAAGACCTCCGGCGCGTACTGGAATGAGAGAGTCGCCTGAAGCTGTTCCTGTCCGAGGTGTTTATATCTGGCGGTCTCGATATACAACCGTCCAATGGGCATGCCCATTTCGGTTGGGACTCGTTCGGCATCCTGCATCTGCGACAGATCCGCCGTGCCGTCCAGCGTCAGGAGTTCCGTGAATGCCAGCGCCTCCCGCCGTGTCATCCATGGCGGCTGCCTTCCCGTGAGGCTTGCCAGTCTCATTCCCGCGTTCTTCACATTGAGAATCCACAGGGTGTCGTTGGCTACAGCCCATCCTGATGGTGAGAATGCCTGCCAGGATTCGATTGCGAGGTCCCCCTGTGGCGTGGCAATCCAGACCCTGGGGCGCATCCGGTCGTGTGCTTCGTCACGCTCCCATGAGGCGCACCAATCGCACTTGCCGCCATATCCGAGACGATGAAGGCGCCAGGGTCGCTCCTGCCCCCGTGCACTCCACCTCAATTGCCCCGCATCCTCGGCAAGCCTGACGAACCTGGGCTGGGCATCTGGGGGCAGAAGGAACCTGTTGCCCCGGCAGCCAGGCGTGGTCTCCCTGTGGGGCATGAGAGCCTTCAGCAGCGCGGCGTCCTCACGGCTGGGCAGCGTCGTTTCGCCCGAAGGGGCAAGCGGCTGCAGCGGGGCGGCTGGATTGCCTGCGTTCCTCCACCACAGCTCAATGGGGAGACTGTCAGTTATTGAGGCTGGAAGTGCTTCCAGTTCAAGGAGATATAGTATTTCTACACCACAATCCTCAACAATCTGCGGATTGAATGCCGGAGACCTTTGCTGGCGGCGTTTCAAGACGCCCCGTTCCTCCTTTATCTTGTGGCGCAGATACCCGTGTTCGTATTCGACGCTTTGCCCCTGGGAGTCGACGCCCATGTCGCCGTTGAAGCGCCTTCGTCTTTTTTTGGGGGCATCCTCCTCGTGCATCCGGCTTCTCTATGTGTTTTACGGGAAGAGTTTTTTCGTTGGGGCGAGCGGGTCGTAGGTATATGAGCATCCCAGGTGCCTGAGCCCCTGTTCGTCGCCGTGTCCTGGCGTATGTGAGAGATGCACGTCGCAGTTTCTGAGTTGTGCCAGTGTATCCAGTGCCTTTTGTGCGTCTGGGTCTGTGGCGCTGGAGACCGTGAGGACAATCAGCGCCTCCGAGAGGTTCAGGCTGGTTCTTGTATTTGCTCCGAGTCCGTGCTTGAATGTTGAGACCTTGTCAAGTATGTCTGGCCTGAGGAGATACTTTTCCCTCGGGATATTTGCGAGATGCTTTGCCGCATTGAGTATCATTGCGACTGCGGAGTGCATCAGGCTGGAGTTCCTGCCTGTGGCAATGAATCCGTCTGGCAGCTGGATTGCGGCTCCGCAGAAGATTCCGCCATCCCCCTCGCCCTCGGATTCGCAGAGGCGCGCGGTCTCATGGGCAGCAGCCACGACCGGGCGGTCTTCGGGCTGGAGGCCGGCCTTGCGCATCAACTCCTCCGCACGCCGGACAGTTTCGTCGGTGGCGCGTCCAAGCTTGTTTTCGGAGACGTAGTTGAAGTATCTGCGGATAATCTCCATGTTGGCGGCCTTGCGGACTCCCGCGTCGTCGACGATTCCATCCGCGATGCAGTTCACCCCCATGTCGGTGGGGGACTTGTAGCCGTTGCCCCCGGAGATTCTTTCCAGGATTTCCCTGAGCAGCGGGAATGTCAGCAGGTCTCGGTTGTAGTTGACCGCCGGCACTCCGTATGTCTCGTAGTGGAAGTGGTCGATTGCATTGCTGTCAAGCAGGTCTGCAGTGGCCGATTCGTATGCGATGTTGACTGGGTGGCTCAAGGGGAGGTTCCAGACGGGGAAGCTCTCGAATTTCGCGTAGCGCGCCCTGCGGCCCTGCTGGAACTCGTGGTAGATTTGGCTGAGGCAGGTGCCCATCTTGCCGGAGTTGGGGCCGGGGCCTGTGACCACCACCAGGGGGCGGGTCACTGGCACGTAGCGGAGTGAGCCAAGCCCCTGGGGGCTGGCAATGCGCTCCACGTCGTTGGGATAGCCCTCAAGGTTGCCGTGGAGGAAAACCTGGATGCCGTGGCGCTCCAGGCGCTTCTTGAAGGCCTGGACTGCCGGCTGCCCGGTGAAACGGGTTATGACCACTGCGGTTACCTCGACACCCTCAGCGTGCAGGTCGTCAATCAATTTCAACGCCGCATTGTCGTAGGTGATGCCGAAGTCGGCGCGCATGCGCTTCTGCTGGATGTCCTCGGCATAGATGCAGACAATTATGTCCGCCTCGTTGGCGAGGCTCTTGAGAAGGCGGACCTTGACATCCGGATCATAGCCGGGAAGGACACGCGCCGCATGGAAGTCGCCCAGCAACTTGCCGCCAAACTCCAGGTAGACACGCCCCTCCCCGCCGGAGACGCGCTTCATGATGGAGTCACGCTGGGAAAGAAGATACTTCTGGTTGTCGAAGGAGGCCATGTGGAAATAGTCTTGTTGGGATGCTGGCAGGGCGTTTGCGTGGTGAGGAAAAGAAAAAAGCGAACAGATTCGTTGACTCTGTTCGCTTTTTCTCGATGGGGTGTCGCGTCGGCTACCGGATGAGACCGGCGGCGCGGCGGCGAGCCTCGCAGGGCTTGACATAAGCCTGGCGGGACTTGTACTCGTCCATCACATTCTCCTTGTCCATCTTCTTGCGAAGCTGACGGATAGCGCGCTCGATGGGTTCAGACTTGCGGAGCTTGACTTCTGGCATTGTTACTCACCCCCTTGGGGCCATTTGAAGGTTCTGCGTCGGCTCTGCACGGATTTTCCTCCGGGCAGAGCTGTTGATGATTTGTAAGACGCCAAAATATATCCCAGTTGCGGTGGATTTCCACCTGTCTGCCGGGGAATTTAGAGGCGTTCGAAATCGACTGCGCCGTGTTTGCAAAGCGGGCAGATGAAGTCCTCGGGGAGGTCTTCGCCCTCGTAGATGTATCCGCAGACCTTGCAGACCCACCCCTTCTTGCCCTCGGTCTGGGGCTTTGGCTTGACATTCCTCTGGTAGTAGGTGTAGGTCATCGTGTCGAGGGATGAGAGGACACGGGCCTCCTCGATGGAGCAGATGAACATTCCATGGCTTCCGAGGTCGACGTATTGCTCCACCTTGAGGGACATGAAGGAATTGGTGTACTTTGCCAGGAAGGCGATTCCATTGTCGGCGCGGTGCATCTCCATTCCGTCGAACTTGTCGACGGTGCGTCCGCTCTGGAATCCGAATCTCTGGAAGAGTTCGAATGGCGCGTCGGTGGAGAGGCAGTTGATGTTCATCCTGCCTGTCTGCCTGATGATGTGGTGCGAGTAGTTCAGCTTGTTGATTGTGACCGCGATCCGGTTCGGGGAGTCCGTCACCTGGCTGACTGTGTTGACGATGAGGCCGTTGTCCTTTTCGCCCGACCTGGAGGTCACCACATAGAGGCCGTAGCCGATGTTGAAGAGCGCCTTGAGGTCGTTCTTGTTGGCTGTGGAGTCCTGGATGTTCTTGTAGTCCTGGCAGAGTTCCTCCGAGAGCGCCTCAAGCTGGGCTGAACTCTCCTCGGAGAGGGCGGACTTGATGTGGACGGTGTTTTCCGCGAAGCGGAGGTTCTTGCATCCCGCGAGCAGCCTGCCCATCACCTTGGCGGCCAGCGGCGCCCAGGAGCCGTTCTCGACGAGGGCGACCGTGCGGTTCTGGAAGTTCCTCTCCGTGAGGTGGTTGATGAAGGTCCTCATGAAGGGGAATATCTCGGCGTTGTAGGTGGTGGTGGCCAGGACCAGCTTCCCGTAGCGGAATGCGTCCGCGACGGCCTGGGAGATGTCGCAGCGGGCCAGGTCGTGGACAATCACCTTCGGGGCTCCCTTCGACTTGAGGGAGTCGGCAAGCTTCTCGACTGCGGCACGGGTGTGCCCGTAGATGGAAGTGTATGCGATGACAATGCCCTCGCTTTCAACCTTGTATGACGACCAGGTGTCGTAGAGGCTCAGGTAGTGGCCGAGATTCTCGGTGAGGACAGGGCCGTGGGTCGGGCAGATCTTGCTGATTTCCAGGGTGGACGCCTTCTTCAGGAGAGCCTGCACCTGTGCGCCGTATTTGCCGACGATGCCGATGTAGTAGCGGCGCGCCTCGTCGTCCCACTTCTCCTCCACGTCCAGGGCTCCGAACTTGCCGAATCCGTCCGCCGAGAAGAGCACCTTGTCCAGCGTGTCGTATGTGACCATGACTTCCGGCCAGTGGACCATCGGTGCTGCGACGAATGCCAGCGTGTGCCGTCCAAGCTCCAGGGTGCTTCCCTCGTGGATGACAATCTGGCGGTCGGCATAGTCCGTTCCGAAGAAGTTCTTCATCATTGCGAAGGCCTTTGCGCTTGCGACGATGCTGGTCTGCTTGTAGAGATCCATGAAGGTCGCGATATTTGCGGCGTGGTCGGGCTCCATGTGCTGGATGATGAGATAGTCCGGAGCCTTGTTGCCGAAGACCTGGTGGATGTTGTCAAGCCACTCGTGTGTGAAATGCTGGTCCACGGTGTCGAAGACCGCGCTCTTCGCGTCGAGAATCGCATACGAGTTGTAGGACATCCCGTGGGGGACGGGGTACTGGCCCTCGAAAAGGTCAACCTGGTGGTCGTTAACGCCTATGTAGCGGATGTCGTCTGTAATCTTCATCGGGTTGAGTGGATTGGGGGAAACAGGATGGATTTACGGGTGGAAGATGGATATAAAAGTAATTTGCATAATCTAGCCGCACAATCAGGCGCCGCTATGCCGCACAATGGGCTTTCGGTGTTTTTTCGTGTGGAAAAGGCCGTTGTGGGCGCAGGGGGATATTAGGGGAGCCGACGCCGCCGCCCAATCATCGTTTTCTGCGGTCTATGACCTTTGTCTCGACGTGGTTTGTGCCTCCTCCGCCGAATTCGATCTTCAGGTTTGCGTCCTCGACCTTGAATGTCTCCACCGACGCCTTCCCAAGGTTTCCGGAGAGCGCGCGCCTGTTTTCCTCGCTTGGGATTCCCTTGAGGACGAGTTCCTGGGCGAGGCAGATTGGGTGCTTGTCAATGGTCGTCCAGGCATTTTCCCAGTCGGAGAGTTGTCTTTCGGTTGGTTCGAAGCGTTCCATTCCGAGGGTTTTCAATGCGCCGGCGAGTGCCAGTTCCGCGGCCGCCTGGGTAGTCTGTCCGTTGAGTGTGAACCCGTAGTCGGCGAGGTTGTCACGCTGGAATCCTATGTATTCGAAGGGCTGTGCGAGCGTGGACGCGGGTTCGGGGGTCATTTCCGCCTGCCTTTGGAAGCACCAGAGCGGCCAGGCCTCCTGAAGCAGCGCGAGGGAGTCCTCCCGCTTGCCTGTTCTGGCCAGCGCGTCTGCGGCGATTGCGATGACTCCCATCCTTTCTGCGGCGTATGTCATGCTTGGGATGTTTGCGTCGCACCCGTACATGTCCGGGAGTGCGGGCTGTGTTTCGACATTTGCGGCCGCTGCGATGGCTAGTCTTGTGAGTTGTGCGAGGCGCTCGGGGTTTTCGGTTGTTGCATCGGTTGCGAGGAACCTGGCGAGATATGGCGAGAATGGCGCGTCGGCGAGATTGTCGACGGTGCGTGTGGCGACAGCCTCCCTGAGCGCATTGAGTCTGGCGCGCAGTTGTTCCGTGTCGTCGTCGGGGAATGCCCTGCGGTGCGCGTCCAGTGCTAGGCCGGCGAGGGCGGCGCATTCGAGGGAGTCGGCCAGTGAAAGCGGCTCGTCTCCCACAAGGGAGAATTTCATCGTCCTTGACGGGTAGACGCATACGGGGATGCAGACTCCCTCTGCGTTGACCTGGGAGAAGATGTGTCTGTGGAGTTGTGCGAGTTCGGCGCGGCATCCCTTTGCAATCCTGTCGTTGTCGGGGAGGATTTCATCGAGTTCGGAGTAGAGGAGATATGCGAGGGCGTTTGTCCTGAGTTCACCGACCCTGGTGGGGACTTCGAATTCGATGGCGTTTGGATTGTCCTCCCCCTCCACGACCATTGCGTAGAGCCTTTCGGAGGATTTGCGGCGCCCTTCGGAGATGAGCTGCCCGTTTTCCAGCTCCTCCTTGGGATCCAGGTGCTTTGTCGCGTCAAGCAACGGCTTCGTGGCGAGCTTGGCAAGCCCGAGGAGCTCCTCCCTGGTCTTTGCGTCCGGAGAGGCTTTTGCGGCCTGGACAAGCCCGTAGGCGAGTGCAGCCTGGTCGAAGAGGGCGGTCTTCCCCGTGTGCCGTCCTACTACCCATTCCGGGAAGGGCGGACGGAGAGTCCCCTTCTTCGGGTGCAGGGTGGTGCAGGTGCGCCTGAGCAACCCGATTGCGTGCGTCTCCGAGGGCTGCGCCAGGAATCTTGCGGGATGGGCGCGGAAGAGCCTGCGGCACCCCGCCTCGTCCGCATAGTAGCTGTCCGTTTCGAATAGTGTGACCTTGAACGGGGTTTCCGCGGCTCCCATCTTGAGCCAGAGGCCGAGCGAAGTCCAGAGATTTGCCTCGGAGATGAGGTTGCCGATGCGGGAGACGGAGAGCTGCCGTTCCGCGGTCATCAGGTAGCGCCCTGTAAGCTGCTCGGGCGTGAAGGCGAATGCGGCGGTCCTGTCAAAGGCGATGCCGACCGCGCTTGACAGGAGAAGGCGTGACGAGTTGACGACGAATGAGTCCACGGGTAGGGTCGCCTGCACGATGTCAAGCCGCAGCGAGCTCCAGGCGGAGGGGTTCTCGAACTTCTTCTTCACGTAGTCGGGGAGAAGGCGCTTCTCCTCCTTTGCGCGGGCAATCTGGGCGTCAAGGTCGGCCCTGATTGCGTCGGTGTATTCGGACTCGCGCTTCTCGACGATTGCCAGAAGAGACTCGAGGGCCGATGAAAAGCTGCCTCCGACGGAATAGTATGTGCGGGAGGGGAAGATGCCGTCGCCGAGGGTGATGAACAGGATGCGCGGAGTCTTGTCGACGATGCGTGGAAGGTCCTTGACGAGCTTCTCACGGGGAGTCCTTGCCAGGAGTGCGTTGCGCAGGGACGCCGTCAAGGCGGTCAGCTTCAGCTCGCTTGCGGCCACGGGGGTTGATACGTCGCGGAACCACGTCGTGTCCTGGGCGAAAAGGAGAAGCGCCGAGAATACAAATAGAAACGCCGTCAGGAATCTCTTGCTCATTCATCCCTCCAGTGATTGTTCCGCCGCAAGGAAGAAAAGAGGAGCAGGGCGGAAGGGCAGGGCTGTGTCGGAATTGTAGTCTAACGAAGTTGTAACTACTTGGATTGCAAATAGTTACAACTTTGGGCACGGCATGGGGCGCCGCACCTGCGAGGGCCGCTATCAATATAGCGTGTCGCCCTGGCGCCCGGTCCGCCGCCCCGAGGTGCCCCGCCGCCCGAGCCGCCTTGCAGCGGGCGGATGGCGAGCCCTGCGGCGGCAGGGGCTTGCTACTTCCTAAAGAAGTTCTGCGATTTGGACTGCGTTGAGTGCGGCTCCCTTGAGGAGCTGGTCTCCGCATACGAAGAACGCCAGCGAGTTGGGTGCGGAGAGGTCGTACCTGAGCCGTCCTGCGAGGACATTGTATTGTTCGTTAGACTCGCAGGGCATTGGGAAGTGGTTCCCCTCCCGGTCGTCCACGATTGTGATTCCGGGCGCCTTCTTCCATGCGTCGAGTGCCTTTTCGACGGAGACCTTGTCCTGGAACTCCACCGTAATTGATTCGGCGTGGCTTCTGAGGACCGGGACTCTCACGCAGGTGGCGCAGACTCCGATCTGCTCGTCGTGCATGATCTTCTTGGTCTCGTTGACCATCTTCATCTCTTCGGTGTTGTAGCCGTTTTCCGTGATGTCGGTGTTGTGGCTGAAGACATTGAAGGCGTATGGCCACTTGAAGACCTTTGGCTCCGCCTTGCCGCCCTCGAGTACAGTCCTGGTCTGGTTCCACAGCTCGTCCATGCCCTTTGCGCCGGCACCGGATGCGGACTGGTATGTGGAGACGATGATGCGCCTGACCCTGGACAGGTCATAGAGGGGCTTTACCGCCACAAGCATGATGATGGTGGTGCAGTTCGGGTTCGCGATGATGCCCTTGTGCCACTTGACGTCCTCGGGATTGACTTCTGGGACGACGAGGGGGACGTCCGGATCCATTCGGAAGCAGCTGGAGTTGTCCACGACCACTGCGCCGGCCTTGACTGCGTGGGGCGCGAACTCCTTTGAGATTGAACCTCCCGCCGAGAAGAGCGCCACATCCACTCCCTGGAAGGAGTCGGGGGTCAGTTCTTCGATTGTGTGTTCGACTCCCTTGAAGAGTGCCTTCTTCCCTGCGGAGCGCGAACTGGCCAGAAGCTTGAGGCTCTTGACGGGGAAGTCGCGCTTCTCCAGGGTCTTGATCATTTCGACACCGACGGCGCCTGTGGCTCCGACGACTGCGACATTCATTGGGTGGCTGGGCATTTGCGTTGTGGCGGGGCGGGAGATGCCGCCCCCGTTATGGTTGGTGGGACTGGTCTATGGCCTTGGGTTTCTTTCTACTTCAGCGCTCCCGCCATGAGGTCGGCGAGTCTGTGTGCAAATTCCAGCGGGTTCTCGATGGGCTGGTTCTCCATGAGCCTTGCCGAGTCGAAGAGAAGGTCCGCGAACTCGGCGAGCTTCGGGCTCTCGGGCGCATTTGCAAGCAAATCCTTCATGGATGCGATGAGCGGATGGGCGGGGTTGATCTCGAGAATCTGCTTGACATCCGGCACGTCCTGCTTGAGGGCCTTCATCACACGCTGCATCTGCTGGCTCATCGCCCACTCCGCGTCCACCAGGCAGCACGCCGTGTCGGTGAGGCGGTTGGAGATCCTGACCTCGGAGACCTTGTCCTTCAAAAGCTCCTGGAGCTTCGACACCAGGGACGCAAAGCTCTCCTGGGTGGCCTTGCGCTCCTCCTCCTTGGCCTTCTTCTCCTCCTCGGACTCCAGGTCGATGTCGCCCTTCGAAATGTCGCGCAGTTTCTTGTCCTGGTAATTGTCGATGGAGGGGATGACGAATTCGTCGACTGGGTCGGTCATGAAGAGGACTTCGTAGCCCTTCTTGCGGAATGCCTCGAGGCGCGGGGAGTTCTTTGCGCTGGCGAGCCCCTCGGCGGTCAGGTAGTAGATCTCCTTCTGGTTCTCGGGCATGCGCTTCACGTAGTCGGCCAGGGTGGTGAGCTGCTTGTCCTCAAGGGAGGAACTGTGGAAGAGCATCAGGTTCTGGAGCTTCTCGGAGTTCTCAAAGTCCTCGCGGAGACCCTCCTTCAGGACATTGCCGAAATTCTCAAAGAATGTCTGGTAGCGTTCAGGGGAATTCTTCTGCATGTCCGCAAGGGTGTCGAGCACCTTCTTGACGATTCCGCGCCGGATAAGGGTCAGGGCGCGGGCCTCCTGGAGCATCTCGCGGGAGACATTCAAGGGCAAATCCGAAGAGTCGACGACGCCGCGCAGGAAACGCAGATACCTGGGCAGAAGCTGCTCGCAGGAGTCGGTGATGAAGACGCGGTGGACGTAGAGCTGCATGCCGTGGGGCTGGGAGTCCTGCATCAGCATGTCCCAAAGGGGCTTCTGGGGAATGTAGACAAGCGCCTTGAACTCCGCCTGCCCCTCGACAGACCAGTGGATGGTCTCGAAGGGCTCCTGGTAGTCGCGGGAGATGTGGCGGTAGAACTCGTCGTATTCCTCCTTCTTGACCTCGCTCTTCGGACGGAGCCAGATGGCCTTCTGGGAATTCAGGACCTCCTCCTTCACAACCACCTTCGGGGGGACGGGCTTCCCGTCCGCGTCAAGCACCTGCTTGCCATCGGCGTCCTTGACGGCCTCCTCGTGCTCGATGTCCATCACAATGGGATGCTCCACAAAGTCGGAGTACTTCTTCACAATCTTGCGAAGGCGCCACTCCTCGAGGAATTCGGTCTCGTCCTCCTTGAGGTGGACAATCACGTCGGTGCCGCGGGTCTCCTTCTCGACCTGGCTGAGGTCGTAGAAGCCGTCCCCCTTGGAGGTCCACTTCACGCCGGCCGCCTTGTCGCCTGCGCGGCGCGTTATGAGCGTAACCTCGTCCGCAACCATGAAGGCCGAGTAGAAGCCGACGCCAAACTGCCCGATCAACTCGGGGGGCAGCTCGTCCTTGTTCTCCTTGAGGGCCTCGAGAAAGTGCTTCGTGCCGGAGTTGGCGACGGTGCCGATGTTCTTCTCAACTTCCTCGGCATTCATGCCAATGCCGTTGTCGCGGACGGTCAGGGTCCTTGCATCCTTGTCCACGATGAGCTTGATCTTCCAGTCAGGGTCGTTCTCGAGAATCGACGCGTCCTTCAAGGACTCGAATCTCGCGCGGTCAATCGCGTCGGACGCGTTGGAAATGAGCTCCCTCAGAAAAATCTCCTTGTTGGAGTAAAGGGAGTGGATGACCAGGTCGAGCATCTGCTTGACCTCTGTCTTGAATTCATGGGTAGTATTCATAAGTTCCTCTGTATGTTAATGTTATGTAATTGTTTCCAGTATTGTGGGCGCCATTCGCACGGCAACGCCCGCAAGCTTTGGCAATTCAAGCCGTGTACTGACTCCCGAATTGCGGAAATGTTCCAGCGGAAGCGCCTTAAGACAGTGTGAAACCCGCCCCCTTCTTTTCAAGGAGACGGGTCGTTGACTGGTGCCTCTTCCACGGAGACGTCTCCCCGTGCAGGCGCAGACCCTAGAGGAGTTCCTCGACTGCGAAGCAGACCGGCGGCTGCGCGACCGCGGAGTCCTGCCGGATTTCGTTGAGCGCGCTTTCGATGTCCGCCTGGCTGGTGTCTTCGGTGAGAAGCAGCATCGGAACTGTGTTGTCGGAGGTGGCCTCCTCCTGGCATTGCCTTACGGAGGCAATGGAGATGCCGTGCCTTGCAAGGACACCTGCGATTCTGGCGAGGACGCCCGCCTTGTTCTTGACCAGGCATCTGACATAGAAGCGGTTGAGGATTTCGCTCTTGGAGGCAAGGCGGAGCTCCTTGTCGAAGACGGGGAATGGCTCCACCCTGCGGGGGCAGCCGTGAGTGCTGTTGAGGGCAAGGTCAATCAAGTCGGCGACGACGGCGCTTGCGGTGGCCTCCCTGCCGGCGCCGCGGCCGTAGAACATTGTCGCGCCAACCATGTCCCCCTTCACCCACAATGCATTGAAGACGCTTGACACGTTCCCAAGCAGCGAGGACTTCTCGACGAGGGCGGGGCGCACGCAAAGCTGGAGCTTGTCCTCGATTTTGCGGATGGTGGCCAGGAGCTTGATGCGGTATCCCAGCTCGGACGCGTACTCGATGTCCGTGACGGTGACGTCCCGGATTCCCTTGACAGTCACGTCGTCGAGGGTGAACCACCTTCCAAATGCAAGTGACGCGAGGATTGCAGCCTTGTTCGCGGTGTCGTATCCGTCAATGTCCGTGGACGGATTTGCCTCGGCGTAGCCTGACTTCTGTGCGGCCTCCAGGACCATCGAGAAGTCCGCCTTCTCGTTCTCCATCCTGGTGAGGATGTAGTTGCAGGTGCCGTTCAGAATGCCGTACATCTCCTGGATGTTGTTGGCCGCAAGACCCTCACGCAACGCCTTGATGCAGGGAATGCCGCCGCCGACAGACGCCTCGAAGTAAATTTCGGTGCCATGCTCGCGGGCCAGGGCGAAAAGCTCCTCGCCGCACTGGGCGAGAAGGGCCTTGTTGGCCGTCACGACAGGCTTGCCACGCTTGAGCGCCTCCTTGACGAACTTCTGCGCAATCGTTGTGCCGCCGACAAGCTCGACGACGACATCCACGTCGTCGGAGTCAATCAACGCCATGGCATCGGGGCCGAGAATCCCGTCGGGGACCTGGACTCCGCGGTCGGTGGTGGTGTCCAGGTCGGCGATGTGCGTCAGCTGGAGTGCGACGCCTGTGCGCCTGGTGATGATGTCGGCATTCCTGAGCAGGATGTCGACCACTCCGGCACCCACTGTGCCAAAGCCAATGACTCCGATGCGTATGGTGTCCATGTTCGTATTCTACTCCTTGCGTTCGATGGAGCGGTTGTGGTCGCGGAAGAGGATGACGGTGGGCTTGTGGGCTTCCGCCTCCTCCCTGGTCATGGCGGCGAAGGTCATGATTGTCACAAGGTCGCCGGCCATGCCGCATCTTGCGGCGGCGCCATTCAGGCAGAAGACCCGCGACCCGCGCGGCGCCGGGATCGCGTATGTCTCGATCCGGGCGCCGTTGTTGTTGTTGACAATCAGGATCTTTTCGTAGGGAAGGATGCCGGCCATCTCCAGGCACTCCCCGTCAATGGCCATGCTCCCCTCGTATTCCAGGTCGGCAGAGGTGACCTCTACACGGTGAAGCTTGGATTTCAGCAGTTGAAGTAGCATGATTGCAGAAGGGACGCCGACGACGGGCGCCTGCCGCGGAAATGCAGGCAAGGCACGGGTTCATGCCGTCGCCGGCGCTGTGGATGGAACGGGGGCTGGGCTATGCCTCGGGCTTGCGGGCGTTGGCGTTGATGCGAAGCCGCAGCGCGTTGAGCTTGATGAAGCCAGTGGCATCCTGCTGGTTGTACACGTCGTCGGCCTCGAAGGTGACAACCTCCGGGTCGTAGAGGGTGTAGGGAGAGCGGCGGCCGACGATGTGGCAGCATCCCTTGTAGAGCTTGCAACGGACGTCGCCGGTGACGTTCTTCTGGCTCTCCGTGATGGCGGCCTGGAGGAACTCGCGCTCAGGGGAGAACCAGAAGCCGTTGTAGATCATGTTCGCGTACTTGTCGATGAGGGAGTCGCGCACGCTCATCACCTCCCTGTCCATGGTGATGGACTCCATTGCACGGTGCGCGTGGAAGAGGATGGTGCCGCCGGGGGTCTCGTAGACTCCGCGGTCCTTCATGCCGGTGTAGCGGGTCTCGACAATGTCGATGCGCCCGATGCCATGCTTGCCGCCAAGGCGGTTGAGCTCACGCATGATGTTGGCGGGGGAGAGCTTCTGGTCGTTGATGGCGACGGGGTTGCCCTTCTCGAAGGAGATGGTGATGTATTCCGGGGTGTTTGGCGCGTCCTCGACAGGGGTCGTCATCACGTGGCATTCGGCGGGCGCCTCGGTCCAGGGATCCTCAAGGGCGCCGCCCTCGAAGGAGATGTGGAGGAGGTTCCTGTCCATGGAATAGGGCTTCTTCGCGGAGACGTTGACGGGGATCTTGTGCTCCCTGGCGTAGTTGATGAGGTCCGTCCTGGACTTGAATGTCCAGTCGGGGGAACGCCATGGCGCGATGAACTTGATTGCGGGATTCAGCGCGTATGCGGAGAGTTCGAAGCGGATCTGGTCGTTGCCCTTGCCGGTCGCACCGTGGCAGATGTACTCGGCGCCTTCCTTGCGGGCGACTTCCACGAGGTGCTTGGAGATCAGGGGGCGCGCAATGGAGGTGCCCAGCAGGTACATGTTCTCGTAGATGGCGTTGGCCTGGAACATCGGGAAGATGTAGTCCTTCGCAAATTCCTCGTTCAAATCCTCGACGTATGACTTCTTCGCGCCGCAGGCGAGAGCCTTCTCGTCAATGCCGTCAAGCTCCTCGGCCTGGCCTACGTCGGCACAGTAGGTGATGACCTCCGCATTGTATTTCTCCTGGAGCCAGGTGAGAATGCAGCTGGTGTCCAGTCCGCCCGAATATGCCAGAACGACCTTCATTTTTGTGAGTCCTCTTGTGGAATTTCCCTTGTTTTGCATCGCCACCGCACCGCGCGGGACGATGGCTGTTGATGGGCATGGGCGGTAATATAGTTGTGCGTAGGAGGACGTTTGTCGAGTTTCACCCGAAGGTATTAACGATAATATTCTACAGATATGCTAAATTCACCCCCGTCGCGGCAATGCGGCCGGATTCAATCCATAGACAAAACCACACCCACGAGAAAAAAGCGCGGAACGAACATGGACGGGAAGAAGATCAAGGTGACCATCTGGAACGAGAATGTCCACGAAACCGAACAGAATGCACTGGGCGACGTCTGCCGCCAGCATTACCCCCACGGCATCCACAACTACCTTAAGGACGCCCTCGCGGCAGATGACCTGGAAATCCGCGCCGTCTCCCTCGACATGCCAGAGCAGGGAATGCCCGATTCACTGATTCAGGACACCGACGTGCTCCTCTGGTGGGGACACTGCGCTCACGCGCGGGTCGAGGACGCACTCGCCGACAAGCTCCAGAAGAGGGTGCTTGACGGCATGGGGCTGATCGTCCTCCACTCGGGACACTATTCGAAGGTCTTCAAGAGGCTCATGGGGACGAGCTGCTCGCTCCACTGGCGCGAGGTGGGCGAAAAGGAACGCCTCTGGAAGGTGGTCAGAAAGCACCCCATCACCGAGGGAGTCCCGGAGACCTTCGTCATCCCACACACCGAAATGTACGGCGAGTCCTTCGACATCCCGGATGACGGCAAGAATATCTTCATCTCCTGGTACGAGGGCGGAAATGTCTTCAGAAGCGGAGTCACCTTCCTCAGGGGCAATGGCAGAATCTTCTATTTCTCGCCAGGACACGAGACATATCCCATCTACCACGACAAGAATGTCCAGAGGGTCATCGCTAACGCCATCCGCTGGGCAAATCCCCAGTCCATGCGGGATGCCTGGGTCGAGAACATCCCCGAGGGGGACGAGGTGATCACCACGCCAAACCCGCTCGCCGACATCGATACGAGCGCGCTCCACAAGGCGCAGTAAAGGGGACGCGGTGAACAGCCATCGCCGAAAGCGTGAAACGCCGGGGGGCGAGGACGGGGCCGACGCCTTTGAAGGGGCGCGTGCGACCGCCACGGCTCCCCGTTTCCCACGCCTTCTGGCTGTTTGCGTTCTCCTCATGGGCGGAATCATGCAGGCAGGACAGGTTCTTTTCATCCCAGGATGGCTGCGGTGCCACGCCAAGGAGCAGGAGTCCTTCAAGGTCGTCAAGGAGTGCTTCCCGGATGACGAGGTGACTTACTGCGACTGGGAGGGGAATTCCCTGGTGTGGACGATCAGCCGCGGGCGGGCCGACCAGTTCGCGGCCGACCTCGAGAATCGAATCGCGGAAATGCAGCCCGAAGACCGCGCGGAGGTGACCCTTGTCGGCCATTCGCTCGGCGGCCGCATTGCCGTCAGGGTGATGGCGGGGCTTGCACGCCGGGGAATGAAGCTGCGCCAGGGGATTCTACTTGGCGCGGCAATTCCATACGACGACAAGGATGTAATGGAGATGCCCGCGGGCTCCTCGAAGCCGGTAATGAACATCTGCAACCCGAAGGATGTCCTGCTCGCATACGGATATGCGCCCTTTGGGGGCGAGATGACGGCCGCATTGGGAAGCGGCGGCATGGCGTCCCCGCTGCCCGAAAACTACGCCGAATATGTCGTCCCCGACTCGGTGGTCAAGGATACCACCTTTGACAAGCTGCCGGTGATGGATTTCTATGTCGTAAGGCGCATCGCAAACCATCACGCAAAGTTCTATGCGACATGCCTGAGGAATATCCTGGAGGGAAAGCCCCTCGAAGCCTTCGAGCCAATGGTGCTCCAGGATATGCCGAATCTCCCGATGAAGGTGCTCGACAAGGGGGTGTTCTGGAAGAATCTCTCGGAATGCAAAGGGTGGAAGCTCCAGCAGAACCGAATCACAGGCCATTGCAGGATATTGACGCCTGAACGCGTCCGGGAGGCCTGGGGAGGACGCGAGGAAATGGAGGAGGCCTTCAGAAAGATCAAGGATACGTTGCGCTAGAAGGCATTAGGCGCAATAAAGGCCCGTCCAGGAGGGGAATGATTCCGCCATGATAAAGGCACTCGAAGGGGATGGATTCATGCTTTTCGGGTTGGATAGTATCTAACTTGTTGAATAGGAACAACTTATACACTTATTTCATTTTGCGTGGGCGCAACACAGGGCGACACGCAAAAAAAGACCCGCCCGCCAAAAAAGGCGAACGGGCTTTTTCGCAATTAAGAGCTAGTGTAAACTAGAGCTTGCTGGCGAATTCGAGGAGTTCTTCCTTGGTGAACTGGGCAAGGATTCTGGCGCGCTTGCGGCTATCCTTCTTGCAGGCCTTCTTTGCTTCCTCGAGCGTGGCGATTGCCTTGTCGATTGCAACGAGAGCGTTCTTCAGAGCGGTCTCGTCAACCTTCTTACCATACTTCTTGGTGACTTTGTCAGTGATGATTGTGGCGAATCCACGGCGGACACGTTTTTCCTTTGCCATGATTTTTACCTCGTATTTGGGTTGTTTTTATGCGCCCCCTCATTGTTCCGGAGCAATTGCTCTGACAACAATGGAAGGAAGCGGTTTCATGGAATCTCAAAAATAAATCCCATGGCGATTTGGGAAGGACGCGCATGCGCTTTTCCGTAATCGCCTTTACTATATATTCACTTTTATGGAATAAGCAAATAGAATCAATAGATTACCAAAAGAAAATGTTTATAATCTTCGGAAATCTGTCGATTCAGAAGGGCCGGTAGGAGATGTCGCGGTCGAAGGTGTCGATGCATTCCACTCGTTTGATCATTCCAACGCACCAATAAGTTGCAGGTGTGCAGATGACTTCATAAGCCACTTTGAAGAGGTATTGGCAAAGCATCATTGTGATGAGCGTGCCGCCGTCGATTATGCCCGCGAATGAGATTGTGATGAAGATGATTGTGTCAAGGGCCTCCCCGACGATGGTTGAAAGGATTGTCCTCAGCCAAAGCATGCGCCCATTTGTCCTGACCTTGAGTCTGGAGAGAATTACCGCGTTTGAAAACTCCCCGAAAAGATATCCGGCAAGGGATGCGGCGAAGATTCGCGGGGTGGTTCCGAGAACGGTCCTATATGCCTCCTGGCCATGCCAGAAATCGGGATGGGGCAGGGCGATGACGGCCATGTAGACGAGTACCGCGAAGGCGTTTGCGGAGAATCCAAGCCAGATTGCAGTCCGCGCCTTCCTGAAGCCATATACTTCGGTGATGATGTCGCCGAGGATGTATGTAAGGGGAAAGAGGATTACCGCCGCGGGAAGGGTCATTCCAAACACGGACGTGAGCTTTCCGGCGACGAGGTTCGAGAGCAGCAGGCATGTGATGTAGCCCGCGCAAATGACAAGGAAGCACCTGGAGATGCTGTTGCCGGTAGTCTTGGAGTCTGTTTCCATTTGCACGCCTCCCATTGGCTTTGGGGAGTTTCCGTTCTAGTGGGTCGGGGAGGAGGGCTGGATGCCGGTCGAAACCTGCATGACGTAGTCGTTCATGTAGTAGCCGTTCCCAATCGGGTTGTCAACGCTCTCCATGGTTCGGAAGCCATTGCGCAGATATGCCCTGATGGCCTTTTCATTGAAGCGGTTGACATTGAGCCGCAGGAATCTGCAACCGGCCTCGCGCACCAGTTGTATGCACTCCTGTAACATTCTGGAGCCTAAGCCCTTGCCTTGATATTCCGGGAGAAGGTAGCACTTGTGGAGCTTTGCAGACGACTCCTCGTCCGCGCAACGCCCCCAGACCAGATATCCTATTGGCTTGTCTCCGTCGAAGACGCCGTGGAAGCTGATTCCCCCGTCGTATTCCCTCTCCATCACATCCTTCGCGTACATCATCTCCATCATATACGAAATCTGGTCGTCGGAGAGGATTTCCCTGAATGTGACGGGCCATACCTTGTCCGCAACCTCGCGGACAAGGTGCAGCTGCGACTTGTCAAGCTTGTGAATCTGGATGTCCATCCCTTGCCGGCTCCTGTAACGGCGCATAATGTAAGCGCCTCCATGCGGATTCCGAGCGGGAAGCCGCCAATGGAGTGGATTTCCTCTCTCCGCCTGCCCGCCCTTCTGGGCGGATAATGTGGCAGGCGGGGATTATTTGAGCGCCGCCGCGATTTCCTCGCGGGTCATGCGGCTGAGTTCCTCCGCGGTCGCCCCGCCGTCGGCCGCAATGGGCTTGAGGTAGGAGACCTGCACCCTTCTGAAGAGCTTCGGGAAGGACTTGCCCCGGGGAAGGATGTCGATTGCACCCTTGATGGCCACGGGGATGATTGGGACTCCGGCGTCAATCGCCAGCTGGGCAAAGGTCGGATAGAAGCTGCCGAGGGAGCCGTCAAGGCTGCGCGTCCCCTCCGGGAAGATTGCGACGGACTTGCCGCTCTTCAGGAGACGCTCCAGGAGCCCGATGGACTTGCGCAGGTCGCCGTTGATTTCCATCGGGATGAGGTTGTGGCGGCGTGCGAAGCGCTTCAGGAACCATCCCGAGATGAACTTGGCGTCCGCATAGAAGAAGGTCTGGCTGAACTGCCTGCCGGTCATGGTTGCCCCTATGAAGAATCCGTCCAGGAAGCTCTGGTGGTTCGGGGCGAATACGCACGGTCCCTCCGGGATGTTCTCCCTTCCGTCGGTGCGCACGCGGGAAATCATCCTCAGGAAGAAGGAGCCGATGGCACGCAGGAGCCTGTGGGTGCATCCAGTCTTCGGGAGCTTCTCCTCGGCGGGCGCCGCCGCGTCGCCTTCGTTCTTCTGCTCCTCCTTGATTTCGGCGATTCTGACGGCAAGCTCCCTCGGGGTCGGGTGCTTTACAAGTTCGTCGACCTGCACCCAGATGCCGTGTTCCTTCCCCAGGGTGCTGAGGAGGGTGAGCTTTGCAAGGGAGTCGAGCCCCAGGTCCAGCTCGAAGTGCTCGTCCGGCCTGATGGCCCTTCCCGCCAGCTTCTCAAGGGACTCCTCCAAAAGCGCGTATTCCCGGGTGTCGGGCTTGGGCTCCGATGATTGCGCGCCCTCGGCACTGGAACCACCCTGCATCTCCTTCTGGAGGATGTGGCGGCGGATCTTGCCAAGGCGGGTGCGGGGCAGCGGCTGGCTCCTGAGCTCAAGGGCCGCAATGCGCTTGTAGGAGGGAGCATGCTCGTTGTAGGGCTCCAGCACACGGTCCTGGATGGTCTTCTCGATGTTGACAATCCCCTGGGAGGAAATCTCCTTCATGTCGGGGACGGCCACTGCCACAAGGCACTTGCCGTTGTCCGCGACGGCGACTTCTGAAAGGAGCCCGTGGGAGTACTCCTCCATCAGGGTCTTCTCAAGCTCGGCGGGGTTGATGTTCTTGCCGTTGCCAAGGATGATCAGCTCCTTGGTCCTGCCGGTCAGGAAGATGTATCCGTCTTCGTCGACATATCCCAGGTCCCCCGTGTGGAGCCATCCGTCGGCGTCAAGGGCCTCCCTGGTCTCCTCGGGGCGGTTGTAGTACCCCTGGGTGACATTCTTGCCGCGCACGCACACCTCCCCGTCCTTGATGGAGATTTCATTGCAGGGGATGGGCTTGCCGGGAGAGCCGAGCTTGACGCGACCCGGCGGGGTGAATGAAATCATCGGCGCGGTCTCGGTCATCCCATAGCCGTTGAGCAGCTCGAAGCCGAGGGCGTAGAAGTCCCTGATTACCTCGGGAGCCGCCGCCGCGCCGCCGCAGGCGATGTATCTGATGTGGCCGCCAAAGGTCTTCTGCACCTTCGAGAAGAGAAGCCTCGAGAACTTGACCGAATGGCATGCCACGGAGAGCTTGTAGACCATCCGGGCGATGAAGGAGGAGTTGACCTTCCGCATGATGGCGTTGCGGAAAAGCTCCAGAAGCCTCGGGACGCCGATGATGAAGGTGCATTGGTGCTGCTGGAGCGCCCCAAGGATGGCGTCAGCGTTCATCTCAGTCGCAAATACCGCTGTGCCGCCAATGGAAATGGGCATCACAAGGCTGCCCATGAGGGGGTAGGCATGGTGAAGGGGAAGAACAACCAGGACACGGTCCTCGGGAATGAACACCTCGACGTCCTTGGAACAGGAGTCGGTGTTGGCGTGGATGTTGCCAAAGGTGAGCATGACGCCCTTCGGATTGCCGGTCGTCCCCGATGTGTAGACGATTAGGGCAAGTCGCTCGTCAGGACTCTCGCCAATGCCTTCGTCTCGGCTGACAGGATGGGGCTCCACCTTCGCCAGGGAGTCAAGCATCATCACGGTGGGAGAACACCCCGACAGGGAAATCGCCTGCATCAGCTTGCCGCGGGAACCGGCGTCGCTCCAGACAACCGCGGGAGTGCAGTCCGAAAGGATGAAGGCAATCTCCTCGGGGGTGGACATGAAGTCGATGGGGACTACTACCGCGCCAATGTGCCAGGCGCCATACAGGGCAATCGCCCACTCGGGGGAGTTCGAGGCAAGTATGGCGACATGGTCGCCAGGATTGCAGTGGGGGCGCATCAGGGCGCCGGCATGCACCGTCAGGCCAAGAAGGTCGTCATACGAAATCCGTCTGTCACCGCAAAGGATCGCATCCTTGTCGGCATGGCATATCCATTTCATCTAAATCAGTCTCCGTGAAAAGGCAAAAAAAGGGGGACCCTCCCCCGCGCATCGTCGCTACATAGAAAATCTAATGCCAAGTGGAGGTTTTGGGTGGAAAGGGGTGGATGTTTGCGGAAAAATGTTCATATTATGCATGATGTATATGCAAAAAATGCAGAATGAGATTGTCAATTCCCAGGAGGAGACCCACCATGGAACTTTTCGACACCCGGCAACGCGAACAAATCCGCCTCTTCGGGCGCCTGGTGATGGCGAACCCGTTTTCGAGCGAGAGGACGGATGTCGAGGCGTTGTTGCTTGGACGCCGCCATCGCCGCGCCTACAGGGCGTGGCACAGCATTGACGGCAAGCCTTCAGTCAACAGCAATCTCTCCCGCATCCACGACCTGTGCGATTCCCTGGTGCGCCTCGGACTTTCCCGGGGGGCATCCTGGTTCTCCTCCCTGGATTCGGAGTTTTTCCAGGAGTGGGATCTGCTTGCCCTCTACTGGCTCTTCAGCCGTTGGAGCCTCCCCATGTCCCGAAATGTCTACCTTGGCGACCGTGCCGAGGAGGAGACGGCGCGCCTCTACCCGGAGTTCGCCCGCGACTTTGGCGAGGCGTTGAATCTTCCCGGCCGCAGGTGCCCCTCGGTGTACTCCCCGGAGAAGGTTTTTGCGCTCTTCCACCAGATACACCGGGCCTTCAACAGCATCTACGACTTCATCGCCGGAGGCACGGAGGCGGCCGCGCTTCTGCGCTCGTCAATATGGCAGTCGATTTTCACCTTTGACATGAAGAGGTACTACCACAAATTGGCGGACAGGATGAACCGGTTGACTACGCTGGTGACTGGCGAGTCCGGCACGGGCAAGGAACTCGTCGCGCGGTCAATCGCCTTCTCCCAGTTCATTCCATTCTCCTCCCGCGCAAATGCATTCTCCACGACCCACAGAAGTTGCTTCCACCCAGTCCAGCTCTCGGCAATGCCGCAGTCTCTGATCGAGTCGGAACTCTTCGGACATGTGAAGGGGGCGTTCACAGGGGCGGTGTCGGAACACCAGGGCTGCTTTGAAACCTGCGGAGAGTGCGGGGCGATCTTCCTCGATGAAATCGGAGAGGTCAGCCAGGAAACCCAGGTGAAGCTGCTGCGTGTCCTACAAACAAGGCAGTTCCGGAGGGTCGGGGGAGAACACGCAATCTCATTCAGGGGAAAGGTAATCTCCGCGACAAATTCAAATCTCGAGGACGCATGCAGGGAAGGACGGTTCCGGCAGGATCTCTTCTTCAGGCTATGCTCAGATACGGTGCAGACAGCCCCGCTGAGGACACTCGTGGACGGAAGGGAGGAGGAACTCCGGCAGTTCGTCCTGGTGATCGTCAAAAGGATGATGGAAGGCCGCGAGGCGGAGGAGTTCGCCGCGACAAGCATCAAGTGGATTGTGGAAAATCTCGGAATCGACTACCAGTGGCCCGGAAATGTCCGTGAGCTGGAACAGTGCCTGAGAAATCTCCTGGTCAGGGGAGAGTATCGTCCTCCGGCCCTTAAGAGGACGCCTCCGAGTCAAGACCCCGCGGAGGAGTTCTTCGAAGGCTGCCGCCTCACCGCCGACGACGTGATGAGAAAGTATGTCCAGGGGGTCTATCGGCGCGAGGGAAGTCTCTCCGCAACTTCAAGGGCAACTCAACTTGACCCGCGCACCGTGAAAAAATATCTGGCGCCAATCACATGACGGGGAAGCCCGGCGCATGGTGACGGATGAGGCCTACAGGAATTCCATGCGGGAATGGGTGCGTCGTGGATTGTGGTGAGACCATCTGTCCTTGTCCTGCCTGGCGGCCACGGGGGTGTTTGCATGGCTGGCAGCAGGGCGTGAAGTTATGGCATCTGTCCGGGGACGATGGGGGGTATGGGGCAGGCACGCTTCGAATCCCCGCATGTTTCAGCTACCATGACTTTTGCGCCTTTTCTGCCGTTTGCTTGAAAAACGCCGGGAGGTGCGTATGTTGGGGCGGGTGGTTGGGGGGAATACAATCCCCCCAACCACCCGCCCCTCCCACCGTCCAATGGACGTACGCGCGGGCCTGCGCGCGAGAAAACCCTATATCTGGAAGGATGATGCCCCGGAAGCGGCGATGGGCATATACGCATGAGCCAGCGTGCGAGAAAGCCCGATCCGACGCGCCTTGTCTGCAATTATATCTTGTTTCTGGTTTTAACTAGTTGGATGCGAATAAGTTGCAGTGTCTGCCCGGCCAGAAGGACGCCATGTCGTGCGAAGGAAGGCTAGAAGAAGGAGGCGATGTATCGGAAGAAGTGTGTAGTGATAACATAGACGCCCATCAGGAAGACCCCCAGGCCGAATAGAAGGAACGGCGCGAAGCAGATGCCCATCAGCCACCATCCGATTTTGTCGATACGGTCGTCATGCGGCCCCCTGACATATTTCTTGACATGGACGGCGTCATTCGGGATAGTCGCCTCAATGATAGTCACTTCTTCCTTCATTTGTCAGAGTCTCCATGCTGAGCCTGCCGGGATGGTCCAGTTGCAGGTCAATATATGTCGTATATCCTGTTCTCCAAGAAGATATGGTAGGATTTTGCCGTGCCTCCAATCCATCGATTCGGCATCATGGTGGACACTGCATCGTGCCAGCGACTTGCTGCCTTCTGCGCCCGGCTCCGCAATTGCCAGCCATTTTTGGGGCGGGGCGATTGTGCTTCTACAGGCCGAGGGTAAGTTGCTGCGGGATGGAACGCTTATGGATCTCCGCTGCGATTGACTTGAATCCCTCCTTGTCGCAGAGTTCCAGGAGCCTGTGCCAGTCGGGGCGTCTTCTGGTGATGCTCTGGATTCCGTTCCAGTCCTCCGGAAGCGGCATGTCCAGCCTCACGAGCTCCCTGTTTTTCAGGAGGCGCGTCCTTTCGGAGGCGAGTGTGTCCCTCAGCTTTCCCGCGGGCATTTCCTCAAGATGTCCGAGCATATTGTCGATTGTCCCATACTCCTTTAGGAGTTTTGCCGCGGTCTTTGCCCCGCATCCGGGGATTCCAGGGATGTTGTCGACTGCGTCTCCGAGGAGTGAGAGATAGTCGCAGACCTGCGATGGCGCGACCCCGAACTTCTCCTCGACCTCCTTTTCGCCGATTTCCTCCCATGGCTTCTTGGCATTTCCAGGCCGGAGCAAAAGCACTTCTCCGTCCTTGACAAGCTGTCCGAGATCCTTGTCTCCGGTGATGATCCTGACCGTGCCCTCGCCGCGTTCCCCTGCAATGCCGGCGAGCAGGTCGTCCGCCTCGAACCCCTCCCGTTCGACCGTCCTCCAGCCAAAGGCCTCGACCCAGTCGTGGATTCGCTGTGTCTGGCAACGCAGCTCCTCCGGCATCGGCGGTCGCTGCGCCTTGTATTCGGGGTGGATGGCGGTCCGCCTCAGGCACTTTCCCTTGTCGAAGACGAATGCCCCGTATTCGGAGGGGAAATCCGTGTCAAGCTGCAGGAGCAGCCGCGCAATCCCGTAGAGCGCGTTTGCAGGTTCGCCGTTGGCGCTTGTCAACTGCCTGATGGCATAGAAGAGGCGGAATATCTGGGAATACGCGTCTACTAGCAGGATTCTTGACATCATTTATCGTGCCTCCTCACCGTCCTCCCCGGCGGCATTGGTTTCGTGGCCGCGGGAGTCATCTTCGTCGTATCCCTTTACGACAATCACGGCCTCGCCCTTTGGCGGCGCGGATTCGAAGCGCCTTGCAAGCTCGGAGAGGCGGCCGCGGTATGTCCTTTCGAACTGCTTGGTCAACTCCATGCAGACAGCTGCCTGGCGGTCTCCAAGCACCTCAAGCGCCTCCGCCAGGAACTTCCCGACACGGAATGGCGATTCGTAGAATACGAGCGTGTGACGGCTTTTGGCGTCCTCCTGGAGAAATGTGCGCCTGTGCCCTGGCTTGCGGGGCGGAAAGCCCTTGAATATGTAGCTGGATGGAGGAAGACCAGAGGAAATGAGCGCAATCGGAACCGCGCTCGCCCCGGGAATAACCTCTATCTCATGGCCTGCCTCGATTGCGGCGACGACCGCAGGATAGCCCGGGTCGCTTACAAGGGGATAGCCTGCGTCGCTGCAAATGCCGACACGCTTGCCCTCGTCAAGCCATTGGACAATCCTCGCCGCCATCCCGCGCTCGTTGTGCTCATGGTTGGCGACATAGAGCGCAGGACGCTGAATCCCCAGCAGCGAGACAAGGCTGCCGGTGTGGCGCGTGTCCTCGCAACAGAGAATCTCCATGGACGAGAGAGCCTCCTTCGCACGCTGGGAGATGTCCCCCAGGTTTCCGATAGGAGTCGCGATTATGGTCAGCTTGCCCATCTCGTGCGTGGAGTCTTCCGTGCCGGGCTATCTGAGTTCGACGTTGAGCTTCTTGACAAGCCCCTGGCGGAGTCTCTCCTGGAGCTGGTTGACTTCGTCGTCGGTGAGGGTCTTCGTCGGATCCTGGTAGGTGATTGTGTAGGCCATCGAGCGTTTTCCCGCGCCAAGCACCTTCTCGTCCTCAAACAGGTCGAAGAGCACCACTTCGGCGACCTTCTCGATCTTGAGGGACTTGACCGCGTCAATCACCTGCTGGTTTGTAAGGGAGACCGGGGCGATGAAGGAGATGTCACGCTGGACACCCGGGAAGTGCGCCAGTTCGGTATACTTCTTGGACGGATGAGGGGCGTTCCTGACCGCCTCGACGTCAATGAGGGCAATGAAGAGGGGATTGCGAAGGCGGATTCCCTTGACGAGGGGAGACGCCACTGCGCCAAGCCAGGCAAGCTCCTTCTTGTTCTTCGCAACGAACCTGGCGCAGACTCCCTTCTCGAAGGCGGGATGGTCGCCGGCTTCGCAACGGTGGAAGCCCTTCAGGCCGGATGCGTCAAGGAAGCCCTCGACAATTCCCTTGAGGTCGTAGAAGTCCGCCGCAACCGCCTTCTCCTTACCGTATCGTTCTGGATGGAGGCACCCGGTGAGGGCGATGCCTGCCTGGAGACGCTCGACGGGCTTCCCGTTCTCAAGTGTGAAGACACGACCCAGCTCGAAGATGCCCAGATCGTGCTGGCTGCGTGCGACATTGTGGGCGACGACCTGGAGGAGTCCAGGAAGCAGGGTGGGGCGCAGGAATGCCGTGTCGATGGAGATTGGGTTGGAGACCTGGAGTAGCTGCTCTGGCTGGAGGCTGGTTCCCGCAAGGCACTGCTGCTGGGACCACATGGTGTAGTTCATCACCTCGTCAAGCCCAAGGGACATGAGAAGGTGGCGGGTCTCCTCCTGGGGGATGTAGCAGTCGTCCTTGGCGCTTCCGCCCAGTGCGGCCGCGGGAGTCGCCTCGGGAATTGCGTCAAGCCCGACCATCTGCGCGACCTCTTCGGCGAGGTCGACAGCCTTGTGCAGGTCAAATCTCCACCAGGGAGTCTGGACGACCAGCTCGTCCTCGCCAACGCTGGCGACTTCAATGCCGCGGCGAGCAAGCAGCTCCCCCATCTCCTTCGCAGGGAGGTCGAGTCCAAGCAGGTCGTTGATGCGCCTGGCGCTGGCGACGATTCGCTCGCTCTTCCATGGGCGCGGATAGCAGTCGATAGGGGCTCCGACCTGGGTGGCTCCGGCATATTGGCAGAGGAGGCTTGCGGCACGCTCGCTTGCCAGGGCGCTGGTCTCCGGGGCGACGCCGCGTTCGTAGGTGTAGCTTGCGTCGGTGGCCTTGTTCAGCCCACGGGAGGAGAGGCGGATGTTGGTGCGGTCGAAGGCGGCCGCCTCCAGCAGGACATGGGTGGTCTTCTCGGTGATCATCGAATTCTCGCCGCCCATGATGCCGGCCAGGGCTACGCCCTTCCTGGCGTCCGCAATCAGCAGATTCTCGGGCGTGAGGGAGAGTTTGGTTCCGTCAAGCAGGGTGATCTCCTCGCCCTGGGCGGCACGGCGCACGATAATCTGGCGACCCTCGAGGTTGTCCAGGTCGAATGCATGGAGCGGCTGGCCGTATTCCAGCATGATGTAGTTCGTGATGTCGACGACGTTGTTGATTGAACGCAGGCCGACGGCCTCCAGGCGCTCCTTCATCCACGCAGGGGAAGGACCAATCTTGATGCCTTCGAAGACACGGCCGATGTACCTCGGGCAGAACTCGGGCGCGTCGATGCGGACGCTGGCGGGCGCGTCGCCCTCCTTCACGGTGACCTTGTTCTCGGGGAGGACGAGTTTCTTGCCTGTAAGGGCGCAGATCTCACGGGCGATGCCGATGTGGGAAAGCCAGTCGGGACGGTTCGGCGTGACTTCCCAGTCAATCACGGTGTCGCAGCTGAAGAGGTCTCTGACCGATGTGCCCAGAGGGGTGTCGTCAGGCAGGATAAGAAGGCCGCTGTGGTCCTCGGAGAGCCCCAGCTCCCGGCCGGAACACATCATGCCGCAGGATTCGACGCCGCGAAGCTTGCTCTTCTTGATGACGAAGCCGCCGCCAAAGTCCGTCCCAATCGGAGCCAGGGGGACGACCTTGCCGGCATCGCAGTTCGGCGCGCCGCAGACAATCTGCAGGGGTTCCTGCCCATCGCCCCGGTCGACCATGCATACGCTCATGTGGTCGGAGTCCGGGTGGGGGACGCGCGAAAGAATTCTGGCGGCAATGATTCCCTGGGGAATGGTGCCTGTCTCCATGATTTCCTCCGGCTCGAGTCCGGCGGATGTCAGGTGGTCGGCCAGCTCCTGGGCAGACCAGTCGATTTCAGTGTAGTCACGGAGCCATTTCAAAGATGTCTTCATCGCAGAAAAAGGTATGGCCGTAGAACGGCGGTGGATAGGTCGGAAAGCAATTCCGCGTACTATAACTTGGGGAACTCCAACCAACGCAGAGATATAGAAGAGAAAGCCGAGAATCACCCCGGAACAATCCAGGTCAGGCCGCCATGTTTTCCGGAGGAGGGCGGAAGGGGGCGGGGAGAGCGCAATCCGGCACAGCGGCGGAAACGCAATTCCCCTGCGGGGCTATGGGCGCTCAAGCCGTCCCCCAACGCGTGCGGTGAAGGAGCCTGTTGCCGCGCCAGTCTCATCGTATGCGGTCATTCCCGCACAGCCCAGCTCCTCGTCCGACAGGTTCAGGACGACTGCGCTCCCAGCCACATTCTCGAGCGCCTGCTCAAGAAGCTCCTTTTCCCACAGGAAGACCACCGTGCCTTGCTCCCCACGGCAGCGCGCCCATGCAGTATGTCCAAACGAGAACCTGAATTCCCAGTGCCCGAAGTTCAGTGTCTTCTGCCACTTCCGGTAGACTGCCAGGTAGTTGGCGATGATTGACAGCTGTTCCGCCGAAAGCCCGCGCAAATCCATCGACAG
Source organism: uncultured bacterium (assembly GCA_900548225.1). Classification (GTDB taxonomy): domain Bacteria; phylum Verrucomicrobiota; class Lentisphaeria; order Oligosphaerales; family Oligosphaeraceae; genus UBA1724. Next base: position 44,364 of record URJM01000004.1, read on the forward strand.
CATGGGAACTCCCGCCATCGACGCCATCAGGTGGCGCGCAATATTCCCGGGAATCTCGTCGGCGCGGAAGTAAATCGGGTCGGCATGGACAGGCACCCCGTCGCCAAGCAATAGCCGCAACTGTATGCAACGCTGGAAGTTCTCCACATAATCGAAAGGGACGTCCCCCGCACGGAATGCGGTTGCCAGCCCGACTGTCGAAGGTGTCCCGTAGTTCTGGCGGAACTCAATCAGCGCATCGGGCTTTTCAGCACGAATCCGCTTGACCAACTCCGTGACATAACGCATGACCGCACGGGCGTGGGGACGCCTCTCGTCTGGCGCAATTGCATCAATGAAGTCAATCTTGAGACCGTCCAAATCCATCTCGCGGAAGACCGACATTATGCTCTCCATGGTGATGCGGGACGCCTCCGCGTCCGCAGGGTCGAAGAGGCGTTCCCCCTCATGGGATTCGGTCAGGAACGCATTTGTCCGGCGGCGCAATCCACTGCGGTCGCCGACAAAAAAGGGCGCCACCCAGAACATGTAGTTCCAGCCGTCGGCGTGGGCTTTCCTTATCGTGGATTTCATGCGGGGTAATTTCTTTTCGGACAATCTCCAGTCCCCAATCCACTCATACCAGGTCGGCAACGTCGCGGGAGTCACGCGCTTGTCTTCGTCCAGGCACCACCCGTCGTCGACAATGAAGGTGCCAAAACCCAATTGGCGCGCCAGGCGGGCGTTCTCCTCCAGGAACTCCTTGGACAAGACGGTATGCGCCGCATACCAGGTGCAATACACGGGTTCCCATGCGCCGCATGGATAGCACGGCGCCTGGGGCATCAGCAGCCTTCTGAAGGCCGCCACGGTCTCCTCCAGGGGAAGCGGACGCATGTCCACGTAAATCCGGAACGGGGCAGTGGACGGGTCTACGGCAATGTCAAAGGAGAGCTCATAGCCCCCTGCCTCCTGGTTCATCCTTGCGCGCACCCGGCAGTCGTCTGTCACATTGGTGAGGCCGACTGCTGCACAATTCCGGTAGGACTGCCCCATCAGGCACCAGAAGGGAAAGCTGCTATTGGCTCCACATACGAATTCCTCAACCCACGGCAGTTTCATCGGCGCCAGCCTAGACAGATCCGGATGCCAATACCCAGCAGCACCCACGTATGGCACAAACCCGCGTATGGACAGCACCTTGCCCGCCCGGTCAAGCATTTCACGCCCGACAACTCCATTCGCGCCCAAAACGCCAAGCTCAACGCCTGAATCACTGAAAAGCCTAAAGTCCATTCCACGCAATCCTCTAACCAAGTTGACTAACAACCGGATAACATAATGCCTCCGTCTGGCATAGGGTACGGATAGAGGTTCCACGCATTGGTTCCGGAACTGTTAGAGAAGGGAATGCGGGCAAAAAGGGGGAGGCGGCTTGTTGTCGGGTGTTGGGTGAATTGTCCACGGGCAATTACAGTCTGTGATTGTACGGAAGGATTGGGGACGACAGGAGGCAGCGTGCTGTCCCATGGTGTTTTTCCCTTTTGGTGGTTGAATGTTGTAAATACCTGTAAATCAGTATGTTATGATATAGGAGACTGTATGAAGGCAAGTTTTGCTCTGGATTTCGGAAAGGCCGCGGACGGATTGATTCCTGCAATCGCACAGGATTGGAGGACGGGCGATGTCCTCATGGTAGGATTCATCAACCAGCAGGCATGGGAGAAGACTCTTGAGACGGGGCATGCAACCTATTGGAGCAGGAGCCGGAAGAAGTTGTGGACGAAGGGGGAGTCCTCTGGAAATCTCCAGGTTGTGAAGGAGATTCTTGTGGATTGCGACCTGGATACAGTGATTTACAAGGTGGAGCAGATTGGTGGCGCGGCGTGCCACGAGGGCTACCCATCCTGCTTTTTCAGGAAGGTGACCCCAAACGGGGAACTGGAGGTCATCCAGTCACGAGTATTCTCTCCGGGTGACGTATACGGCTCCGGAAGGTAGAAACGCGCGCCGCATTATTTCGCCGGCGGCTGGCATTCCACGCCCCAACGCCCAAGCCCGCGATACGGACAGGCCGACATGCCGCAATCGATGCTCCCCCCTCGACGAATCAGGCGGGGTGGGCATCGCAAATCATTATTTTGACGACTTTGTTTCCGTTTACTTGAAATCTGTGCGGGGGGCGGCATCTTGGGGTGGGCGGTCGGGGGAATAAGTGTATTCCCCCTCCCTTCACCCCAAGATGTACCCACCATCCGGAGGACATACGCGCGCGAGCGCGCACAATCCCCGATGCCGGAACCAACACATTGCGTGATGACTGGTGGCCTGTCCTGGTGTCATGTCCGGTTTCATCGGGCATTTACATGGCGGTGGTCGGTCGGTGCCCTTGCGGCCTTTGCTTTTGGAGAGGGTGGGCGTGTCAGTCGGCTGTTTGACGGAAGACGGATTGTCTCCAGTCATGGAAATGACAGAGTTGGATGCAATTCGATTATTTATATAACTATCTATGTTTATGTAAGTTATGGCTTGACGGAAGAGTTGGTGGCGGTATTTTAGCCCCGTGGCGTCCGAGGGGTTCGGATGATTTCCAGGGAAGTCCATTTTCAATCAGGAGGAGAGATGAACCGCCGACTTTTTCTTTTTCTATGTGTTTACGCAGTGATATCCCTTCGCGGAGCGGTCTGGCACGTATCCACGACCGGCTCTGACGACCGCAGTGGCCTGAGTTGGCGCCACTCCTTCAGGTCTGTCGGCCATGCGTTGGAAGTTGCCTCGCCGGGGGACGAGATATGGATTGCAGCGGGATGCTACGAACCTGCGGTCTCATCCGGCGTAATCATGCCGTCGGGCAGTTTTCGCCTGAAGTCAGGGGTCTCCCTTCGCGGGGGCTTTTTCGGGGACGAGCGTGACGAGTCGGAGCGTCGTCTCATCGACCGTGACGGCAATGGGGTTGTCGAGGAATGGGAGTATGCGGGGGAGACCATCCTGCGTCTGCCATCCGGGGTAGGCGGCACCATACTTGACGGCGTCGAGGCGGCGTCCATTCCCACTTTGCTTGAGGGATTGACCGTAATGGACGGGAATGCCTTTGGCTCCGAGGGCGGGAGTCTTCATCCAGGCGAGGGTGGCGGCGCCCATCTTCGTGGCGCATATCGTGTAAGCCGTTGCGAGTTTTCGGGCAACAGCGCGATTTACGGCGGTGCCCTGTGGGCTGAGGGCGGAGTTGAGATTGAGAGTTCGTTCTTTTCGATGAACACCGCCGTCCTCTCCGGCGGCGCGGTGCGTCTTTCAGGGGAGGGCGCGTCCATGGTGAACTGCGTCGTCCTCGACAATGGGGATTCTGCCTTGACCTCCTCTGGCGGGGGGCTGTCCTGCGCCCCCGGCGCATCCGGCGAGATTCTCCACTGCACCTTTGCAGGGAACTCCTCAAGAAATGCAGGCAGTTCAGTGGAGTTGTCCTCCGGGATGTGGATGTGTTCCTCGGTTGTCTGGGGCGGTTTTGGGCATCCACAAAGTGTCCTGGCTCAAAATGGGGCGCTTATCGACCATTGTGCAACCGAGTCGGGCGGCTTTCCGGGGGTATTCGCGGAGGGTGGAGTCCTTTTGGAGAAGAGGAATTCGGGCAAGGGAGGCGTGGATGTGAACGAGAACCATCCGGACCACCTCTATCCGTGCTTCTCCAACCCCTCCTTAGGAGACTTCCGGCTGGGTGACGGGTCGTCGTTGATTGGACGGGGGCGTCGGACCGAAGGGACTCCCCGCGTGGATGCGGCGGGCATGGTCCGTCCTCCGACTCCGTCGATCGGCGCCTACGATTCGCACCATCTGAGGAACATCGCGATTGACCTGTCGCTTTCGGCTCCCCTGTACTTCGGCCTGACGCAGGAGCTTCTACTGAGGTCCAGCGAAGAGCTGGCGGAAAGCCGTCTTTTCCTGACGGACATCTCGGTCGCCTCCCTTGACGGAATGGACTTGACCTCGCTTCATGCCGGCGAGACCGAAGTCCGGGTGGAATATGCGCCTGCGGGCAGTGACGCCTCGCCTGGCCTGGCGACCTTCAGGTTTCCGATGCGACGCCGTCCCATTTCAGTCGCGGCGGACTCCATCGAATGGAATCCCGGCGTGAGCTCGTTTCCAGAGCTGACCTGGCGCCTGACAGGTGGCGAACTACTTTCCGGCCACAGGCTCTCCGGCACGCTTTCCACATATTCATCCATGGAGACCAGGGGCGAGTCGACCTGCTATCCAATCACGCGTGGCACGCTGGCCGTCGAACCCGCGGAATACTCCGAAGACTACGAGATTCTATTCCAGAACGGCGTGCTTACGGTCTTCTCCACAGACGGTGGCGAAACAGGGGGCGATTCCAACTACGATGTCGGTGAGGAACCCCATGTCGCAGTGGAAATCGTCTACGGAGACACATTGGACGGCGCATCGCAGATCGAGGGGGAGTTCCATGACAAGGAGACCGGCGGGACAATTCCCGGCACCTTCTCCTGGACGCGGGACGGGGAGAGCCTGCCCTGCGGAATCTACGAGCTGGAGTGGACATTTACGCCCGAGGACGAGTCGCTGCCAGGGAAGACGGGGAGCCTTGCCGTGGAAATCCGCCCACGCCCGCTATACGTCTGTCCATACGAACTGTATAGATTCTACCGTTCCGAGAACCCCGAGACCAGGTATCTGCTGGCGAATTTTGCCCCAGGGGAGGACGAGGCGGTCGTCGAGGAGCCCCCCGTCCTCCATGTGGAGGCCGGATATGATTCTCCCGTCGGGAGATACCCCATCTTGATGCGTGGAGGGCGTGCCCCGAACTACGAACTTGTGTTGCGCGAGGCATACCTTGAGGTTGCGCCACTGCCTTTGGAGGTGGCCATCGAGTCCGCAAGCAAGGAATACGGCAGACCAGATCCCCCCTTCTCGTGGAGAATTCTTACGCCAGGGTTCTCCACAGGCTCCACGCCCCCATTTGAAGTCGTCCGCGAACCTGGAGAGGTAGGGGGAAAGTATCGCATCTACGCCAGGAGCCTTGACAGCAACTACAGCGTATTCGGCGGCGATGCATACCTCACCATCGGCCTGGTCTTTCCTGCTTACGATATTAAGGTGGAGCCCCTTAAGCCGTTGCAGACATTGCGTGAACTCCAGGTGAAATCTGAATTCCTCGATCCATATACCCACGAGAGGGTGCCGGGGAGCTTCAAGATGAAGGATGGGTACGACCTTGACACACCGCGCCAGATGATCCCCCAGAACATCTGGTTCGAGTTCACTCCGGATGACCCTGGTCACTATTATGGCGTTAAGGTTGCGCCGTGGTCGGAGATCGCAGTTATTCCCTTGACTGTCAAAATCGATGACAAGACGATGGAATACGGCGAGGAGTTTCCGGAGTTCACATGGCATGTGGAAAAGGGGGAGATACTCGAGGGGACCGAATTGCATGCGTCG
>URJM01000005.1 GCA_900548225.1 uncultured bacterium
GTGCGTTGTCGGTGTCGCGTCTTGTGAAGGATATCATATATTCCTTGAGCCATGGGACGGCATCGCCATTGACGGTGGCGGTAACGGGGTCTTTCCCGTTTCTTTCGAAGAGTACCGTATCTCCATTGACATCGAGCCGGAGGGTATCGTATGGCTTTGTAGTCTGACGGAGTCTTTTCCGTGCGATTCCCCTGATTGCGAAATTGAATTCCTTTGACGCGGCTTCTACCGAAGTTTCGAGCTTCTTTGTCAGTTCCGGTGTATTGTCGAGGACATATTCTGCGGAGAATGCGGTGATTGTGAGTGTGCAGACGAGTGCAAGGAGAGTCGCGATTCTGTTCATTTGTCTTCTATCCTTTCCTGTGTTTGTAGGCGGGAGTGCCTGGCCGGGTACTTTACTCCTGCATAAGCAGTCGGAAGTACTCCTGGGTCTGGGGGCGGAACTTTCGTGGCAGCGGCGTGGATTTTCGGAGAGTTGCCTCCGGGTCATTGCGCCGGAGCCTTTCCAGCTGTGTCCGCAGGGCGTATGCGGCCTCGTCGAGTCTTTGGAGGAGTTCCTCGCGGTCGCGGGCGTTTGCGGCGACATCCTGTCCGAGTGCGGTCAACTCCTCCAGTCCGAACTCCCTTCCGTATGATTTCAGGGTGGAGGATGCGGATTCGCGTGCGGCGCCGAGTTCTTCCGGGGTGGTTGCGCTGGCGGCCATCTCCGCGAGTTCCTGGATGCTTTCGAGTGCCTGCATCAACTCCTCGGAGTTGAAGCGTGGGATTGCCGAGGAGGCCTCGTCGAGTTCACGTGCGAATTCCTCGATGGCATCCGCGGCCTCGCCCTGGCTTTTGGCGGCGCGGTCGAAGCGTCCATAGAGCAGTGCATTCGATGCGCGTGTCTGTGCGTTTTGCGCGGCTTCGGCCATTGTGGAATCCATTGCCCTTGTGAGTGAAGATGCGGCCTCGGGGTAGTTTCGGGAGAGGCTTGCCAGTGTGGATGAAGTCTCCTCGCGCAGGCGTTGGAATTCCTGCCTGAGGGAATCCTGGCGGCTTTTGGCGGCGGCCTTTTCATCGGCATTCGGGGTTTCCCCCTGTGCGCTGGCTTTGGAAGATGCGGCCTCCGAGCGCTGTCGGGAGGCCAGCTGCGATGCGAGCTCCGACATTCGCTCCAGCTGTGTCCGTGCCTCCTTCCGGAGTGCCTCCTCCAGCTGTCCCTCTGCGGCAAGCAGGCTCGCCAGGGCGCGTTCCCCGCGCATTTTTGCCAGCGGAACATCCTCCCTTTCCAGGGCAAGCGTGAGCGCACCGAGTTCGCCGGATGCATCCCTGAGGCTTCCGGCGGCTGCCCTTGCGGAATCGAAGGAGGCGACCTTTGGGGCGAGGATGTCGATGCGTGCCAGGAGGTCGCTTTCGGATGGGGCGTCTTCGGGCGTGAGTCCCTTGCCGAGGAGCCGGGAGTGTTCCTGCCGGATTCTGCGGGTCTCCTCGAGGGCCTTCTGGAGTTCATCCAGCGAGAAATTCCTGTCCCCCTTTTCCAGGCGTTGCGAGGACTCTCCCCCCTGCGAACCACCCTCCTCGCCAGAGGAGCCTCCGGAGGCCTGGGCCATCATCTGCGCATTCTGCTTAAGGAGATATGAGAGCCGTGTCAGAAGCGAGAGTGCGGAACTTTGTGGTCGGCGCGAAAGGGCGATGGCTCCCGAATCGACGTGGGAGGCGGCGGATTCAAGTGCCGTGACAGCGCCCAGGAAGAAGTCGCGCATCTCTGGAGGAAGCTCCCGCACGCCCGCGCTCCTTGCGATGGCGACCTGGCGCCCCGAGACTGCCAGTGCGAGGGCGCGGAGCTCCTTTGAGAGGCCGTCCCTCGACTGCCGCAGCTCCTCCTCCGTGAGATACTGCTGCCGGTTGAGGAGCGTCTGGGTCTCCCTGAGATGTCTTTTGCACTCTGCGACAAGGTCGTCGACATTGACCTCGTGCCTTTGCGCGTCGCCTGGAGACGGTTCGGAGGGCGGCGTATTGCTGTCCTGTCGTGGCGGCACGACTGTCAGGAAGAAGAGCGTGCTTCGTGCGATGGGCGGCGTGCCGTCGCGGTTGTCCGTCGCCTCAAGCCATCCGGTGACAATCTGGCCGGGCGTGACATCTCCGAAATCCAGTGTCGTCTTGACTTCGAGAGAGTGCCTTGGGGGCTCTTCCCAGAGTTGCACAATGTTTTCCGGGGAATCGTCGACAGTCCAGTGCAGTGTGACGTTTGCGACCCCGAAGTCATCGGAGACCTTTGCGGAGAGGGCAGCCGTTTCGCCTGCGAGAAGTTCGTCATCCTCCTTTGGCGCAATGAGTTCAACAATGGGTGGCAGGTCTGGATGGACTGTGACGGCAAACTCCGTCTGCGTCCTCCGTTCCAGTGAATTCTCGAAGATTGCGAGATAGCGTGTCGTCCTTTCCGGGGCGAATGCGGCCGGGTCGACTGCGCTTTTGGAGTCCGCCTCCTGCAGGCGCCAGTGTTCACCCTCGGGCATTCTGCACGTGGCGGAGAGGACTTCCCCTTCAACGACATCAATGTCGGAGAACTCCGTGAAGGATCGTGGTTCTCTGCCCGTGTATTTTGGGGGAGTCGTGCGGAGGGAGACCTCCAGGGGTGCGGGTGGGAGATAGACTCCGACCTCGAGCCAGCGTGAGGTTGCGCGGGGCGTCACGACCCGCAGTCGGGTCTGTTCCGTCAAGTCATAGATTGTGAGCTTCCAGAGCCCATCGGCTGCCGGGGTCATTCTCTCGCGGCGTGGCGTGCCGTCGTTTCCCCTCACGCTTTCGAGGAAGACAGGGGATGCACTGGCGTGTCGAAGGAGACTTGCCTCCACCGGCAAGTCCTGGTGGATAGGCAGGAGCGTGTCGGCGAGGCGGATTTGGATTGCGGGCTTGCCCAGGAGGGTGCATCCCCAGTCGTGCCAGCTTTCCGCCCCGGCGCGCCCGAGGGCGAATAGAGCCAGGAGGGAGAGTGCGAGCAGCGGAAGCCTCAGCCTGGGGCGCAGCCGCGGGCTTTTGTCCAGGGGGCTGTCCTTCGACAGATACCGTTTCTGGAGCAGGGCGAGGTATTCCCTTTGGAAGTCCGTGGGCTGCGTGGATGCGGCCTCTAGTTCGAGTGCCGCGTCCAATGCGCATTCATCTTCGGGGCAGTCGAGCTGATAGAGTTTGCAGAGACTTCTGAGGGAGTTCCGGCGCAGTGCGTTGCGGAGCGAGAAGGCGAGCGCGCCCAGTGACGCCAGGATGGCCGCCGTGAGCGTCCAGAATACCGTCCCCTCCTGGAATCGTCCTGCCAGGAGGGCGGCAACCGCCAGGGGCGCGGCCAGCGTCCCGACGGTTTCCCAGACGCCCTCGGCGAGCACCCTCCTTCGCGCAATCCTCCGAAGCGCCCTTGTGACAACCGGGGCGTGTGAGCCAGCCCTTTGGAGCACCTCTGGCGGCCGCGCTGGGGTTTCTTCGGAGACCACGCCGTTTCTTTCTTTGGAGTCCCTACATCCGGTCCTTGAGCCGTGCGATGATTTGCGACGTGGACTGGTCGTGTGCGAGGGGGGTTCCTGCCGGCGCCGCGAAGTCCTTTAGGATATTCTTTGCGAGCACCTTTCCGAGCTGGACTCCCCACTGGTCGAAGGAGAAGATATTCCAGACTACGCCCTGTGTGAAGATCTTGTGTTCATATAGGGCCATGAGGCGCCCGAGGGTTCGCGGGTCGAGCTGGTCTGCGATGAGTGTATTTGTCGGGCGGTTTCCCTCGAAGGTCTTCTGGGCGGCGAGTGCGTCGGAGATTCCTGGCTCCTCCGCCTTCACCTGTTCCGTGGACTTGCCGAAGGCCAGCGCCTCCGTCTGTGCGACGAAATTCGCCATCAGCTTCCTGTGGTGGTCTCCGACCGGTGTCTGCGACCGGCAGAATCCGATGAAGTCTGCGGGAATCAGCTTTGTGCCCTGGTGGAGGAGCTGGAAGAAGGAGTGCTGGCTATTGGTGCCGGGTTCGCCCCAGATGACGGGGCCTGTCTGCCAGGTGACCCGTCTGCCCTGGCGGTCGACGGACTTTCCGTTTGACTCCATCGATACCTGCTGGAGATGTGCGGAGAAGCGGTGCATTGCCTGGTCGTAGGGCAGGATTGCGTAGGATTGTGCGCCGTAGAAGTTGTTGTACCAGATGCCGAGGAGCGCCATGATGACGGGCAGGTTCCTTTCGAGGGGCGCTGTGCGGAAGTGGTTGTCCATTTCGTGGTGCCCCTCAAGCATTTCGAGGAAGCGTTCCGGCCCGATTTGAAGCATGATCGGCAATCCGATTGCGGAGCAGAGCGAGTATCTGCCGCCGACCCAGTTCCAGAATGCGAACATGTTCTCCACGTCGATGCCGAAGCGTGCCACCTCCTGGGCATTTGTGGAGACTGCGACAAAGTGCCTTGCGATTGCGTCCGTGGACGCGAAGCTGGAGAGAATCCAGTTTCTGGCGCTGTTCGCATTGGTCATCGTCTCCTGGGTGGTGAATGTCTTCGAGGCGATGATGAAGAGCGTCTCCGCGGGGTCGAGTCCGCGCAGTGTATCGCAGAGATGGAATCCATCCACGTTTGAGACGAAGAAGCACTTGAGCTCGGGGGTTCCGAATGCCTTCAGCGCCTCGCATGCCATCTTCGGGCCGAGGTCGCTGCCGCCGATGCCGATGTTGACGACATTGCGGATGCGTTTGCCCGTGTATCCGCGCCATTCGCCGGAGCGCACCTTTTCGCAGAAGAGCGACATCTGGCCGAGGACTCGGTTCACCTCGGGCATCACGTCCACCCCGTCCACGAAGATAGGCGTATTCGACCGGTTGCGCAGAGCGATATGCAGAACAGCCCTGTTTTCGGTCTGGTTTATCTTCTCGCCTGTGAACATCGCCTCGATGTTCTCCTGGAGCCCTGCCTCCCGTGCCAGCGCGAAAAGCAACTCCATGCCCTTGTCGTCAATGCGGTTCTTCGAGTAGTCCAGGAAGATGTCCTGGAATTCGGCATGGAAGCGTTCCGCCCGCTTCGGGTCGTCGGCGAAGAGCTGTGGAATCGTGATGTCGCGGGTGGCCTCGAAGTGCTTCTGCAGGGCATCCCATGCGGGAGTGGATGGATTCTTCATCTGGATTGTCATGATTTTTACAGTTTTGTCACTGAATGTCAGGGTGATTCCTCAACTTGGAGGAATCGTTTGAAATTTCGCTGGATGGCGGCCTCAAGTTCCCTTGGGTCTTCCTCCCTGAGTTCTGCCAGCCTATTGACGAGCCTTGGGATTTCCGTGGTGTCGTGTCCTCTGAAGGGTGCGTCGCTATCAACGAGGAGTCGGTCCTGCGGGATGCATTTGAGTGTTTTCAGGAAGTTTTTTCCTGGGCATTCGGCATCGAATCCCAGCGAGAAGAAGATTTTTGGCAGTTTTAGGAGTTGTCTGGTCTCCTGTGGTGTTCCGTGGAATCCGTGTGCCAGTGTCCTGACCTCCTTGAAATCCTCGAGGATTGGGAGCGCGTCGTTGACGCACCGAACCAGATGCAGGATTGCTGGCCGTCCCAGTCGTTGTGCGGCATTGAGTTGCCTTTTCAGCCAGGTTTTCTGCGCATCGAGGGTTTCGCGTCGTTTCTGGCATCCGTCCAACCCGACTTCTCCGACGATGGCGCCGGGATTCTCCGTGAGGAGCTCCTCCAGTTTCCGGATTGTCCTTTCCAGTGGGAATTCGTGGACATGCCACGGGTGGACTCCGATGGCCGGCGTGAGAGTGCCGTGGCTACTGCCGGCGGTTGCCAGGACCTCCGCCCAGTCATCGGGTGTTATGCCGCAGAGTAGTGCCGCCTCCGGTGCCTGGCCGCCCGATTTGCCGAGGCGGAGTGCGCCGAGGTGGAGGTGGCTGTCGATGTATGGGCACACTGTGGCGTGGTTGCGGAGTTGCGGCTTCGCCCCGTCTTCGGGGCGTTTCCTGCGGCGTCCAGTTTTCTAGAGGATATCGAGTCCGATATCGACTGCGGGTGCGGAGTGTGTGAGTGCGCCTGACGAGACGAAGTCGAGGCCGAGATGTGCGAGTGACGGAAGTCTTTCGAGGGTGATATTTCCGGAGGCTTCTGTCTTTGCGCGTCCTGCAATCAGTCTGATTGCCTCGGCCATTTGTTCGTTTGTCATATTGTCGAGGAGGATGTATTCGACTCCCGCCTCGGCGGCGGCGACCACATCCGCCATTGAGTCCGCCTCAACCTCGATTTCCAGGTTCGGGTACTTTTCACGGCAGGATTTGACTGCGTATTCGATTGAGTGGGAGCCACCAGCGCGGCGTGCGAGTTCGCGGTGGTTGTCCTTGATCATGATGCGGTCGTAGAGTCCGATGCGGTGGTTCTGTGCGCCTCCCATGAGGACGGCGTATTTTTCGACGAGGCGGAGTCCGGGCTTTGTCTTGCGCGTGTCCAGCAGCTTTGTGTTTGTGTCGTGGCCGAGTGCCTCGACGTATTTACGCGTGACCGTCGCGATTCCGGAGAGATGCTGGAGGATGTTGAGTGCGGTGCGCTCCCCTGTAAGGATGGCGAGCGCATTGCCCTCGACGGTGGCGATGCGGTCGCCTGGATTTGCGATTTCGCCATCCTGGAAGTGCTGGATGAATTCCACGTCGGAGCTGAGTTCGCGGAAGAGGATTTCAAGAATCGGGAGCCCTGCGACGACGCACTGTTGGCGGGGGATGAAATGCGCGACCGTGGTCTGCTGTGCCGGGACAACCGCCAGGGTGGTTGCGTCCCCGCTTCCGACATCTTCGGTGATGGCCCGTTGGCAGAGGTCTTTAAGGATCGATTCGTTCAGATAATATGGGAGATGTGCTGACATAAGAACTTAGTAGGGGTGGATACTCGGGGCGAGGGATTCCTGTGGTCTCGAGCTACCTACCCTTCGGGAGGGTGCGCCCCCAGCTGAATCAGCAGGATCAGCGTCACCATTGCGAGCATTTGGGCGAGAATGAGGAATGCGATTGTCGGGGGAGTCCAGATGAGTGCCAGGGCGCCTGTCCCCGCAAGAAGGGACAGCAGCCAGATGGCGACGACCGCCTTCGGACGGGAAAGCCCCAGCGCGACGAAGCGGTGGGAGATGTGGCGGTTGTCCCCGACGTAGACGGGCTTGTGGAGATGGAGGCGGATGAGGACGACCGTCACCGCATCCAGAAGCGGTACCGCCAGCACCAGCAGGGGAATCGAAACCGCCAGGATGCTGGGGGTGTTTTCGTGGTGGTAGAAGGTGGTGATGATGCAGGAGACGCCGAGAAGATAGCCCAGGAAGTGGCTCCCGCAGTCGCCCATGAAGACCGATGCCTTCGGGAAGTTGTAGAAGAGGAATCCTAGGACGACTCCACCCGAAAGGGCGGAGAGCAGTCCGACGAAGTACTGTCCGCGGACGGCCGCGATTGCGAAGAAGAATCCGAATGCAATGAGTGAGACTCCCCCCGTCAGTCCGTCCATGTTGTCGAAGAAGTTCATTGCATTGATGATTGTTGTGAGCCAGAGGACCGTCAGGATCCATGAAATCCAGGTTGGCACCACTCCCACAAGAATCCTGGAGCCGAAGGTGGCGGTGACTGCCGCGACAATCACCTGGAAGGCGAGCTTCCTGCCGGCGCCAAGCGCGCGGCGGTCGTCAATCGCCCCCATGACCGCCAGTGCAGTCGCACACAGCGCAATGACAAGGAGCGACCACTTTGCCGACGAGAGCCCCGACAGTCCGACGCGGATGCCCTCGGGAAGGAGGCCGCGGATTAGCAGCGCCCCGATTATCCCCAGCACAAGCAGCGCAATCCAGGAACCCCACATTGCAAGGCCGCCAACCACCGCCGTAGCACGGACATGGTTCTTGTGCCCCTCGCTGTGGGGGCGGTCAACCAGCCCCATGGCAAAGGCGCGCGCACGGAATGCCCTGGTCAATGCCGCCGAAAGCAGCGTCGCCACAAGCCATACGCAAAGTTGTAGAACAAGCCACATTGCAGGAGTCGTGCTTAAGTGTCTGCCCTCTTTCGCCGAAGCGATGGAGGCAGGGAGTGAAAGGGGATTGGTCAGGGATGTCCAGACAGAACGATTTCCGCCAGCCTGTCGGCGACCTCGTTGGCGTCCAGTCCATCTGTCTGGACGATTATGGAGTCCGGGGCGGGCTTGAGCGGTGCGACCTCGCGGGTCGAGTCGATTTTATCCCGCCGTGCGATGTCTGCGGCGACGGACTCGAGTGTCGCCCCGTCTGTCACCTCGTCGGTCTGCGCCAGCCTTCTTCTTGCCCTTTCCAGCGGCGAGGCCGTGATGAAGAACTTGAACTTCGCATTCGGGAAGATTACCGTTGCGATGTCACGCCCCTCCATCACGATTCGCCCAAGGGACTTGCATTCGCGCTGGAGTTCCAGGAGCCAGCTTCTGACTCCCGGGATTCTGGCGACCTGGCTGACGATTGCCGCGACCTGCGGCGACCGTATCTCCGCCTGCCTGACGGGAGTCCCGTTCAGGAAGAGCAGTGGCCGTCCTTCGACGATTCTGTAGTGCAGGTCGAGGTCGGCGAGCATTCTGACGACGGCGTCCGGGTCGTCGTCCGGCGAGATTCCGAGGGCGAGTGCCTTCCAGGAGACAGTGCGGTACATGTCTCCTGTGTTGATGTAGTATCCTCCGATGCGCGCAGCCAGGAGCCTGGCTGCGGTGCTCTTGCCGGAGGCGGCCGGTCCGTCAATCGCGACCTGGAAGAACTCTCCTGTAGGCGTTGTTTCGGCCATCTTCTCGTGCTACTCCTGGGATTCCGGGGGCGTCTCCGCGTCGGCGGGTGGTTCCTCCCCTGCATTCTCCTCGACTTCCGGGGCGGTGGTCTTTCCGTTTGGGTCCGAGAATCCCGAGTATCTCAGGATGCGCCGTCCGTCGAAGAGCGTGATGTAGAGCATAAGCGCAATCAGCAGGATTGCGAAGGTGTTGTAGATGTATTTGAAGAAGACGGCGGGGATTCTCCTGCGCGTGATTGACTCGATTGCCGCGAAGACGATGTGCCCTCCGTCCAGCACCGGCAGTGGAAGCAGGTTCATGAACGCCAGCGAGAATGTGATGAGGATGATGAAGGAGAATCCGCCCCGGTATCCCTCGCTCTTCAGCTTATACCAGAGAGCCTGGATGATGCCCAGCGGGCCGCTCATGTGGCGCACGCCGACCTGGGTCTGCGAAACTTCGCGGGGCGTGCCGGTGACGACGCTTTTGGCGCGGCTTGTAAGCGGCGCGAAGAGGAGCCCCAGCGTGCGGGTGGTCGTCCCGATGATCTCCGAAAACTGCGTCCACGGGTCGATGTGCTGGAGGCTTCTTGTGAGACCGGTGCTGAGGACGACTCCCATCAGGTAGACGCCCGGGTTGCTGGGATCCTCGTATGGGACGAGGCTCGTCTGGAACTCCTTGCCGCCGCGGTCGCAGGTGACAAGCAGCATGTCGCCGCCGGAATTCCTTACAAAACCCTGGAATCCCTGGACATCCTGGACGGGGTTCTCCGCAACCACCTCGCCTGTCTCCTTGTCGACCCTCTGGAGCTTGACGAAGCGGTCGCCGTACTGGATTCCCGCCTTGGCGGCAGGTGAGTCCTTGACGACTCCGACTGCAAGCACGTAGAAGGAGATGCCCAGCTCCTTTTCGGAGAGCTTCTCGACATCCGGGACCTCCAGGGTCATTGGGGGCAGTTCCACTCCATTCCTTGCGACGACGATTTCCGAGGAGGTGCCGCAGGCGCGCTGGACATCGCGGATGAAATCCACGGGGCCGAGGACATTCCTGCCGTTGAAGGAGAGCAGCTGGTCGCCGGCATGGATTCCCGCCCTGGCCGCCGGCGAGTCCGCCTTGATGTCGGCGACCTGGGAGGGATTTGCGGACTCGAAGAAGGGGAAGCCAAGTCCCTCCATCGCCGGATTCTTCTGGGGGCTGTAGGTGAATGTAAGCCTCTCCCCGTCGCGGACTGCCTCAAGCGTGACATGCCCGGTGTTTCCGTAGACATACTCCTTGCGGAACTCGTCGTTGCCGCCATTGAAGCTCTTCCCGTTGACCTTTACGATGCGGTCTCCCGTGCGGAGCCCCGCGCGCCACTCTTCGTTGACTTCCGGCCTCACGAGCACGGTCTTCGGCGTGGAGTCCGGTCCGTCGTCAAGGACTGTGAGCGTCAACTCCTCGGGGAGCTTGCCCTTGCGCGTCTCCCCGAAGACGTAGCATGCGTCAATCCACCGCATCTGGTCTTCCGGCGGAAGCTCCTTGTCGTCGATGGCCAGCACCCTTGCGGAGGGTGCGACTCCTCCGGATGTGGGGAGGTATCCGGGAACGCCCGTCACCAGGACCGAGGTCGACGGGGTAGGGCGCCACAATCCCGCGCCCCACATGATTGCCGCCAGGATGAATCCGAAGAGGATGTTGAAGAGGGGGCCGGCGAATGCGGTCATTGCCCGTGCGAATGGCTTTGCGTGGGGGAGCGACTTGCCGTCGGAGGTGGCTGGCGTATCTGTCGGATCCAATTGTGGCAGGGAGACATATCCGCCAAATGGCAGCCAGCTGATGACATATTCGACGCCCTTGTATTTGAATCCCCAGAGCTTTGGCCCCATGCCGACGGAGAAGGTCTCGACGTGGAGGCCCTGCCACAGTGCGACGAGCAGGTGGCCGAACTCGTGGATGAAGACGCAGAATCCAAAGAAGAATACGATGAATACGATCTTCAGGATGACCGAGAGAATTTCAGGCATAAGGAAATAGTGCTGTTGGAGGCTTTTGCGTAATATACCCCCAGGCAGGAGCCCGTCCTGCCGTATGGAGGCAAGCCATGAGACTTTTCAGGAGGCCCGGAGTTCCTTGAGAAGATTCTGGAAATCCTCCCAGGTCGAGATCTTAACCACCCTTGCGCGGAGCTCGCGCGGGAAGCCGTGGCCGCAGATGTATCCCGAAACCACCTTGCGTCCCAAAATCATTGCGCCATGCTCGCCATATTCCCGCACCATCTCGGAGAGCTGGAGCTCCATCGTGTCAAGGCGTTCCTCCCGGGAGACCTCCACTGGACGGCCTTCCTGAAGCTCCTTGAAGATCCAGGGGTTGCCAAGTGCGCCGCGCGCCACCATGATGCGGTCGCAGCCGCTTGACTCGGAGAGGGCGCACGCATCCGCGTATGAAAAGACGCCGCCATTCGCCGTGACGGGCACGGAAACCGAGTCGCGGACGGCACGGATGACAGCGCCATGCACAGGACCTGAATAGACCTTCCTGGCAAGGCGGCCGTGAATCGCCAGCCCGTCCACCCCGAGGGAGACAAGACGGCGGGCAAGTTCGACGGTCGGGGCGGGGTCCTCCTCGTCGAGAATGCGGGTCTTCACAGTCATGCGGCCAGGCCATTCGCCTCGAATGGCCTTCACGCACTCCTCGGCAAGCGCCGTGTCACGCATCAATGCCGCCCCAGCATGGCGTTTGAGCACCTTCTGCACGGGGCACCCCATGTTGAAGTCCAGTACATCGAAGTGCCAGGGGCCTTCCCGAAGTATGCAGGTCGACTTTCTCAAGTCGCCGGGAATGCTGCCCAGCAACTGCACCTGCAAAAACTCCTCCTCCTCGCCACGGCGCAAAATTGACTCGCTGTCGGGGTTCCCATGCACCAGCGCACCGGCGTCAATCAGGGCGGTGGTCCCAAAATAAAGGCCATTCCTGCGGCAGACACGGCGAAACGGCAAGTCCGTGTAACCCGCCATGGGAGCAAGAATGGGGACAATATGAGACAAAATGCGACAATTTGTGACAGTAGACAGGCAGCCCTCCTTCGCTGGTGGCAGCCAAGGAGGGCAGTGGGCCGGCATCCGCGGTGCTGGTCCGCCCAATGGCGGGGCGGCAGACGCCGGCGCGTAGGCTCGTTTTTTTTTCGGCTATTCCTTCTTTTCTTTCTTTTCTTCGCTCTCTACCTTTTCGACGTTGGCGATGTCGGCCAGGTTGATGTTTCCGCTGACGCGTCCGTCATCGAGCACATTTGAGGACTTGCGTCTTTCCAGGTCCCTGAAGAGTTGGAAGAGTCCGACTGTTCCTCCGATTCCGAACCAGACTGCGGTGAATCCTGTGATCAGCAGTGGAACCAGGAGGCTGACCACGAAGAAGTACTTGCTCCAGTATTCGATTGGCCATGGTGAGAAGGCGTTCCAGATGGCCACGCAGATGAAGCAGATGACGACTTCGTAGACAAACGAATAGAAGAACATTCCGTATGCGATTGCCTTGTCTCCCCTCGTGTATTCCGGGGTGATTCCGATCAGCGACTTGAGGATGTTCTTCGGGCTCCAGTCGAACTTTCTCACGGGTTCGGAGCCGGAGTCGGAGTACTTTCCGCGATGGAGCATCCTGTCCATGTTGAAGGGTTTGCGGCAGGTGATCAGCGAGACCACGATATAGAGGAGGATTGTGAAGATATTGGCGAAGAAGAGGTATTCGATTGCGTTCACCGGGAACCTGACGGGGTCGATTTCCCACTTGATCCAGTCGCCGAATGGGCTGGAGATGGCCTTCAGGAAGGTGTCGACCATGTCAACCAGGTTGTTGTCGGCCAGGAACGGGTACACCACGTCCGCCCAGTTTCTCTGGAGGAGGATGTATCCGACGCTTCCGATGATTCCGGCGATGAGCGCCGACCAGGCGGCCGCCGTGGTGCCGCGCTTCCAGTAGAGGCCGAAGATCATGACCGCGGGGCAGCCCGCATTCCAGATGGCCACCGCCATGGTGGTGAAGAGCTGGACATAGTCAAGCTGCGCCATGAACTTGGAGCCGAAGAAGAAGAAGACGCCTACGCCGATAGAGACAAGGCGTATCATCCAGACGTGCTGCCTCGGTGTCAGTCCCTTCGAGAAGAAGGGCAGGATGACATCCTGGGAGATTGTGAGGGACGCGCTGAAGATTCGCGTGTCGTCGGTGGAGAGCATCGCCAGGAAGAGCAGGAGGCAGAAGCACCCGAAGAGTCCGACGGGCAGGACCGCCTTCATCGTGACGGAGAGGCTCAGCTGGTTGAAGAGGGTGCGGCACTGCTGGAAGGTGTCGTTGGCCTGGCCCTCCGCGTAGATCAGCTTCGTCTGGATGTCGCTGTCCTTGAGTTGTTCCTCAGTGAGGGGCACGCCTCCGTTTTCGGCGGCAAGCTCCTGGATTGTGCGTTCACGCGCATCCTCCTTCAGGGTCTGGTGGATGTGCGCGAGGAACTTGGTGTCCATGTTGTCGTTCTGGGAGAGGGGCGGGTCGATGCCGATCTGGTGTTCGACGGGCTGGATGTTCCTGATGGTCTCCTGCACCTTGGCGCGGGTCGTCTCGTTCTTGATTGCATCCTCCGAAATCCTCATTGCCAGCTGCTGGCGGACCGCATTCGACTCATTGGCGAAGTCCCTGTGGTTCAGGAAGGTGATAAGGCAGATTGCGATAAGCAGCGAGAAGAGGTTGACGATGAGGATTCTCCAGGAACCCAGGATGCTGGCCATCTTCTGCTCATGGGCGGACTTTGCGGAGGTGGAGGAGCCCGCTCCAATCCAGGTGGCCGTGTGGAAGAGGGAGTTGAAGGCGCCGACCACGACGCCGGTGAAGACATTGAAGTCCCTTAGCTTCGATATGTCGTATGGGTTGATGAAGCTCTCGCCCTGGACTCTGTCCGTGACGACGGGGATGATCTCCTTGCTCCAGGAGAACTTCCATAGGATGAATATGACGAAGATGAAGATCAGCGGGTAGAGGAGCATGCCCTGGATGGTGTCTGTGATGACGAGCGCGAGGGTTCCTCCGAGGCAAATCAGGAGGATTGCCAGGGTCAGGAAGAGGAGCATCAGGAATTCAAAGGTCGGGATGGTGAGTCCCAGGACGGTGAATTTCTGGGGCAGGTTCAGCATTTGGATGAAGAACCTCGCCGCGATTGCGGGCATGATCATGTTTGCCAGCATCTCCGCAAAGGACCGCAGGGACGCGCCGAACACCCTCATCTTGCGGCTGTAGCGGATTTCCAGGAACTGCCCAAGACTCATGGCGCGGGTCTCGCGGAACCTGTATGTGCAGTATCCGAAGAGGGAAATCATGATGGTCATGGGGGCCAGGATCTTCCACCAGTAGGAAAGGGCGAAGCCCGTCTTGTATTTCACCTCGACGTATGCGACCAGCCCGATGATCGAAAGCGCCTGGGCCAGGTCGCCCATGCTGATCACATATCTGCCGCAAAGTCGGCCGCAGGCAAGGAAGTCGGAGACTCCGCGGACATAGCGCCGCGAAAAGAATCCCATGAAAATGATGAAGCAGACTGGAATCACGAGGATCAACCAGTCAATCAAACTCATATAGACGCCGTTGTAGTCCATAGTCTTGAATCAGAATCAAGAGATTGGTGTTGGATATGCAAGGGGGGCGGGGCGCGGCTCCGGAGGTCGAACGCCCTGCCTCCTCCGTGCGGACTGCTAGCCGAGATATTCGGCGACAGCCGCGGTCACCTTCTCGGGAGTGAAGCCATACTTGTCGGCAAGGGCCTTGTAGGGGGCGGACTCGCCGAAGTGGTCGAGGCCAATCACCATGCCCTCGTCGCCGACGTATTTGCTCCAGCCCATGGTGCAGGCGGCCTCGACGGCGACGCGCTTGCGGCACGCCTTCGGAAGGACGCTCTCCTTGTACTCGGCGCCCTGGGCTTCGAAAAGGTCCCAGGAGGGCATCGAGACGACGCGGAGCTTCCTGCCCTGCGCACGGAGCGCCTCGGCTGCCTTGACGCAGGCCGCCAGCTCGGAGCCGGAGCCAATCAGGATCGCCTCGAAATCCTCGTCGGAGGATACCACGTATGCGCCCTTGGCGACATCCATCCTGGCAACCACCTCCGCCGGCAGGTTCGGAAGCGCCTGGCGGGTGAGAGAGAGGATGACGGGGTGGTCTGCGCGGACCGCGTATGCCCATGCGAGGGCGACCTCGTGGGATTCCGCGGGGCGCAGGAGGGTCACGCCGGGAAGGCTGCGGAACATCGCAAGCTGCTCGATGGGCTCGTGGGTCGCCCCGTCCTCGCCGACGGCGTATGAGTCATGGGTGAAGACATAGACCTGGTGGAGCTTCTGGATTGCCGCGAGGCGGATTGCGGGCTTCATGTAGTCGGAGAAGACCATGAAGGTGGCGCTGAAGGGGATTGCGTAGGTGAGTGCCAGGCCGTTGCAGACCAGCCCCATGCCGAGTTCGCGGACGCCGAAGTGGAAGTTGCGCCCGGCGCGGTCCTCGGCCGTGAAGTCTCCCATCTCCTTCATGTAGGTGTTGTTGGAGGGAGCCAGGTCGGCGGAGCCGCCGACAACCGCCGGAACAGCCTTGGCGACAACCTGGATCATGGCTCCGGAGGAGGCGCGGGTGGCCACATCCTTCTCGGGGACGGCGGCAAGCAGACGCGCCTCCAGGTCGGCGGGAATCTCCTTCCTCAAAATCGCCTCGAGAAGCGCGGCGCCGTCGGGGGACGAGGACTTCCAGGCATCGAACTGGGCATCCCACTCGGCGGCGTCAGCCTTCTTCTCGGCAATGCGGTCGGACAGGAATCCACGGACGTCCTCCGGGACGACGAAGGACTGCTCGGGGTCGAATCCGAGGGCGGCCTTGGTGGCCTTCAGTTCATCCTCCCCGAGAGGCGCGCCGTGGCTCTTCGCGGTGCCGGCCAGGTGGGGCGAACCGAATCCGATGGTGGTCTCGCCGATGATGATGGTCGGCTTGTCCTTGCAGGACTGGGCCAGCGTGACTGCCGCCTCGATTTGCCTCGGGCACTGGCCGTTGATCTTGAGGACATTCCAGCCGTATGCCTCGAAGCGCGCCCCCACGTCCTCGCTCATCGCCAGGCTTGTGCTGCCCTCGATGGTGATCTTGTTCGAATCGTAGAAGAGAATCAGATTGTCGAGCTTGAGGTGTCCTGCCAGGGAGCATGCCTCGTGGCTGGTGCCCTCCATGATGCATCCGTCACCGGAGACCACATACACCTTCTGGTTCTTGAAGAGCTCCTGGGGGGCGCCGATGCGGGCCACAAGCTGCTTGAGGCCGATTGCCATTCCGACCGCGCTGGCAAGTCCGGACGCCAGGGGGCCTGTGGTGACTTCGACGCCAGGGGTGTGGCCGTACTCGGGATGGCCGGGGGTCTTGCTGCCAAGCTGGCGGAACTGCTTCAAATCCTCGATGGTGACATCGTATCCGAAGAGGTGCAGCAGCGAATAGAGGAGCATCGAGCCATGGCCGGCGGAGAGCACGAACCTGTCGCGGCCAATCCAGTCAGGACGCTGCGGGTCGAAGCGGAGGAACTTTGACCAGAGGGTGAAGGCGTAGTCCGCACTGCCCATCGGCATGCCAGGATGACCAGAGTTTGCCTTCTGGACGCCATCGGCGGAGAGAAGACGGACGGTGTTGATCGCTTTCTTGACAATCGCTTTGAACTTGCAGCAGGCCATGGTCTCGGATTTTTCCTCTTTCAGGAGTGTTACTGGTTGGTTGGGTAGGAGCGGTTACTGAAAAACGCGGGGCTATCCCTCGTCGCGGAAGGAGTTCTTCGCGGGGGAGCCCATGCGCAGGTATGCGTTGATGAAGGGGTCGAGGTCGCCGTCAAGGACTGCGGAGACATTCGAGGTCTCGTATCCCGTGCGGAGATCCTTCACCATCTGGTACGGCTGGAGGACGTAGGAGCGGATTTGGTTGCCCCAGGCGTTGTCGCCCTTCTCGGCGTCAGCCTGCTGGATGGCGGCAGTCCTCTTGTCCTCCTCAATCTGGTAGAGGCGGGCCTTCAGAAGCTGCATCGCGATTTCGCGGTTCTGGTGCTGGGAACGCTCCGACTGGGAGGCTACGACGATTCCCGTGGGGAGGTGGGTGATTCTGACGGCGGAGGAGGTCTTGTTGATGTGCTGCCCGCCAGCCCCGGAAGAGTGGTAGGTGTCTATGCGCAAATCCTTCTCGTTGACGACGATGTCAATGTCGTCATCCACCTGCGGCACCACATCGACGCTGCAGAAGGAGGTGTGCCGGCGCTTGTTCGCGTCAAACGGTGAAATCCTCACCAGCCTGTGGACGCCTTTTTCGCACTTCAGGTATCCGTACGCGAACTCGCCCGTGACCGTCATGGTCATCGTCTTGATGCCGGCCTCGTCTCCAAGCTGCATGTCGTTCACGAGATATCCGAAACCGTGCTTGTCAATCCAGTGAACATACATCCTCTCGAGCATCGCGCACCAGTCGCAGGACTCTGTTCCTCCGGCGCCGGCGCGGATTGTGACGATGGCGTTGTGCGCGTCCATCTTTCCGGAGAGGAAGCTGACCAGTTCGAGACGGTCCAGGGCGGCGTCGAGCTCCCTGGCCAGTCCGTCCGCCTCTTCGTAGAGCTGGGATGCACCCCCCTCCTCGGCGGCGAGTTCAGCCAGGGTGGCCAGGTCCTCCGCCTGGGAGACAACGCCCTGGAAGGGCTCGATGGTGTTCTTGAGGCGGCTTACCTCGTCCACGACAGGCTGGGATTTCTCGCGGGAGTCCCAGAAGTCGGGGCGTGCCATGGTGGCCTGAAGCAAATCCAGCCGTTCACGCTTGGTGGCGACGTCAAAGATACCCCCTAAGATGTTCGACACGCTCGTTTGCGGCGGACACCTTGGCTTGCAGTTCCTCTCGGGTCATCGTTGGAAATCCAGGTCTGTAAATGGGGGCTTCTTCGGAATCCTACTTGATATCGGTGTCGATTCCGATTACGACATCTCCAGAACCGAGGGATTCCACGATTCGGCTGGAGGGCACCTTGAGATCCTTCTTCGTCGCAATCTCCTCGCCATTCCTCTGGAGGAACTCCTCAATCTCGGAACGGTAGAGCTCCTTGATCTTGTGGCGCCGGATCTTAAGGGTCGCGGTCATCGTGCCGTCGGCAACGGTGAAGTCAGGCAGGAGAAGCACATCCTTCGGCTTCATGTAGGAGGTCAGGTCCGCAGTGCGCGCCTGCACCTCGGCCTTGAGAAGCTTCGAAAGCTCCTCGGGGGAGTGCTGCTTCCGAAGATCCTCGGGGACGTTGACGCAGACGTAGACGCTCTTGCACTTCTCGCCTATCACCATCGCCTCGGAAATCATCGGGGAGAGCTTGACCGCGTCCTCAATCGCCTCGGGATGGAGCTTCTCACCACCGTATGTGACAATCATGGAGCTGCTGCGGCCGTGGATGAAGAGGTAGCCGTCCTTGTCGACGTGGGCGACGTCACCCGTGTTCAGGTATCCGCCCTCCATCGTCTTGGCGGATGCGTCGGTGTGGTTCCAGTAGCCCTTCATGACGCAACGCCCCTTGACCAGCAGCTGCCCGCGGAGGTTCTTGCCAAGGTTGCCCTCCTCGTCCTTGAAGGTGTAGTCGCCGCCCATCTCAGGCTGCGCCCAGGCCCAGATCTTCCCGCAGGAGCCAAGACGGTAGTCGCTGATGGTGTTGGAGGCGACGACGGGGGAGGCCTCGGTCAGGCCGTAGCCCTGGAGGACGGGAAGCCCGAGGAAGCTGTAGAAGCTCTGGACGTCCAGGTCAAGGGGGGCGCCGCCGGCAACGAAGAAGCGCAGACGGCCGCCCAGGGCGTTCCTGAACTTGCGGAAGACGAGTGGGTCGTAGAAGCAGTAGTGGTAGAGCATGCGGAACATGCCGCCGTTCCACTTCTTGCCGGCGGTGAAGATGCGGCTCGCATTGTAGATCGCGTTGTCCACAATCTTCCTGCGCTTTTCAGGCAATGCGTCGATTTGCTTGCGGATTGACGCCATCATCATGTCGAGGATTCTCGGCACCACCAGCATCACGGTGGGCTTTATGAGCTTGCCCAGGTTGCGGGAGAAGTCGGCGATGTTGTGGGGGATGATGATCGCCGCGCCGGCGTACAGGCACGCGCCCACTTCGCAGGTGAGGGCGTAGGAGTGCCAATAGGGAAGAAGCGAAACCAGCTCGTCGCTTGGCCCCACCGAGAAGCACTCGAGGGCGTTCATCATGTTCCACCAGATGTTCCCGTGGCTGAGCATGACGCCCTTCGGAAGGCCAGTCGAACCCGATGTGTAGATGAGCACGGCAATCGACTCCATGGCCTCCTCGCGGGTGGCAAAGGGAAGCCCGGGCGCCGCCTCGAAGGGCTTGGAGGCATCATCCTCTGCGGCAAGGGGAAGAGTCCCCCACTCCACAACGGGGATGCCGCCGGCGTTCTCCTGCGCCTTCTTCAAATAGGTCTCGCTGGCAAGAACCAGGGTCGGCTCGCAGTCCTTCAAGACAAAGGACATCTCCTCGTTGCCAAGGCTCTCGCAGACGGGCACCGCAATCGCGCCAATGCGCCAGCAGGCGTAGAAGAATCGAAAGTGGTTGTCGCTCTTCGCGGAAATGGCGGCGACACGGTCGCCGGCCTTGACGCCGCGCCCCTGCAAAAAGGACGCCCACAAGCATACGTCGGCGTGAAGACGCCCGTAGGAGACGTCCTTGAGGGACTTGCCGTCCGAGACTCTCAGGACAGTCCCGCCGCGGTGGCGCTCGCAGGACTTGTCGAACACCTCGCTTAAATGCATGGTTTCATTCGTCATAGTCGGAAAACTCCAAAAATGTAATGCCGCCTCGGACGAGACATCTGGTGACAGCGCGGTCGATTTGACGCCAACGGATAAAAAAAGACGCCAAACGCTAGGGGAGTGCCCCCAGGCATTCGGCGTCTATGTGCATGGCGTGGAAGACGCTATGCAGGCTTATGCCATCTTCGCGACGCGCGCGGCGAGACGGGCCTTCTTGCGATCCGCCTTGTTCTTGTGGATCACTCCCGTCTTGGCAGCCTTGTCGAGCTGGCTGTAGCAGTCATTGAGCTGGGTGAGCGCGGCACCCTTGTCGCCAGCGGCGATGATTGCGTTCAGCGACTTCTCGGAGTCGCGAACCTTGACCTTGCGGGCGCGGTTGTAGGCACGCTTCCGGGCGTCAGCACGCATGTGCTTCGCAGCAGAAGGCAGACGATGCGGTTTGGAATTCGCCATGAGTTTAGAACTTGTCCTATGCTTTCGTTATTTATGAGAAGAAAATTTCCGATATGATATCGTAAGACCGCATAATATGCCACCTTGTTCGCATTTTTCAACCCCGCATGGAAGTCGATCCGTCTTCCGATGCCTCCACATCCCTGGCCTTCGCCTGTTTTCATCAGGGAGGCTCAGGAGCCACGAATGGCCGTGGGCAGGGGAGGGGAGGAACCACGAAAGACACGGGAAGCCGAAGAACCACGAAACACACGAAATACACGAAAAAAACTCAGGAACCACGAATGGACACGAATGGACACGAATGGATTGAACCACGAATGGACACGAATGGACACGAATGACAAAGACAGGGGTTAACCACGAAACACACGAAATACACGAAAAAACTCAGGAGCCACGAAAGGACACGAATGGACACCTCTAAGGCGACAAGGGAGATACAGAAAAACACCGCCGCTGCTGTGTCCATGTCCAAATCCTTTGGCGATATAAGCGAATCTGCAAAAAGCGGCGGCGCAGGTAGAAGGGCTTGTCAGGAGGTTTCCCAGGACAATGACGACATTCGGCACGCCCATCCAGGAGATGAGGGAGGCGATGTTCGCGCCATTTGCGAAGGGAGCGTCTGTCTTCGCTGCCTTCGATGACGTGATGCGGCGTGTCGGCTCCGTCACTGCCGTCCTCAGGCAAGGCTTCAATATCCCTGCTTCTGCTGACTAGTAGGGAAAAGGTGTGATGCTTTTGTGTCATTTTGTGCTTCACTCCTAGTGTAACACAACTTCACGACACCACAAAACAACGCAATGCCTTCCCTTGTCTCAATATCTATAACCTCCTTGTTTTCAAGGGGTTAAATGTGGTGGTCCCGGCTGGATTTGAACCAGCGACCAAGAGATTATGAGTCACCTGCTCTAACCACTGAGCTACGGGACCAGGGCACGGGTGATAATGTGGCACGGGTAGTCGTTTTTGCAACCATTGCGAGGGTGTTTTCGGCGATTATGGAGTCTGGAGAATTCATGGGCTGTGCTAGATTACGGCATATCCGTCATTCATCTTCTGCAATTCAGCCGACAGCATCCAGCATATTCCATGTCTAGATTCCTTGCCGCATTTCTTTTCCTCCTTTCGCTTCTTCCGTTTTTTGCCGTCGAGTCCAATGCCCTCAAGGGGAATGGCATCATTGACAATACGACCTGGCATGCGGGCACGCCATCGGGTGTGGAGTTCACTTCGGAGGGCACTGTTTTGATTTACGGGGTCCCCGATGTGCGCAGCTACGTCATCCAGAAGAATCTCGACCTGCTTGAGAACACCAGATACTACTTCAAGGTGGAGTTGCGCGGAACGCCCAATCTCAAGGCGGACTTCTATGTGGAGCGCAACAATGCCCCCCATACGGAACTGAAGACCGTCTCCGTCGGCGAGGAGTGGCAGGAGTCCGTGCTGGAGTTCAAGGCCCGTCCAGGCGGCACCACGAAGTACTACGCTGTGCTTTCGGTTCAGGCGGGTCAGGATGGGCATGTCGAGTTCCGCAATCCTTCCATCGAGGTCATTCCCGGCGAATTGGTTAACGGCGACTTCTCCAATGGCGACGCAGCCTGGGAGTTTGAGAACGCGGTCATTGTAGACCGTTCCAACTCGGATGGCCTCTGCGTGAAGCTGGAGGGCATTGACGGCAGGGCGGCAATCCGCCAGGGCGGCTTGAACGTGAGGGCAGGGCGCATCTACCGTCTCTCATACGATGTCAAGGGTGGCACGGACCTGCGCTACGCCGACATCCAGGGTGCGACCTGGTCCCGCATCGCGGTTCTTGACGACCAGGGGCAGGTGATCCCAGGAACCGAGGTCTGGCGCGACTGCTTCGGCACCACCTGGCAGCACAAGGAGGCCACATTCGTGGCGGAGCGCGACATGAAGGTGTCGCTGCTGGGCGAACTAAAGGAGCCAGGCGAGGTATTCTTCGACAACATCGACTTCGGGGAGAGCGTCTCCATGACGCCGCTCCTTGAAATCGTCCTGAATCCCCCGTTCGCATATCACAACGGCGTTGTGGCCGGCGGTGATGCAACGACATTCGACGGCGTGGTCTACCCGCTGATAAACAGCGCCTTCATCGAGGTGGAGTTCGGCGGCGCCCGCAGGAGCTTCCCAGGCAACGCCCCCGCCGCGTTTTCCTTCGACATACCTGGAGAACTGGGCACCACGGCCATCCAGGCAAGGCTTGTTGACGGCGATGGCGACAATGTGGCGGACGCCAGGCTCGACTTCACCGTCCGCCCGGAGCCTCCGCGGTCGTTCTACTTCGACAAGGACAGGGTCTTCCACATTGACGGAAAGCCCGTCTTCCCAATCCTCTCCTGGAGGAATCTGGGAGACATGCCCTTCGAGGAGTCGACGAAGAAGCATGCCGAGATGGGGTTCAACATGCTAATGACGCAGCCTCCGCTGCTTGACATAATCGCGGACTACGGGCTGATGGGGATGGTGGCGATTCCCGCGCCATTCTTTGCGGAGGAGGGCGGTTTTGACCCCGAAAGCCAGGCCATCCAGGGAATCATCGAGGAGTACAAGCATGCGCTGAACCATCCGGCGCTGGCGGCATGGTATGTCGTCGACGAACCCGCCTGGCGCGGGGAACCCGCCTCCCGGAGCGTCAACGGATACAACCGCCTCCTCAAGTATATCGACGATTCCAGGCCGGCATTCCTCAACGAAGCGCCGCGCGGCACAATCAACGAGATCCGTCCATACGCCCATGCGGCGGACATCTACGGAGTCGACATCTATCCAATCCCCGCCCCCAACAGCCATTCGGGGCTTGAGGACAAGATGATGACGAGCGTCGGGAAATACACCGACATCTGCCGCGAGGTCGTCCACGACAGCAAGCCGATCTGGATGACTCTCCAGGGTTTTTCCTGGGGTGCCTGGAACAGGACCCCCGTCAAAGTCTACCCGACGCGGGATGAATCCCGCTACATGGCATACGAGGCCATCGCCCATGGCGCGACAGGACTTGCATACTGGGGGCTCATCATGGGGACTGGGCAGAATGACGAATTCCTCGACGGCCTCTCCGACACCATCCACGAAGTCCTCTCCCTCAGCGCAATCCTGATTGCACCCGCGTCCGAGGGGACGGTCGCCACATCCAACGCCAATCTCCTGGCCTGCCACAAGGGCAATGCCTCGGGGGATGTCTGGATTCTTCTCAACGAGTCCGGTGAATCCTTCACGGCGGACATTACGGGCAGCTTCCCCGAGACCCTGCGCGTGATTGGCGAGGGGCGAACCGTCGCGACTTCAGGCGGCTCCTTCAGCGACTCCTTCGCGCCCTACGGCGTCCACGTCTACGTCGACGCCTCCCGGGAGCTTCCGGAGCCCCTTGGGATGCCCGCGATGCGGCGTCTCTCCGAGAAGAAGGCGTCAATTCCCAAGAGCTACGAAGATGCCAAGTGGATCTGGTATCCGGGGCTTTCCAAGACCGACGACGCGCAGGCGGTCTTCAGAATCCCCGTCCACATCGACGGGCCGGTGGAGAGTGCAATCCTCTCCGTGACTGCGGATGACGGGTTTGCCTGCAGCGTCAACGGCAGGGAAGTCATGCGGCGCAACGACTTCCTCATCCTGTGGACCCTGGACATAGCGGAGTATCTCAAGCCCGGCGAGAACGAGATAGTCGTCCACGCGGCGGATCTTGGCGGCGCCCCCTGCGGCGCGATTTTCTCGCTGACCCTCTCCGACGGGCAGGTAATCCTCTCCGACGGGAGCATCCAGGCGGCTCAGCCCGGCTCCGGCGATTGGGTGGACGCCGAGGAGATCAATGCCTTTGGCGCGCGTCCCTGGGGCGCCCTTACTCCCTTCCACTACAACGGCCCCACCAGGCAAATCCTGCCAATCCCGTCGTTGGACAAGTAGGTGGGGGCATTGCGCGGGGGCATTCCGCCGAGGGGTGCCCCGTCACCGCCCGCATTGACCGCGGTCCTGCGCGATGCGCTGATATTCCTGCAGGGAGCAGATGTCCACCCTGCCTGCGTCAATCGAGGAGGAGGCCAGGCCTTCCGCGGCCATCTGCAGGGCCGCCGTGGTCGTGGTAATCGGGAGCCCGAACTGTATCGCGTAGGAACGCATCTTCGCCCCGTCGTCGTTGACATCAGGGATGTTGACAATCCACTGGATCTTCCTCTCCAGGACGAGGTCCCTCAGGTTTGGACGGCCCTCGGAGAGCTTGAAGACCGCGTGGCAGGGAATGCCGTTCTCGTAGAGAAGCCTTCCGGTGCCAGGAGTTGCGTAGAATGTAAACTCTTGCGCTGCAAGGACTTTTAGCCAGGGCAGGGCGTGCTGCTTGTCCGTGTCGCGGATTGAGATGAAGACTCCTCCCGTCCTGGGCAGCCGGTTTCCTGCGGCGTCCTGCGACTTCAGGTATGCGCTTGCCGCGTCCATGTCGATTCCCATCACCTCCCCGGTGGACTTCATTTCGGGGGAGAGTGTCACGTCTACTCCCGGGAACTTCGAGAATTGGAAGACGGCCTCCTTGAAGGCGGTGAATGGAATCCTTGGCTCCCTGGTGAATCCCAGCGACTCGAGGGACTCCCCCGCCATGCAGCGTGCCGCGTACTTTGCGAGGGGGACTCCTGTCGCCTTGCTGGCGAATGGGACTGTCCGTGACGCACGGGGGTTTACCTCGATGACATAGACCTTGCCCTCCTGGACCGCAAACTGGATGTTCATCAGGCCGACGACATGCAGCGCCTTCGCCAGCCTGTCCGCCTCGCCCCGTATTTCGGCCAGCACGGACTCCGGCAAATCCCTGGGCGGAATCGAGCATGCGGAGTCTCCAGAATGGATTCCCGCCTGTTCCACATGCTCCATGATTGCG
The DNA here is from genome assembly GCA_900548225.1 of uncultured bacterium. Taxonomy (GTDB): domain Bacteria; phylum Verrucomicrobiota; class Lentisphaeria; order Oligosphaerales; family Oligosphaeraceae; genus UBA1724. The sequence continues at coordinate 24,843 of URJM01000005.1, forward strand.
CCGACCACCGTCCGCGTGCCATCCGAAATGCAGTCCACGTCAAGCTCCTGGGCATCGTCGAGGAACTTGTCAATGAGGATGGGGTGACCCTCGGAGACGCTGGTGGCCTCGGCCATGTATTTGCGCAGCGACTCCTCCTGGGAGACAATCGCCATTGCGCGGCCGCCGAGGACGAACGAGGGCCGGACCAGGACTGGATATCCGATTTTCGCGGCGATGCGGCACGCCTCCTCCGCGTCGAGCGCCATTCCGCTGGGCGGCTGGAGGATTCCGAGCTCCCTGGCGATGCCCTTGAAGACCCCGCGGTCGTCCGCCGCGTCAATGTCCTCGGGCGGCGTCCCCAGGATTCTCACGCCGGCCTCCTTGAGTGCGGTGGCCAGGTTGAGGGGCGTCTGTCCCCCGAGCTGGACGATTGCCCCGAGGCACTTCTCCCTCTCGTAGATGTTCAGGATGTCCTCGAAGGTAAGGGGTTCGAAGTAGAGTTCGTCTGCGGTGTCGTAGTCTGTCGAGACGGTTTCCGGATTCGAGTTCACCATGATTGTCTCATATCCTGCGTCCTTGAGCGCGAATGCGGCGTGGACGCAGCAGCAGTCGAACTCGATTCCCTGTCCGATGCGGTTAGGGCCTCCTCCGAGAATCATGATTTTGCCTTTGGATGTGCCCTTGCGGACTGGTTCGTCGTATTCCTCGTAGCAGGAGTAGTAGTATGGCGTGGAGGCGAGGAACTCCCCCGCGCATGTGTCGACGGTTCCGTAGGTGGGCAGGATTCCGAGGGCTTTCCTGCGTTTGCGGAGTTCCCTTTCGGTGGTTTTCAGGGCGAATGCCAGCTGCCTGTCGGAGTATCCGAGCTTCTTTGCCTCGCGGAGGGAGTCCTCCGTCTCCTGGATTGTCGACTCGAATGCGACAAGCCCCTCCAGCTTGCGCAGGAAGAACCGATCGATTTTCGTGAGTTCGAAGATTCTGTCGATGGACCAGCCGCGTTCCAGCGCCTCGTGCAGGAGATACATCCTTTCGGCGTTCGGGCGTTCCAGTTCCGCGGCCACCCTTTCGTCGGACAGTTCGTGGAGGGGCGCCAGTTTCTCCTCGAGCCCGAATCCTGCGTGTCCAGTCTCGAGGGAGCGGAGCGCCTTCTGGAAGGCCTGGTCGAAGCTTCTGCCGATGGCCATCGCCTCCCCCACCGCCTTCATCTGGGTGCCCAGGGTCGAGTCCGCGGCGGGGAATTTCTCGAAGGTGAAGCGCGGGACCTTGACGACAACATAGTCGAGCGCGGGCTCGAAGCATGCGGGCGTATGCCCCGTGATGTCGTTGACGAGTTCGTCAAGTGTGTAGCCGACCGCAAGCAGCGCTGCAATCTTCGCAATCGGGAATCCCGTCGCCTTCGAGGCGAGTGCGGAGGACCTTGAGACGCGCGGGTTCATCTCGATGATGAGCCGCTCCCCCGTGTCCGGGTTGACGGCCCACTGGACATTCGAGCCTCCGGTCTGGATTCCGATGGCCTTCAGGACCCGCAGCGAGTCCTCGCGCATCGCCTGGTATTCCCGGTCGGTCAGGGTCATGGCAGGGGCGACCGTGATGGAGTCGCCGGTGTGGACGCCCATTGGGTCGAGGTTCTCAATCGAGCAGACAATCACGGAGGTGCCCTTGCGGTCGCACATCACCTCCATCTCGAACTCCTTCCAGCCGAGGAGCGATTCCTCGACAAGCACCTCGTGGTTCAGGCTCGCCTCAAGCCCGCGCTCCACAATCGCCTGGAACTCCTCCGGATTGCGGGCGATGCCCCCGCCTGTGCCGCCGAGGGTGAAGCCGGGGCGCACGACCAGGGGCCACCTTCCGATGAGGCGCGCAATCACCTGGGCCTCCTCGAAGGAGTGGGCGCTTCCGGAATTCGCGCTGCGGATGCCGATGGACTCCATGGTCGCCTTGAATTCGTTACGGTCCTCCGCACGGCTGATTGCCTCCGCGTCAGCCCCGATGAGCTCCACATGGTAGCGTTTGAGGACTCCGCTCCGCCAGGCCTCCATGGCCAGGTTGAGGGCGGTCTGCCCTCCCAGGGTGGGCAGCAGCGCGTCGGGGCGTTCGCGGCGGATGATTTCGTGGAGGTATTCCGGAGTCATCGGCTCGAGGTATGTGCGGTCGGCAAACTCGGGGTCGGTCATCACCGTGGCCGGATTGCTGTTGAGAAGCACCAGCTCGTAGCCCTGCTGCTTCAGGACCTTGCAGGCCTGCACGCCGGAATAGTCGAACTCGCAACCCTGGCCAATGACGATGGGGCCCGCCCCCAGTAGCATTATCTTGTGGATGTCGGTGCGCTTTGGCATGGGATGTATAAGATGATGTGGTGGAAAAAGTTATTTGGTATGGATGGAAGCAGCGCCCCGCCGGGTGGCGGCCTCGGCCAGCCCCGAGAAGAGCGGATGCGCCTTGAATGGGCGCGAAAGGAATTCCGGGTGGAACTGGCACCCGATGTAGAAGGGATGCCCCTGGAGCTCGACAATCTCCACGAGGGAATTGTCAGGGCTCGTGCCCGCAATGCGCAGGCCGCCCTCTTCGATGGCGTCGCGGTAGCGGTTGTTGAATTCGAACCGGTGCCTGTGGCGTTCGGAAATCTCCCTTTGCCCGTAGAGTGAGGCGGTCTTCGTGCCGTCGGCGATGGCGCATGGGTATGCGCCGAGGCGCATTGTGCCGCCTTTCCGGCGGACTCCGCGCTGGCTTTCCATCAGGTCGATGACAGGGTGTGGCGTCTGCGGGTCGAACTCCGTCGAGTTCGCATCCGCCAGTCCGAGGACGTTTCTGGCGAATTCTATGACCATGCACTGCATTCCGAGGCAGATTCCGAGGCACGGGATGCCATGGGCGCGTGCATACGACAGCGCCGAAATCTTGCCCTCAATGCCACGGGAGCCAAAGCCGCCTGGAACAATCACGCCATCGTATTCGGAGAGTTTTTCCGGGGACTTCTCAAGGTCCTCCGACTCGATCATCTCGCACTCCACCCTGGTGCGAAGCTTGATGCCGGAGTGGGACAGGGACTCGAAGATGCTCTTGTAGGCATCCTTGAGGCCGGCGTATTTCCCGACAAGGGCGATGCGGCAGCTCCTTGCCGGATGGAGGACACGGTCAAGCAACTCCCGCCAGTCGTCCATCCGCCTCTCGGTGACGGGCAGCCCCAGGAGACGAAGCACCTTTTCGTCAAAACCCCTGTCGGCAAGCTCCTGCGGGACTTCGTAGATCGAGTGCTTGACATCCTGCTCCTCGACTACGTATTCGCCGGGGACGTTGCAGAAGAGGGCGAGTTTTCTTCGATGCTCCTCCGCCATGGGGACTTCCGTGCGGCACACCAGCATGTCGGGGAAGAGTCCGATGTTGTGGAGGATGCTGACGGACTGCTGGCTGGGCTTGGTCTTCAGCTCCCCGGCGGCGTGGATGAAGGGCACCAGCGTCAGGTGAATGACAAGCGCGTTGCCGATGCCGGCCTCGTTCTTGAACTGGCGCACGGCCTCCAGAAAGGGGAGGGACTCGATGTCCCCGGCGGTGCCCCCGATCTCCGTCATCACAATGTCAACCCCTTCCTTCGCCGCACTCCTGATGGCGGCCTTGATTTCGTCGGTGATGTGGGGGATCATCTGGACGGTGGCGCCAAGGTACTTCCCCTCGCGCTCGCGGGAGATGACGCTGCTGTAGATTCTGCCGCTGGTGTAGTTGCTGTGGCGGTCGCAGACCACGTCGGCAAAGCGCTCGTAATGCCCGAGGTCCAGGTCCGCCTCGGTCCCGTCGTCGGTCACATAGACCTCGCCGTGCTGGTAGGGGGACATCGTGCCTGGGTCCACATTCAGATAGGGGTCGAACTTCTGCATCGCGACACGGTAGCCGTGCGCCTTGAGCAGATACGCCAGGCTGGCGGCGGTAATCCCCTTTCCAAGCCCTGAGACAACGCCGCCTGTGACAAAGATGAACTTAGTAGACATAACTAGTTGCAGTGCAGATAGTTACAAAGACATTAACTCGCGGAGGCGCCCAAAGAGGTGCCGGGAGTCGAAGGGGCCGGGCGCCGCCTCGGGGTGGTATTGGACGGAGAATGCCGGCGCGTTCTTGTGGCGGACTCCCTCGATTGTCCTGTCGTTCAGGTTGACATGGGTCACCTCGAGGCATTCGGGGAGCCCATCAGGGAGGATTGCGAAGTTATGGTTCTGGGATGTGATTTCGACGCATCCGCTGGCGAGGTCCTTCACGGGGTGGTTGCATCCGTGGTGCCCGAAGGGGAGGCGCCCTGTCCTGGCGCCGCATGCAAGCCCGAGGATCTGATGCCCGAGGCAGATTCCCATGATTGGCACCTTTCCAAGTAGTTCCCTGACGCATTCGACGGCTCCCTTTACGCCGCTTGGGTCTCCGGGGCCGTTGGAGAGGAGGAGGCCGTCAGGCCTCGCCGCAAGAATCTCCCCCGGGGTGGCGCCGACGGGGAGGACGGTGACCCTGAAGCCGTTTGCCGCAAGCTGCCGCAGAATGTTGTATTTGACGCCGCAGTCGAGGACGACGACGTGCCTGTCGCCCTCGGAAGACCACTGGTACGCCTCCTTTGCGGCAACCTGGGATGCGCAGTCGATTCCGTCCAGCCCGCTCCATTCGCGGGCTCTTCTGACGGCCTCCTCGCAGGGCAGCGGGGTTCCGTCGGCGTGTATCCATGCGCGCTGCGTGCCTGTTTCGCGCAGATGGAGGACAAGCCGCCGCGTGTCGACCCCCGAGATGGCCGGCCTTCCATGCCGGGCCAGCAGTTCCCGCAGGCTCTCCTCGCTTCTCCAGGAGGAGGGCGGGTTCATCTGCTGCACCACGAGGCCGTTAAGGAAGAGGCTCCGCGACTCCATGTCCTCGCGGTTGCATCCGTAGTTGCCGACCTCGGCAGTGGAGAGGGCGACAATCTGGCCGTAGTAGGACGGGTCGGAGGCTATCTCCTGGTAGCCGGTCATTCCCGTGTTGAAGACCGCTTCGCCAGGCATGTCGACGGGGGCTCCGCAGGAGTCTCCCCTGAAGACCGTCCCGTCCGCCAAGGCTATGTATGAATCATTGGGCATCTTTGTTCCTGTGGGTGTGAAGTGTTTCCTGGGGATGGGGGCTCGTCAGTATGCGCGTCCGGAGAGGTTGCCGGCGTAGTTCACAAGCGCCTGGTTGACGACGCGGTTGCCCCCTGGCGTCGGGTAGTCGCCGGTGAAATACCAGTCCCCCGTGTGGTGGGGGATGCATCTCCTCAAGTCCTGGCATGACGGGAAGACGACCCGCAGCTCCGCCCTGAGGGAGTCGGGCAGAAGCCGCAGGCGGATTGCCTCGGTGACCTCGTCGTCGGTGAAGGGCTCGTAGAGCCTTGCGGCCTGGTTCTTCATTTCGCTGTCGGGCTTCAGAAGGTCCGCCTGGGCCGCGCGGACGGTCTCACTGAAGAGCTCCTCCAGCCCGCGACGGTGAATGAGGTCCATGCAGGCCTGGAAGGCCACCAGCTCCCCGAAGGAGGCCATGTCAATCCCGTAGCAGTCGGGATAGCGGATCTGGGGTGCCGACGAGACGACGACGATGCGCTTCGGGGAGAGCCTGTCGAGAATGGGGAGGATTGCCCGGCGCATGGTGTTGCCGCGGACAATCGAGTCGTCGATGACCACCAGGTTGTCCTCGTCGGGGTGGACAAGGCCGTAGGAGACGTCGTAGACGTGGGGGAAGAGTTCGTCCCGCCTTCCCGCGTCGCTGATGAAGGTCCTGAACTTTGCGTCCTTGACTGCGACCATGCCGAATCGGAGCCGCCGTCCCTGCCGGAGTTCGTCCAGTGCGTCGAGCATTCCGTGGAAGCTGACCTGGGCGGTATTCGGGATGTACGAGAAGACCGTGTGGTCGTAGTCGTTTTGGACCGCATTGAGCACCTTGGGGACGACCGCCCTGCCGAGGGCGCGGCGCTCGAGCTGGATTTCGCCGTCGTTTCCACGGGAGAAGTAGATTCGTTCGAAGACGCACTTCCTGGGTTCGGCCTTCGGCAGGCACCTTGCCAGGTCGGGGGAGCCTTCCCTGGGGATTGTAAGGATGTGCCCCGGCGGCAGCTCCAGCACCTTTTCGGATGGCAGGTTGAATGCGGTCTGGATTGCGACCCGTTCGGAGGCGACCACCGCCTCCTCCTCGTCCACATAGTAGAATGCGGGCCGGATCCCGTGGGCGTCGCGGAATGCGAATGCGTCCCCGTTTCCGAGTATCCCGCAAATGACAAAGCCGCCATCCCAGTGGGCGGCGGCTTCGGAGACTGCGGGTTTGAGTGCGCCGCAATGCTTTTCGAGGTGATGCGCCAGGTCTGCGATAAGGACCTGGCAGTCCTGCGTCCCCTTCAGGTGGTATCCCTGGCTTGTGAGCCGCGCGAAGATGTCCCTGGTGTTGGTCAGGTTGAAGTTTCCCGCCAGGAGCAGGGTGCCTTCGCGCCTGAAGCTGTCGTTCACCACGGGGTGGCATGCGTCAAGGGTCCTTCTTCCGAAGGTGCCGTAGCGCAGATGGCCGAGGTAGACGTCCCCGCAGAAGGGCCTCTCCAGCGCCGCGAAGGAGCCCTGGTCCCCCGTGGAGATTGAGTTGCCGAGCATTCCCGAGATGCGCTCCAGCAAGTCCGCCAGCGGCATCGAGGAGCAGCTCTTCTCCAGCTGGTAGAAGGGGCGTCCCGAAGGCACGTCCAGCCCCAGGCACGCGATTCCCGCGCCGTCCTGTCCCCGGTTGTGCTGCTTCTCCAGCAGCAGGGAGAGCTTTTCGAAGCCGTATGCGGACGTGCCGTACTTCGCGGCGTAGTGTGCAAGGGGCTTTCTAAGGCGCAGCAGGGCTACGCCGCATTCGTGTTTGATGCAGTCGGACAAGGAACGCCTCCTCGTAAATGGGTGGTTTCCGGGCGGTTTTCGACAATAGGAATCCGCAGAGGCCTTATGATGGACCGCCTGCGGATTCGGTGTCGCCCGTGGTGGGATTCTAGCAGATGAAGAGCATTTCCCGATACTTTGGCAGCGGCCACAGGTCGTCGTCAATAATCGACTCCAGCTTGTCCACCGCGGCGCGCAGTGCAGTCATGGCGGGAATGATGCCGTCTTCCTTTTCGAGCGCCTTTTCGAGCGCCTTGATCTGCCTGCTCATGGTCTCGATGGCCTCGCCCATCTCCTTCCTGGCTTCGCCGATGGAGGGGCACTCCTTCGGCGCGTCAAGCTTGAGATACTCCTTCATCGCGACAGGGCGGATCATGCTCTTGGCAATCTCCAGCGCAATGCGTCCCTCGATGTCAAGCCGACGCTCGTAGTCCTCCAGGAAGACCATGTAGCGGGACTCCATCTCGGCTTCGCTCAGCACGCCGTACTTCTCGAAGAGCTTCTTGTTGCCCTTGTCGCGCAGGGGCTTGATTGCCGCAGGGGTGTCGGCCAGGTTCGGAAGACCCCGCTTCTCCGCCTCCTTCGGCCACTCCTTCGTGTAGCCGTCGCCGTTGAAGATAACACGCCTGTGGGCGCTGATCTCCTTCTTGAGAAGCTCCTGCAACCCGGCGTTGAAGCCGGCGGCGTCAAGCTTTTCAAGGGTGTCGCTGATGCCGTCCAACGCCTCGGCCACAATCGTGTTGAGCACCATGTTGACTTCGGCGCAGGACTGGGAGGAGCCCGGCGCGCGGAATTCGAACTTGTTGCCGGTGAAGGCAAAGGGGCTCGTCCTGTTGCGGTCGGTCGCGTCACGCTTGAGGGTCGGAAGCGCGTCGACGCCGATTCGCAGCGTGGATGCCTTCCTGCTCTTGTTGGAGGTGCCGTTGACAAGCTGGTTGATGACCTCCTCGAGCTGCTCGCCCAGGAAGGTGGAGATGATGGCGGGAGGCGCCTCGTTGGCGCCAAGACGGTGGTCGTTGCCAATGCCGGCCGTGGCGGAGCGAAGCAGGTCGCTGTGGACGTCGAGCGCGTGGATGACAGCCGTCAGCATGGTCATGAAGATCGCGTTCTCCTCGGGGTTCGTGCCCGGGTCGAAGAGATTGCGCTTGCCGTAGGAAATCGCCCAGTTGTTGTGCTTGCCGCTGCCGTTGATGCCGGCGAAGGGCTTCTCGTGGAGCAGGCAGACAAGGCCGTGGCGGTCTGCGGTCTGGCGCAGGACTTCCATGATCAGCATGTTGTGGTCGACGGCCAGGTTCAGCTCCTCGAAGATGGGCGCCAGCTCGAACTGCGCAGGGGCGACCTCGTTGTGGCGGGTCTTCGCTGGAATGCCAAGGCGCCACAGCTCGTTCTCGGCGTCGGTCATGAAGGCCAGGATGCGGGAGGGGATGCTGCCGAAGTAGTGGTCCTCAAGCTGCTGGTGCTTCGCCGGCGGCGCGCCGTAGAGGGTGCGGCCGGTCTGCAGAAGGTCCGGTCGCTGCAGGTAGAACTTCTTGTCAATCAGGAAGTATTCCTGCTCCGCGCCCAATGTCACGGTCACAGGCGCCTCCTCAAGGCCAAAACACTTCATTAGGCGGACAACTGCCCGCTTCAGCGCCTGGGTCGAACGCAGGAGCGGGGTCTTCTTGTCAAGGACCTCCCCCGTGTAGGAGCAGAATACCGTGGGGATGCAGAGGGTCGCACCGTTGGCATGGTGCTTGATGAAGGCGGGGCTGGTGGGATCCCAGGCAGTGTAGCCACGGGCCTCGAAGGTGCTGCGAAGACCGCCGGACGGGAAGCTGGACGCGTCGGGCTCGCCAATGGTCAGGGTCTTGCCCGAAAACTCCAGAATCGCCTTGCCCTGGGAAAACTCCAGGAAGGAGTCGTGCTTCTCGGCAGTGCCGCCGGTCAACGGCTGGAACCAGTGGGTGTAGTGGGTCGCCCCACGGGAAACCGCCCACTCCTTCATCGCAGTGGCAACCTCGTCCGCAATGCTGGCGTCCAGGGGCTGCATGCCGTTGATGGTCGCTATCAGTTTCTTGTAGGTCGTCTTCGGAAGGTGCTCCGCCATCTTCGCGTTGTCGAAGACATCAGCGGCAAAGAAGTCCAACAACTTCGCACCCTGCGGCTCCGACGCTTCAGTGCGACGGTCGGAAATCTTGCACACGGCATCGAATCTCTTTTGCATTTCAGTGTCTCCAGTTCAGGATAGGTGAGTCCGCCAGGACGGAAATGACCCGGCTGACAAAATGTCGGCGGCAAAGCAAAGGGCGTGCCAAGTCCACTGGCAAGGCGGAAAAACTCCCGGGCCCCATCATGCTATTACAATCTTTGTAATGTAAACAAGGGATAATTTACACCATTTGTAACGGCATTCCATAGTTTGTCGTTCCTCCTCCGCCTCCCGTGGGTGTTGGCACGTCCCTTGCTTTATCGCGGCCGCGGTTTTCTGGCGCGGAGCGCCTTGATTTGCCTACCATACCTAACACTTGCGACCTCACCAAAATGGACATGGAATATCGACAGCGTAGCCTGGCCCTTCCGGCGGACGATGGCCTATACCATTTCAGCAACGAGCATGACGCCTGCGGCGTCGGGATGCTTGCGAACCTGAGCGGCGTCGCCACCCACGACATTGTCAGCCGTGGCGTGACGATTCTGAAGCGTCTTCTGCACCGGGGCGCGGCGGGGCGGGATCCATTGTCCGGCGACGGTGCCGGCCTGCTGAGCGTGATTCCCCACGGCTTTTTCCAGAAGTGCGTCGGCGGGATACTTCCCGCTCCTGGCGCGTATGCGGTTGGCGTCCTCTTCAACGGCGTAGGGGAGGAGTCGACCCTGGAGCGTGTGCTTTCGGAGGAGGGGCTTCGGGTGCTTGCCTGGCGTGACGTGCCGTCGGACCTTTCGAGCATAGGCGAGGTCGCCCGCGGGAGCTGCCCTGTGATACGGCAGGTCTTCGTGGCCTCGAAGGAGGGACTTGCGTGGGAGGCGCTGGAACGCCGCGTCTTCGTCGCCCGCCGCCGTCTTGAGAAGGAGCTTCTTGACGCATATTTCCCGAGCTTCAGCACCCGTACCATTGTGTACAAGGGATTGATGCTCGCCACACAGATCGAGTCGTTCTACGGGGACCTGGCGGACGAGCAGTTCGTCTCCCCACTGGTGCTCGTGCACCAGCGCTACAGCACGAACACCTTCCCGACATGGCGACTGGCCCATCCCTTCAGGTATCTTGCCCACAACGGCGAAATCAACACCCTCAGGGGAAACCTGAACCATGCACGCACCCGCGAGGCATTCCTCGAAAGCCCGCTCTTCAGCGCCGAAGACATCCGGAAGCTGGTGCCGCTCATCGACGAAAGCCAGAACGACTCCGCATGCCTTGACAACATGGTGGAGCTTCTGGTGCAGGGCGGCCGCTGGCTGCCACACGCAATGATGATGCTGATCCCACAGGCGTGGGGTGCTAAATACCACATGGGCAAGGATATACGCGGATTCTACGACTATCACTCGTCTCTGGTGGAACCCTGGGACGGGCCTGCGGCGGTGACATTCACCGACGGGGTCGGCGCAGGGGCGATGCTTGACAGGAACGGGCTGCGCCCCGCCAGGTACTCCCTCACCAGGGACGGGCTCTTCGTGCTGGCGTCCGAGACCGGCGTGCTGGACTTCGCCCCGGGCGATGTGGTCCGCCGGGGCCGTCTCAAGCCCGGCGAGATACTGTGGTGCGACCTCAAGGAGCATCGCCTGGTCCTCGACCAGGAGCTCAAGAGCATGGTTGCGCGCCAGGCGCCCTACCGCAGATGGGCGCAGGAGAACAAAATCCCCGTGGCGGGAATGTTCGACTCCATTACGGCGGAGCATGTCTCCCCGGGCCTCAAGGAACGGCAGCGCCTTTTCGGATGGTCCCAGGAGGATGTGGAACTGCTGGTGCGCCCCATGGTGGAGGCGGGGAAGGAGCCCGTGGGCTCCATGGGCAACGACGCGTCCCTCGCGGTGCTTTCGCCCCGTCCGCAGCTTCTCTTCAACTACTTCAAGCAACGCTTTGCCCAGGTCACCAACCCGCCCATCGACCCGATCCGCGAGGAGCTGGTGATGAGCCTGACCACCTACATTGGAAACCAGGGGAACATCCTCTCCGAGAGTGCCCACCGCCAGAGCGTCGTCCGCCTGGCCCGTCCCATTCTCACGGGGGAGGATCTGGCGCGCCTGCTTGTCATGGAGAAGAGCCGCATCCAGGTGCTTCGCCTTGGGTGGAAGGAGGACCTCCAGAAGGCGCTTGCCGCCCTGGAGGAGGCCGCCGTGGCATCCGCGCGCGAGGGGCGCAACATCCTCATCCTCACCGACAAGGAGATGGGGGAGGACGAGCTGCCGATGCCGTCGCTCCTTGCCACCGCCGCCGTCAACCAGGCATTGACCGTGGCCGGGCTGCGCCCGCCAGTCGGAATCATTCTCCAGACCGGCGAGGCGCGGGAGGTCATGCACTACGCACTGCTCCTGGGGTACGGCGCCACGGCAATCCATCCCTATCTTGCCCTGGAAACCGCCGCCGCCCTGGCAAAGGACGGAGACGCGGCGAAGGCGACCGAAAACTACATCTCCGCAATTGACAAGGGGCTGCTCAAGTGCATGTCCAAGATGGGAATCGCCACTTTGAGGAGCTACCGATCCGCCCAGATGTTCGAGGCAATCGGGCTTGGCAGGGACCTGGTGGCAAAGTACTTCCCCGGAACGCCAAGCGCGGTGGGCGGCATCGGAATCGCCGACGTGGAGGCCGAGGTCCGCGCCCGCGTCCAGGAGGCGCGGGATGCGTCCGAGGACGTGCCGCTGAAGGTGGGCGGCGCATACAGGTGGCGCCACAACGGCGAACCGCACCTGGTGACGCCGCTCTCGATTTGCGCGCTGCATCACGCCGTCCGCGAGAACGACATCAGTCAATACAACGCCTTTGCGGCTGGCGCCAACGCCCCCGAGGTCCCCATCCGCCTTCGCGACCTGCTTAGGTTCAAGGAGGGCGAGGCCTCCGTTCCCCTGGAGTCGGTGGAGCCGGTGGAGTCGATTCTCCACCACTTCGTCTCAGGCGCAATGAGCCTGGGCGCCCTAAGCCCCGAGGCACACGAGGCAATCGCGGTCGCAATGAACCGCATTGGCTGCATGAGCAACTCCGGCGAAGGCGGCGAAGGCCCCGAGAGGGACCTGCCCAATGCCCAGGGCGAAGCCCGTGGAAGCGCAATCAGGCAGATTGCGTCGGGGCGCTTCGGCGTCACGGCAAACTACCTCGCCCATGCGAAGGACCTCCAAATCAAGATGGCACAGGGCGCAAAGCCCGGCGAGGGCGGACAGCTTCCCGGCGACAAGGTGGACGAGGAGATTGCACGCACCAGGCACGCGACTCCCCATGTCACCCTCATCTCGCCTCCACCGCACCACGACATCTACTCAATCGAAGACCTGGCGCAGCTGATCCACGACCTCCGCGCCGTGAACCCCTCCGCGAGGGTCTCCGTCAAGCTGGTTTCCGAGAATGGCGTGGGCACGGTCGCGGCGGGCGTCGCAAAGGCGCACGCGGACGTGGTGGTGATCTCCGGCCATGACGGCGGCACCGGCGCGGCTCCCCTGAGTTCAATCAAGCACGCGGGCATGCCATGGGAGGTCGGCCTGGCGGAAACCCACCAGACACTCGTCAAGAACGGCCTCCGCGGCAAGGTGAAACTCCAGGTGGATGGACAGCTTCGCACCGGGCGCGACGTGGTTGTCGCGGCGCTTCTCGGCGCCGAGGAGTTTGGCTTCGCCACGTCGCTCCTGCTGGCACTCGGATGCATGATGCTTCGGCAGTGCCAGGACAATACATGCCCCGCCGGCATCACGACCCAGGATCCGGAAATCCGCAAGCGCTTCAAGGGCAAGCCGGAACACATCGTCAACTACCTCAGGTTCATCGCCGAAGAGACGCGTGGAATCCTGGCCGGCCTCGGTCTGCATTCCCTTGACGAGGCGGTGGGAAGAACCGACCTCCTGGAGGCCGACGAGGCGAGGATGACGGGAAAGGCCGCCGGACTCGACTTCAGGGACATGCTGCACCGCGCCGAAGGGGAGGAAATCCGCTGGAAGGGGGAGGCAAATGCGGAGACGACAATCGACGACACGAAGATCTTCCCCGCCCTCGGGGATGCGCTGGAGAAATTCACCGCAAAGGAGGTGACGCTGCCCATTGTGAACGCAGACCGCTCCGTCGGCGCACGGCTCTCCGGCAGAATCGCCCTGGCAAAGGGGCAGGATGGACTCCCGGAGGAGACCTTCCGCGTCCGCTTCCAGGGTGTTGCAGGACAGAGCTTCGGCGCATTCCTGATGAAGGGTGTCACCTTCCGTCTCGAGGGCGAGGCCAACGACTATGTTGGCAAGGGGCTCTCCGGCGGCAGAATCGTAATCGTCCCCAGTGACGGCGACGGGTGCGCCCCCGAGGAGAACGTGATTGCGGGCAACGTCATCGGCTACGGCGGCACCTCCGGTTCCATCTTCATCAACGGCCAGGCCGGGGAACGCTTCGCAATCCGCAACAGCGGCTTCCGCGCGGTGGTCGAAGGCGTAGGCGACCACGGGTGCGAATACATGACAGGCGGGTGCGTGGCAGTGCTGGGCCCCACAGGCGTCAACTTCGCGGCCGGAATGACCGGCGGCGTCGCCTTTGTCCTCGATGAAGACGGCGATTTCGATTTGAGATGCAATCTCGACACGGTGGATCTGGAGTCAATCCAGGAGGGTTCCTCCGAGGAAAAACAACTGAAGGAGCTTCTCAAGGAGCATCTCGAGGCCACTAACAGCCCGAAGGCGCGCAGAATCCTCGGGGACTGGAAGGAATACCGGGGGCATTTCGTGTGCGTGATGCCCGTCGAATACAGGAGAATCCTGAGGAGCCAGCGATAAGATGAGCAAGACATTCTTTGAAATCTCCAGGCTTGACCACACATACCGCCCAGTCACGGAACGAATCCATGACAGCCGCGAGGTGGAGGCCACACTCTCCCAGGACGAGGTGAAGCTGCGGGCGCGGCGCTGCCAGAACTGCGGCGTCCCCTTCTGCCACGCAATGGGATGCCCCCTCCAGAACTCCATCCCCGACATGACGCGGGCCGTCGTCCACGACGACTGGCGCACCGCCTGGGAGTGGCTTTCCTCCACAAGCCCGTTTCCAGAGTTCACCAGCCGCGTCTGCCCCGCGCTCTGCGAGGCGGCCTGCTGTCTCGAGGGAGTCGGCTACGGTGCGACGAACATCCGCCAGGTCGAGAAGAGGATTGTGGAGACCGCCTACGAGCATGGCTGGGTGCTTCCACGCCATCCTGCCGAACGCAACGGATGCCGTGTCGCGGTCGTGGGCGCCGGCCCGGCAGGGCTGGCGGCTGCCGAAATGCTCAACCGCGCCGGCGCACTCGTCACAATCTACGACAAGAACGAACGCCCCGGAGGGCTCCTGCGCTACGGAATCCCATGCTTCAAGCTCGACAAGGCAGTCATCGACCGTCGATGGAACCTCATGCAGAAGGAGGGAATCTCCTTCGTGGGCGGAGCCGAAATCGGAAAGGACATCTCCGGCGCATACCTCCTTAAACACCATGACGCAGTCGTGGTCGCATACGGCACCCCAATCCCAAGGGACCTCAAGGTGCCAGGACGGGAACTCAGGGGAATCCACCAGGCACTGGAGTTCCTCGGAGGCCAAAACCGCGCAACTACGGGCGAAACCGACGGGACGCCTCTCTCCGCAAAGGGACGGCGAGTCCTCGTCGTCGGCGGCGGCGATACAGGCAACGACTGCGCGGGAACCTCCATCCGTCAGGGGGCGCTGTCGGCGTTGTCAATAGATGTCATGCCAAAGCCGCCGGCGGAGCGCTCGGAACATACCCCGTGGCCACTTTGGCCATACATGCTCCGCTCCTCATACGCGGTGGAGGAGGGTCTGGAACGCTTCTGGAGCCTCAATACGCTTCGGTTCCTCGGCGAGGACGGGCGCGTCACCGGCGCGGAGGTGGTCCCCGTCTCCTGGGAGATCGATTCCGCCACCGGGCGTCCTGTGAAGTTCGCCCCGTCGGGTCCTTCCCGGGTGATTCCCTGCGACATGGTTGTGCTGGCGATGGGGTTCCTTCGCCAGACGCGCCAGCAAGTCCTCGAGTCCCTGGGGCTTCCCGACTCCCCGAACATCGCAATCGCCGGGGACGCGGCGTCCGGCCCCTCCCTGGTTGTCCGGGCAATCGCCGACGGCATCAAATGCGCCCGCGAACTCCTGTAGCGCGCAGTCGCCAAAACCACTTCTTCACCATCTTCATCCCACCACTCCACTGAACTACCATGTGCGGCTTTGTTGGCATATTCGACGTAAAGGACGGCAAGGCGCCCGCCCTGCGAAAGCAACTACTCCAGATGTCGCGGAGGATTCGCCACCGCGGACCGGACTGGTCCGGCGTCTTCGAGGGCGACAAGGCGCTCATCTCCCATGAACGCCTGGCAATCATCGACCCGCTGTCGGGCAAGCAGCCCCTCTACAGCCCCGACGGACGATACGTCCTCGCCGTCAACGGCGAAATCTACAACCACGAGGAGCTCCGGAAGTCGCTTGCAGACGAATACGAGTTCCAGACGAAGTCTGACTGCGAGGTCCTCATCCCGCTGTACATCAAGTACGGCGACGGATTCCTCGACATGCTGAACGGAATCTTCGCCTTCGCACTCTACGATACAAAGGAGGACAGGTATCTCGTGGGACGGGACCCAATCGGAGTCATCCCCCTTTACCAGGGCTGGGATGCCGACGGACACTACTACGTCGCCTCGGAGCTGAAGGCGCTGGAGGGATTCTGCTGCATGGTTCAGGAGTTCCAGCCAGGGCACTGCCTCGCATCAGGCGACGATGCGCCGAAACGCTGGTACAGGCGGGACTGGTTCGAGTATTCCGCAGTCAAGGACAACAAGTCGTCGATTCCGGAGCTTCGCAGCGCATTGGAGGCGGCCGTGAAACGCCAGATGATGAGCGACGTCCCCTACGGTGTCCTGCTCTCCGGCGGCCTTGACTCCACGGTCATCACCGCAATCGCCGCAAAGTTCGCACGCCGCCGCGTGGAGTCAGGCGACACACAGGAGGCCTGGTATCCACGGCTCCATTCCTTTGCAATCGGACTGGATGGCTCCCCGGATCTGGAGGCCGCCAGAAAGGCCGCCGACTTCATCGGAACTGTCCACCACGAAATCCACTTCACAATCCAGGAGGCCCTTGATGCACTGCCTGATGTGATATACCACCTGGAAACCTACGACATCACAACGGTGCGGGCCTCAACCCCTATGTTCCTGATGGCACGGGCAATCAAGGCAATGGGCATCAAGATGGTGCTCTCAGGAGAGGGCGCCGATGAAATCTTCGGCGGTTATCTCTACTTCCACAAGGCGCCAAACGCCAAGGAGTTCCATGAGGAGACCGTTCGAAAGCTGGGAAAACTCCACCTCTACGACTGCCTCCGCGCAAACAAGTCACTCGCCGCATGGGGAGTCGAAGGACGCGTCCCGTTCCTCGACAAGGAGTTCCTGGATGTGGCAATGAGGCTCAACCCCGCCGACAAGATGTGCCAGGGAAGAATTCTGCCGCCAACCACGGGAGACCACGGCGACTCCCATATTGAAAAGTGGATTCTCAGGGAGGCGTTCCACGACATCCTGCCACTCTCGGTCGCATGGCGGCAGAAGGAGCAGTTCTCCGACGGAGTGGGCTACTCCTGGATCGATACGCTCAAGGAGATGACTGCACGCGAAGTCACCGACGCACAATTCGCACAGGCCGCAAAACGGTTCCCACTCAACACCCCCGCCACAAAGGAGGAGTACTACTACCGAAGCATCTTCGCGGAATTCTTCCCGTCAGAGTCGGCCGCGGCATGCGTCCCACACGAGGCGTCGGTCGCATGCTCGACCGCTAAGGCACTGGAATGGGACGAGGCGTTCAAACACATGAACGAACCGTCAGGACGGGCCGTCACGGATGTGCATGTGTAAGTAGAGATTAGGGAGAAGAATGGAGGGAGAAGTGCGTGGACACTATGCAGTGGGCTTCCATTGTAGGTCGCACGGCAGAATCGCCGTGCGGGCGCGCTCGAGCGCGCCTGCCACGCACTACCTTCTACCTTCTCCTCCCTCCTCCCTAGCACTATATTATGTCTTTTGACACGGGGTGCTGCCCAGCGGACGCTGGGATTTGCTGAGACGAGACCCGAAGAACCTGATACGGATAATGCCGTCGGAGGGAATGCAAATGGAAGCGAGCATTAATGAGCGCGTCCTGGAAGGGCGCAAGTATGGTTTGATTTGGTTTGGCGCGGCGATTTCGCTGGCGGAGATTGAGGCTGGCCTCTACTGCCGCGGCTCGCTTTCCGCAGTGATATTGGGACACCTGCTGGGCGGCGCGATGCTCTTCCTGGCGGGATTGATAGGCGCCCGCACACGCCAGAATGGCATGGAGTGCACAAAGGCGTTCTTCGGGACACTGGGAATGCGCTTTTTTGCGGCCGTGAATGTCCTGCAGCTGATCGGCTGGACGGCCGTCATGATCTCCCAGGGGGCTGACGCTGCCCACGAGATCATCCCCTCGATGCCGCTGTGGAGCCTCGCCGCAATCCTTGGAATCCTCGTGGCAATCTGGATATTCATCGGACTCCGCTCCTTCTCGATTGTCTCCGCATGCTCGATTGTCCTGCTGCTGGTGCTGGTGGCGATACTGTCAGTCAGAATCGCCACCTCAAATCCGGTGATGCCCATTGAGGATGGCGGGGAGACATCGGACTTCTGGGCAATCTTCGAGATGTCACTTGCCATGCCTCTGTCGTGGCTGCCGTTGATTTCCGACTACACCAAGGAGTCGAAGGCACCAGTCACGGCATCGGCCACCTCCGCAATCGTCTATACAATCGGAAGCGTCTGGATGTATATGCTGGGCATCGGGCTTGCCTCCCTGGGGCAGGACAACATCGCCGTGGGCATCAAGAGCATGGGACTCGGGGTGGGCGCGCTGCTCATCGTCCTCATCTCCACCACGACAACCACCTTCCTTGACGCATACAGCGCCGGCGAATCCTCCAAGACCCTGGTCGGCAAGTTGAATCCCAAACTGGTCGGCGTGGCCGTCTGCGTCCTGGGCGTCGGACTTTCGGTGTGGGGCATCATGGGCCACTACATCAACTTCCTCTACCTGATTTCGTCGCTGCTCGCCCCAATGGCGGTTGTCATGCTGACGAGCTACCTGTTGCCGAGGAAGCCAAGCATTATCGCGAATGCCGTCGCGTATGTCGCTGGCTTTGCCACATATCAAGGCTGCCTTGCCTTCCCGCGGTTGTCTCCAATAGGCGCGACCATGGCTTCCATCATAGTCGCATTTGCGTTGGCTGCCTTCGGGGGCCTTCTCTTCGGGAAGCCGAAGGCAGGCGCAGTCAGGAATTAAAGAAGCGTGCCTCCACGGCGGCGCAAATGGCGTGATAGACCGGGAGGTGGTATTCCTGGATGCGATAGGTCTCTCTGGCGGGTGCCTTGATTATGACATCGGCCTCGTCGGAGAGACGCCCCCCGCCAATCCCAGTCAGACCCACCACCTTGATATTCTTCGACCTGGCGACCGATACTGCCAGGTGCACATTGCGCGAGTTGCCGGAGGTCGAGATGGCAATCAGGACATCACCTGGCCTCCCAAGGGCGTTTAGCACCTGCGCATAGTCTAGCTGCCCGTCCAAGTCGTTTCTTGCAGCGCTGAGAAGGGACGAAAACGCCCCCAGCGGAATGCAGGGCAACCCCTCCTGGAGCCTGGCGGCAAGCAACTCGCCGTCCACGGGGTCGATGGACTTCAGGCATCCGGCGGCCTTTTCCGGGAGCGGACGGCGCCTGAGAAAACCCTTGAGCATCTCGCCGGAAATATGGTCCGCGTCGGCGGAGGAGCCGCCGTTGCCCACTGTAAAGAGGGTGCCGCGGGAGTCGAATGCCTGGCAGATGAGTTCGATTGCGGCGAGGATTGACTCGCGGCAACACTCCAACGCCGGGTGGTTTTCGACAAGCCTGTCCAGGATTTCCGTGACGTTGTCTTTCATCTTGCAGAATGGCTATTGCCTTTTCTTGAGTTCCTCTGAGAATCGCCTGAGGGAATTCCTCTCACGCTCGGTCAACTGACCATATCCCTGGCGCGACATCTTGTCCAGGATTCTGTCAAGCTCCTTCTGGTCGAAGGCGTATGGCTCGCTGTCGTCGTAGGCGGTCGCGGGTTCGGGGGTTGGCCTGGGGGCTGTGCGCCGTGTGCGCGGCGCACTCCCCATTGCGCTGGCGACGAGGCGTTTCATGTAGAGCAGGCCGCCCAGCGCGCCGCCCAGGTGCGCCATGTGGGCAATCCCGTCCTGCGCTCCATTGAAGTTTGCGATGAGTTCAAGGCCGACGTAGACCAGCGCCAGCACCCAGAGCTTCACGGGCAAAGGCGGGAAGATCAGGAAGAAGGTGACCTTGGGGAATGCAATCGCCGTGGCCACCATGATTCCGAACTCGGCGCCAGACGCCCCGATGCATCCGGCCGGGGTGCCCCAGTTGGCAATCAGGAAGAAGATGCCGCCCAGGACGCCGCAGAAGAGGTACAGGATGATAAGGCGGGCCTTTCCAATCAGACCCTCAAGGTAACGGCCGAAGAGCCACAATCCATACATGTTCAGGAAGATATGCCAAAACTCCTCATGGATGAACTGGTAGGTGAAAAGCCGCCAGACCTGGAGGGGCGCATTGGCCGCCAGAAATGTCTTGTTAAGGAAAAAATCCCCCCATAGATTCGCCAGGACAAAGCAGGCAATGTTGATGAGGATGAGAGTCCCTGTGCCTGACATGCCCGCAAACCCACGACGGCGCGGTTCCGGATTCCGATAGTAGTCTCTTTCGCTGAACATCTATATGACTCTGGTACGATGGACCCGACGCCGCACACGCCAACGAATGCGGTTGGAACGCGGCGCGCAACAGGGCCAGTGACAGGGGAAGGATGCCTCCTGAATCCATGCCTCCCGAAAGGAAAAAAGCCACGGGAGGGGCGGAAGGCTCTGGGGAAGGGCACGGTCCAACCCCTTCATTGCATTAGTTTCATAATATAAGGTCTTCTGCCCATGACACTGGCAGTATATTAGCCACCATGGAACATACGAAGAACTGCATCCATACGGCGCGCATTGTCGCCGCACTTCTTTTTCTGACGGCATATCTATCTGCACAGGAGGAGGTTACACCGTCTGCGCAATTGCAGATCGCCGCCGACCGCGTCGAATACGGGGTGGGCTCCGCCGTGGCCAGGGGCGAGGGTGCCGTCGAAATCGTCTACGGCGACTTGCGCCTGATCTGCGACAAGGCGAGCATCAACCAGAAGACGATGAATTTTTCGGCGCATGGCAACGTGGAGGTCACGATGGCCGGAAAGGGGTCCTGGAAGGCGGAGGCGCTCCACGGCAATCTTGCGTCCAAGGCGATTGAATTCGGCCCATTCCGGCTGGACACGGAGGTGTGGCACGCAGGCGGCGACAGCGGGGACACGCTGGCGGACGGAAGCCAGCACCTCTCCGAAGGATGGATGAGCACCTGCGACAGGAGCTCCCCCCACTATCGCATCCAGGCAAGGGAAATCCGGTACAACCCCGACAGCAAGACATTCGTCGCAAAGCATGCGACGGTCCGGGTGGGGGACATCCCCGTCTTCTACTTCCCATACCTTGCCGGTTCGACGGACAATTCGGCGGGCCTCATCATCCGGCCGGGGTATTCTGGCAGCAAGGGTGGCTATCTCCGTCTTGGCCGCGTCTGGCAACACGGCGACGCGGGGGACACGCAGGTTTTCGTCGACGGCATGACCAAGCGCGGCATCGGCCTCGGCGAAAAGACCGAATACCATACGGAAGGCCGGGACGTGGTCACGAATCTCTACGCCATCCACGACCTGGATCCCGCCGAAACCGAAAGGCACTACGACCGCCGCTTCGACTCCCAGGATGACAGGTTCCGGCTCAAGCTCTACTGGCGCGAGGATGTCACCAGCCAGTTGACGCTTCGGATCAATGCAGACCTCCTCTCGGACATCTCGATGCTTGACGACTGGTTCCGGCGCGACTGGCGCCACTGGGGACAGCCAAAGTCCTTCGCGTCAGTCGACTACGATGGCGGCTGGTTCCACGCCGGACTCCAGGTGCGCCCAAGGCTCAACTCCTTCTATACGGTTGGCGAGTCCCTGCCGGAGGCGACCTTCGACATTCCGAGGATGCCGCTCCTGGACCTCCCGCTCGTCTACTCATCCCACTCCTCGGCGGGGTACTACACGATGAAGTGGCGAGACTTCGACCGCCCGCGCAGCGCACTCATCAATCCCGATGACTTCGATTCCAGAATCCACGGCGACCCGTCGGACTACCGGGCCTTCCGCGCAGATACGCTCCATACAATCCAGGCGCCACTCGACTTGGGGGACATCATCACAATCACACCCCGCGCAAGCATCCGGGCCACGGCATACTCCCGCAGCAGCTCAAGACGAATCACCGAGAAAAACCTGGCGGACTGGATCGACGCGGACAACCCGGACAACCCGGACGGCGAAAGCCCCGTCGAAGGACGATACGACAGCAGGGGCGGCTCTCGCGTCCGCATCGCCACCGAAGTCGGCATCGAAGGACGTTCCAGGCTCATGGGAGACTGGAGTGAATACGAAAACGACTTCCTGAATGTCAAGGCGCTCAGGCATGTTGTGGAACCATACTTCAACTATACATACGCAGGAGCCCCAACCGTCGACCGGGACAGACTCTACTTCTTTGACGAAATCGACCGCCTCCAACGGCAGAACTTCCTCCGCCTCGGAATCGAACAACGGCTGCTCGCACGGGACGACAAGGGAGAGGCACGAACGCTTCTCTCACTGGAAAACTACCTGGATGTCCATCACGACGAGGGAGTCGAGACCGGACGCCACTGGGGCGACCTCGGAACACGGCTCACTTTCCATCCAAGACCAGACCTCAAGCTCTGGTCGACGCTTCTCTATGACATCGGAGCAGGGGACATCCAGCGTGGCGAGGCGGGAGTCCGCTTCGGAAGCGAGGAGTGGTGGAACTTCCGGCTGAAGTACGTCTACCGCAACGACCATCTTTCCCGCTCGGTCTACTCCATGGGCTCGTCCCTGGCGGATTTCACTGGCGAGTCAAGCTACCTGAAGAGGCACTTCCGAAAGGCGGACACACTCTCCGCACAGGTGAATATCCCGCTCAATTCAATCACCAGCCTCGAAATCGGCGCGGAATACGACTTCGAAAAGAACAAGCTCGAAGAACACCACTACTATCTGACACGACAGCTGCACTGCTGGACGCTCTCAACGGGCTTCGCATGGGATGACAACGACTTCGAGTTTATGGTTCTCCTGCGGCTCGTCGCATTCCCAAATGTGAAACTCGACCTGAATATCTAGGACGACAGGGAAGGGCACGAGGCACAAAACGCGCACTCCCGCGGGAACATCCCCAGACAATACACTGTCTTGGCAAATGCCCCGTCCCCCCTTCCTCCTAATTTCCCCAAAAAGCGGGCGCCAGAGGGGATTTCCGTATGCAGGGACGCCCCCTGAATACGCTTCCCCAATTACATTAATCCCGAGTCGATTGCCACCCCGGCACAATGGTTCCCACTCATGCCGGAATGGTTCTCCTGTGTTTTGTATAACCTCTTGCAAATCAAGTAGATATATATGAAGAAACTGACTGCCGCGCCTGTAGCCGCACTCCTCTGCCTCGCTCTGTATGCGCTCCCGCTTGTCGCGCAGGCCTCGTCCGTCTATCGCTGGTATACGGATCCAGACGAGCTTCGCGCCGCCGTCGCCGCCACCGGCCGCCCCGTATTCGTCTTCGCAGGAAGAGAAGGCTGCAGCAACTGCAATCATATCTACAATGACAAGGAGTATCTCCATGCCGAGGGCAAGGAATTCCTTGCCTACATGGAGGAGAAGGAAATCCTTGGCTTCAAGAGCGATGAAAACAAATTCTGCGACAATCTCCTCACACCCCTTAGGACATTATTTGGCATCGTCTACGAGGATGAGATATTCGGTGGCGGCAAAGTCGGCAATTTTGCTCCGAAGATGTTCTTTGCCAAATTCAAGACAACAGGCTCGGGAAGCATCGACATTGCCACGGATGTCGAGGCTGTCTTCGGCGCCACGTCAAAGCTAGGCAGAGGTGCCTACACTCAAAGTAATTTCAAGAAGTGGCTGAACAAGATGATGGATTCGGATGCATTCCAGAATGCGTTCAGTTCCAGCGAGCCTGAGGGGACCACCATTGCAGTCTGGGAGGGAAATCCGGACGAGCTTGGAACGCGCCCGGGGAGTGACGGGACGCTGCTCTACAACGGCACGGCCAGCGTCCGCTATGTGAACACCGCCTTTGAGAAGAATACGAAGGAGTTGAAGTTCACCTTCAGTGCGAAGGCTGGCCGCAGGTATGTCTTCACCGGCATGAAGAACTACGCCGCCTCCAATGCTCCGGACTGGTCTGCCCTTCTTGCGCATTCGGGCTACATGACCGCCACAATCTACAAGCTTGGAAAGCCCGGCGCGACCCTTGTCCAGTCAGTTGGGATGGGCTTCACGCCGCTGGATCGGGGAGTCTTCTTCGAGCCTGCCGAGAACGGGTCGTATGTCTTGACGCTCGCACTCTCGGCCGCCCCCAGCGCAAACCTTCCCTTCGCC
Source organism: uncultured bacterium (assembly GCA_900548225.1). Lineage (GTDB taxonomy): Bacteria > Verrucomicrobiota > Lentisphaeria > Oligosphaerales > Oligosphaeraceae > UBA1724. The sequence goes on from URJM01000005.1 coordinate 48,492, forward strand.
CTGAAGTTCCATTCCGCCAGGTACACCGGAACCCCGGGGGCAATCGACACACCGCTCTGGGCGGGATTCGAAAAGGGAAAGTGGACGATGGACTACCACGCAGTCCTCAACAGCGGCACGGAAACCCCGTTCATCCTCCTCTTCTCCGGAAGCGAATGGTGCCCATTCTGCATCCCGATGGAAAATCTCCTTCTTGATACCACGGGATTTGCCAGCGCCACGGCCAACTACCCCCTCGTCCTCGTCGACAACCGCATGAGGAACAACAGCGGCGGG